>JBLMZZ010000138.1:0-14584 GCA_050259095.1 Omnitrophica WOR_2 bacterium | reverse complement strand
TTAGTATAAACTCGTCTAACGGGGTCATCAGCGTAGTAAATAGTCAAAACTTGAATTTTGAATCAAATGAGCAGTTCAACCTTCAGGTAAGTGTTCACGACAATGCCAACCTATCATCGTCAGCAACGGTTACAATTAATGTGCAAAATGTAAATGAAGATCCTCAAATTGACGATCAGGGATTTAATATCGACGAAAACTCAAATCAAGGTACTGAAGTCGGTACTATTATAGCCAGTGATCCTGATCAGGGACAGCAACTTTCTTACACAATAGTGAGTGGTAATACCGGAAACACTTTTTCATTAGATCAATCAAGTGGTTTACTAACGGTTATCAGCAGCCAATTGCTCAATTTTGAAGAAAATAATTTGTTTCAGTTAACAATCGGAGTACAAGATGACGGACCCGGGTTGCTTTCAGACAACGCTGTTATTTCAATAAATCTTAATAATCTAAATGAAACTCCTGTTGCCGGTAATCAAAATTTTACCGTTAATTCCACTGCAACCAATGGCACTATTGTAGGACAAGTAAATGCTTATGATCCAGATTATAATCAAGTATTGACATACTTCATTACATCTGGTAATGATTATAATACTTTCTTATTAGATTATGTAACAGGTGTAATTTCAGTTGCAAACAGCGCAGGCCTAAGCGGATCGACAAATCAATTTATATTGAATGTGATAGTAACCGACAATGGCAATCCCCAATTAACCACAAACTTAATTGCAACTATCGATGTTAATCAAATAAATACAGCCCCTATTGTCCAGTCACAAACATTTTCGGTTGCTGAAAATTCAGTTCAAACAACTATTGTGGGACAGGTAATAGCACAAGATTTAGATTACGGACAAACTTTAAGTTATTCAATAGTTTCGGGAAATACAAATAACGCTTTTGCAATAACTGAAACAGGACTAATTACTGTACTCAACCAGTCGGAGTTGAATTATGAAGCTACCCAATCCTATAGTCTGGTTATTAGGGTTACAGACAATGGGAATCCGCCCTTATCTTCATATGGAACTACAACCATTATAGTAACGGATGTTAATGAAGCGCCTGTGATTCCTTCCGGACAATCATTCGATCTACCAATAATGTCACCTAACGGATATGTGGTTGGGACAGTAATTGCAAGTGATCCTGATTATAGTCAGTCTTTATCTTATGAGATAACTGCCGGCAATACACAAAATGTTTTAGCTATAAATTCATCAACAGGTGAGCTGACTGTTGCAAACTCTGCAGCCCTGCGAAAGCTAGCCAACAAGATGCTGAGACTCACCATTAGAGTTACTGATAATGGCAACCCTTCACTAAATTCAGAAGGAACTGTGCTTATCAGATTAATAAAGAAACTTGGAAATAATACAGGTTCAAACAGATCATCCATCTATCCCAATCCATCTGCTGATGGAATATTCAAATTGTCAATACCTTTAACTGACAATGAACTTACCTCAATAAAAGTTAGTGACATCAGCGGCAACCTCTTGTATGAGTCGTCATTTCAAACTAATGGAGAATATGAGATCAATTTAAGTTCTCATCCAAAAGGGTTTTATCTATTGCAAATCATTAATAATGATACTGTTGAATTAAAGAAACTGATTATTCAGTAGTGGTTATAAATTAGGTGAAAAAGAGGCTGTCTTGAAAGAGATGGCCTTTTTTAATTTTCGGCAAAATCCATCAATAAATAGAGGTGAGTGATATTAAAACTACCAGGTATAATTCAGTTTATATGGTATACAAACCAGGGGATTCATTATGTTCCTGTATACATCCCATATACCCCCCATATACATCCTATATACCCCCCATATACCCTCTCTATACCCTAAGGGTATATAGGAGCTATATGTGATGTGTTTGCCCTCTATATAGCCATACAATTAATCCTTGCTTCTAACTTTTTCAAAATCATCTTTCATTTTATCCGGTTAAGGCGCACAAAAAAAGGCTGCTCTTGTGGAACAACCTCTTTCTTAAATCTTTAAACTTAAACTTAAAAGTTTAATTGAATCTAAACCCTGATAACATCACTGGTTTGGTACATTTTATAAAGCCTTTCAATACCGTCGCGCAATTGCACATTTGGATACCAACCCATACCGGTTAGTTTTGAAACATCAAGTAGCTTTCGGGGAGTACCATCCGGCTTTGTAGTGTCAAATTCTAATTGACCCTTAAAGCCAACAATCTCTTGAATCATAAAGGCCAGGTCCTTAATACTAATATCCTTACCCCAGCCAATATTAATATGAGTATTTTCAATCGCCTTTGAAGTACTTTCTTTAATGATGTCTTTAAAATCAAAATTAGTCATGATATAAACACATGCATCAGCCATATCATCACTCCAGAGGAATTCTCTCATAGGATTTCCGGTACCCCATATCTTAAGAGATACAGTAGAACCTGTGTTTGACAACTTCAATTCAATCCCATATTTTTCGAGGTATATTAAGATATCTTTTTCATTTACAGGAATAATATCCCCATTTGCTTTATAAAAATGCAGATCTTTCCTTATTGAATCAAAATCACCCGACATAAGTAATTTCGAGAGATGCATTTTGCGCATTAATGCCTGTAGTACATGTGAATTCTCAAGATGAAAATTATCATTGGGCCCAAAAAGATTGGTGGGCATAACTGATAAAAAATTCGTTTCATATTGAATATTGTAAGCCTCACACATTTTCATTCCTGCAATCTTAGCAATTGCATAAGGTTCATTAGTGTATTCCAGGACATTGGTAAGCAAATATTCTTCTTTTATTGGCTGTCGGGCCGATTTAGGATATACACAACTACTGCCTAAGAATAGAAGTTTTTCAACTCCATTGAGATACGACTGATGGATAATGTTATTTTGTATTTGTAGGTTTTCAAAAATAAACTGAGCTCTATAAATATTATTAGCCATTATACCCCCTACTTTGGCAGCAGCCAGAAATACATACTCAGGTTTCTCTTTTTTAAAAAAGGAGGCTACTGCATTATAGTCTTTCAAATCAAGTTCATCGTGAGTTCGGGTAATAATCTTACTATATCCTTTATCTTTAAGATTCCTATATATTGCACTCCCAACTAATCCGCGATGACCCGCTATATAAATTTTACTAGTCTTGTCCATGAAATCATTCCTATTATTCAAAATAATTAAAAATTGGATGTCCGCCATCTATTAAATAGCGATCTTTTTTCATTAGCCTTAAGTCGCTTTCCATCATATCATTTACAAGTGCCTGCAAATCATATTCAGGCTCCCAATTGAGCATACTTTTGGCTTTTGAAGGATCACCTATTAGTAAATCAACTTCTGTAGGTCGAAAATAAGCCGGATCAACTGATAAAACATGTTTTCCTATCTCCAGCTGATATTCGGGATTATTACATTGAGCAACATACGCCTTCTCATTTACGCCTTCGCCCTCAAATTTTAGTTCAACGCCAACATATTGAAAAGCCATACGGACGAATTCCCTTACTTCAGTTGTAATTCCAGTCGCAATTACATAATCATCGGGTTTATCTTGTTGCAATATGAGATACATTGCTTTAATATAATCCTTAGCATGACCCCAATCGCGCTTTGCACTTAAGTTTCCTAAATAAAGCACATCCTGCATTCCCAATGCTATTTTTGAAGCTGCCATGGTAATTTTTCGGGTAACGAATGTTTCTCCTCTAATTGGCGATTCATGGTTAAATAGAATTCCATTAGAAGCGAAAATACCATATGCCTCACGATAATTTACAGTAATCCAATAAGCATATAATTTAGCAACTGCATAAGGACTTCTCGGGTAGAAAGGAGTCTTTTCAGATTGCGGGACTTGCTGAACTAAACCATACAATTCACTCGTCGAAGCCTGATATACTCTGGTTCTATTTGTAAGTCCCAACAGTCGCACTGCTTCCAGCAGTCTGAGTGTTCCAATTCCATCTGCATTAGCAGTATATTCGGGAGAATCGAAACTTACTTTTACATGCGACATTGCTGCCAGATTATAAATTTCATCTGGTTGTACTTCCTGAATTATCCTTATAAGATTGGATGAATCAGTCATATCGCCATAATGCAGCACAAAATTCCTGTTTTCTATATGTGGATCCTGATAAAGATGATCTATTCTATTTGTATTAAATAATGAGCTACGCCGTTTTAATCCATGTACTATGTACCCTTTTCTGAGTAAAAATTCGGCCAGATAGGCTCCATCCTGTCCTGTGATTCCGGTGATGAGTGCTGTTTTCTTTGTCATGTTAAATTGTTTACGCTTTTGCTTATATATGCTAATATTCAACAATCCTACGCTAATAAGGTTTCTGGAAGCCTTATGATTAGACAAGATGCTGCATAAGTATGATTTGTAATTTCATAGGGTGTTAATGTTTAACTTTGCAGAGATATACGATTCTGATTTATAGTTACGCATGGATAATGTTCCCTTTTTTAAGAATTTGTTGTTAATTGGTGGTTCAGGTAGAAATGTAGGGAAAACGACATTGGCACTTGAAATTATCAAAATTTTTTCTAAACAAGCAGAAATCATCGGTTTAAAAGTGTCCACTCACCACAAAGGTGATGAATTGAAACATGGAACACATACTATTATTCCGGCTGACAATTACGTCATAAATATAGAAAAAAATGATATACCACGAAAAGATACTGCGCGGATGCTTCAGTCGGGGGTATCAGATGCCTATTATATAGAATCAGCAGGTGAAAAGGTAAAAATAGCCTTCGAAGAGTTCTATAATAAGTACAATCCTTTAAGCAACCCTGTAATTTGTGAATCAAGAAGCTTGAGAAAGTACATCAAACCCGGTATTTACATTCTCCTTTTAGGTCCAAATGGAGATAAGCTCATTACTGATGAAGAAAAAAGCTTGGCTGATATTATCTATTCAGTGAATTTTGAAGATCACAATTTCAACGAAATAACTAACAAATTAATGCTGACTTCTGATGGATGGTCATTTAATAATAAACCACCTCAGTGCCTGGATGCAGTTCTTTAAATTTCGCTATCTTTCTTTCAGATACTTTCGTGTTATATACGCGCAGGATTTTAATCTTAGATAGGTTATCGAGCGATTTAAGGTTACTTATTCGTGTGTTAAAGCAATTCAGTTCCTCAAGGTTTGAACACGTCTCAACAGGGTCTAACTTCGTTATTTGAGTACCTGAAATATTGAGTTTAGTGAGGGATGCAAAACCTGAAATTGGCATAAGATCTTCAACCGGTGTATTTGCGCAATTAAGATCCGTGATATTTTTATGATTAGACAGTGCAGATAGACTATTGACCGGAGTATTAGAGATATCAACTATTCTCAATCTTGATGTAGAAGCCAAAGGAGTGATATTTGATAATTGAAGTGAAGACATATCAAGGACTTCGAGACGAGTTAAGATTTTAAGCGGTTCAAGTGATGTAATATCCTTCGATTTGGAAAGGTCTAATTCTTTTAGTGATGCTATTTTGTGAAGTTGTTCCCTGTCAGGATTCTCACCTGTAGGTTCGTAAATTTTAAAAACTGCTTTCCATGGCTCTGGCAACGCTTTCCACCAATCCTGCAAAACTTTAGTCTGGTAAATCACCAAAACACCCGGCACACTATCTTGTATTTTACTCACAATTAATGGCATGGATTCAACTCCATCGGCATATATCATTTCAAGCCGTTTACATTGACTCAATGCTTCAGCATCAGTCACTTTAACTGAATCCATCTTTATCTTTCTAAGATCAGGTAATTTTACAAGAGGGCCAATAGAAGCAACTGGAGTTTTTGATATATCAATTTCTTTTAATCCGGTTAAACCAGACAATGGTGACAGGTCGGATACACGAGTTCCCGAAAGTTCAAGAGTCTGTAAGTCGAAAAGATTACTTAGCGGGGTAATATCAGATATCAGAGTATTTGAAAAATCAAGCGTCTTGAGTGATGCTAATTTAACTAGTGGTTCAATAGTGCTGATTGAACTATTTCCTGAAATATCCAGATTTTTGAGAAAAGCAACTTCGTGAAGTTCTTCCCGGGTGGGTGACTCAGACAAAGTAACTGCCTTCCTGAACACTTCTTTCCATTCGTTAGGAAGCATTTGCCACCATGTCATAAGTTCCTGTGATTCGTAAATAACTTTAACATCGGGACGAATTTGCATGAAAGCATGTGCTTTGCTCCTATCAATCAAGGTACTGTCACAATATATTATTTTTAATTCCTGATTTTTTTGCAAAGGGTCCAATGATGCAATTTGTGTGTTATCAAGGAAAATATACTCTAATGAAGGTAATGCGCTAATACCTGAAAGATCTTTGACTCTGGTTTTATCAATAGCCAATCTTTTGAGTTTAGTCAGCTGTTGAACTATATCAAGAGTGTCAATAGGCATTCTGGATAATTCAAGAACTTCCAAACTATTTAAGTTCTTTAATGGTTCAAGTTTACTAATTAGCAGACCACTTAAATTCAACTCGCGTAATTTAATAAGTTTGTTCAATGTGGTTAAATCAGTCACCCGACTATCAGCAAGGTTAAGCACTTCCAGGTTCTCAAAAGATTCGAGAGGTGAAATATCTGAGACTAAAGTACCCGACACATCCAATATTCTTAATCCGGGTATATATCTTATGGGTTCAATGCTGTTAATAAGAGTCTTTGAAGCAATGATTGATTCCAGTTTCGACAGGTTTCTTATGGGTTCAAGTTCTGTTATTTTGACTTTAGTAAAATCAAGGTGTTTTAATCCTGAAAAAGCATAAAGAGGTTTTAAATCTGTTATTCCGGGAGCATCAGATATATTTATTTGATCAGTTCTTAAAATCCTTCTCACTTCGGGTAAAACCTTGCTTTGATTGAGCATTATAGTATCCTGAAGCACCAAGGTGTCCTCATAAGCAGAGAACCTTGATTCCTTAATAATATAGTCATTATGAATCAGGATGATATCTTTGAGCTTTATTGAGTCATTTATCTTAACATCTGAAGCAAAATAGTTTCTCCATCCATTATCCAAACTATTCCACCAGGCTATCAGTTCTTCTTCTTCATTTGACTTTGTAGTGTAAACACTAACTATTTTTAGTTGTCTGCTGGCCTTGTCAACGTTTATTTCTATATACCGTGTTCTATTATCATTAATCGGTTTATCATCGAGTGTAATTCCCTTAAGGTTTCTGCTGGCTTTAATAATAAAAAACACTTCACCGGCTTCATTAATCTCCTGGTTAATTTCTTCAATGGTATATTTGAACGTAGCTGATTTAAAAAAGAAATCTATATCTTTCAAATAAGCTTGCACATCTTTATTGGTTACAACATCTCTTTTTTCAACAAGGTCATCCTCTATCTGCACTTTATCATCCTTAAAAAACTTAAGATATGAATGTTCGATAATGGTATGTTTATCCTGGTATTCAGCTTTATCTGAGCCAAGTGTATTAAATGCGAACTCCATGAAACTGACTAGCTGCTTAGCTTGATTCTCGAATGAAATGAGTTCATCACCGGTAAGCAATTTTTCTTCAGTACCATCTTTTTGAGCTAACACGACATTAGAAAAAGAAAGTAGGATGATAAAAGAGATAAAGGATGCAAGTTTACTCATGCATGATAAATTTGATGGTAAGATCTTTCTCATTATTGTTTTGCAACTTCATCAGGTTAGAAATCAACCAGCCTGAATTTGCTCCGGGTCTGTTGAAGTTTGATAATTCAAAGTACCATCCGTTAACCTGGAAGAAATGAAATTTAAGGTCTGTAACCGATTGATATTTCAGATTTCCTTTCTTTAATTCATAGAGAAACATTGAAAGATAATCGGGCTTATAATCTTTATCAGTATATAACTCAACGTTATCAATGTCATTAAACACCCTTATAAGATTCATAAAATCAATCTCATGGCTCATAGGATGAAGAAATTTCGCTGTTTGGTTGGGAGCGGCATTGAATAAGCTCTTAAAATGGGGGAAATATACATTCCACATCACCCATTTGTATCCCTGATTTTCAGGTACCAGCTTCATATATAGTGTTATATAAACATCGGCGCCCTGATATAGGAACTTTGTTGTTACTTCAGCAAACCAATCCTGGCCATGAAAGTCAATAAAAATTGGATCACTTGAACTATTTACTTTTTTTATAAACTCATTTTTCAAAGGATCGGTTATTGATGCATTTTGTGCATCAAAGAGAAGATTAAGATATTTAGAACGAAGATTGGGGTTTCTGTAATCCTTATCTCCTTCATAATATCGTATACCTTTTGGACTTTCTTCACCATTAAAACGTCTAAAAAACTGGTTAACCTGCTTAGTAGAAGCATTCAACACCCCCTCATCAACTTTTAATTTATCATTCACATTTTGCGAGTAAGCGAAAGTAGTTGACAGAACGACAAGTAGGGCGATTAAACGAAATTGTTTCATGAGATAGACATTGATAGCTATAGTATAAGAAAATAGTGCACAGGCAGAGAACTGCCTGTGACACCTAATAAATTAACCAGAGTGGTACTACATTAGCCCGGTTTAGTTTCTGAAACTCTGATATCGCCTAATAACACATCCCAGAAGCCAATAATACGACCAGCAATTTGGGTCGATTTCCGTTCGACATATACAGTAATATCTTTCTTCGTAACGTCTACATACCGAAGTCCTTCTTCAGTGGTTCCTTCAAATCTCTGGTAGATAGTAATAACCCCTACATACCTTCCATCGGGTTGTCTTTCAAGATCACTGATATACTGAATATTATACCATTCAATATTCACTTTATCATAATTAAGAGCCATTAGTCTTTCTAAATACTCACGAACTCCATAATAGTTTACTTCTTCACGGTTGATGCTTGAAACTCCCATCATTGCGCCATCAGCAAACAGTTCAAGGGTACGTTCAATAACACGATTTGCTTCGGACCATGGTGTATCTTTATTTCCAACAATGCTGATATATTTACTAAGGTCCTTAACTTTTTCAAGAGCCAGAGAATCAATAGCCTGTTTACGCGATGGACTGATATTATCCTGTGCCATAGCCTGATTAATCCCAATAATAATTGAAAATAACCAAATAAATATTTTAAATTTTGTCATAACGGGTTACCTTTTTTGGAGTTCAAGTAATTTAATTTTACCATTTGAATCATATTCTGCATTCAATACCTTATTAGGTGATTTCTTTTGATCTTTAATATATTCCAGATATTTTCTAATGGTAGTTGGTTCATCGTAATCTTTAATGTCACCGTCCTGACTAATCAGCACAAGTACAGGAACATCTTCATTTGAAAACTGTAGTAGGGCTTCGCGAATAGCAATATTAGCAGCAGAAGCATCTCTTGCACTAGCTATAGCATTGAAAGAATTATGGATGGAACTATACATTCCCTGGTCCTTCGCTGCTCTTTCTTTTGCTAGTCTCTCCTCTTCTTTCCTTTTTTCAACAGCAGCTCTTTCTTTACTTAATTTTTCTTCAGCTTGTCCAATCAGGTCTTTAACTTCCTGATCCTGAAGATTCATACGTTTTATTGAATTTAGTTTAAATTCTTTTTCCTCAAGTGTCATTCTGCCATCATCATTGATGATTGCAAGCAAATCAGTTTTTGCCTGAGCAGTCTTCTCTGCAAGTTCCTGGGCTGCTTTCTTTTTAGCTAATTTTTTCTGACTTTGACATGAACTTAATCCTGCACCTAATGAAATGGCGAGAATTAGCATCATGATAAGTCTGAGGCTGACAAATTGTCGTGCAGTCTGCATACTTTTTCTTTCCATGATAACTGTTTTAATTATGTATCTGATTTAACTATTTTACATCAAAAAACATGCTACAAAATGATGTTTTAGCATATTTGGCATTAAAAGTTTTCAACAAATCTTTAAAAAATTAAACAATAAAAATGCAATAAATACTAATAGTAAATTTATTAAAAAGCAGAAGGCTACCAACAAGGCAGCCTTCTGAAAGAAAAATATTTATTTCTTATTTTACAAGTGACATAAAATCAGGGTTAGTAAAGAACTTGATAAATTCACGATCTTCAGCAGCCTGAGTTTTTAAAGTTGGATCAATTGAGAAAGCCTTTGTAAGGTTGTCGGTAATCATTTTCAAATCATTGGTACGAGCTCCGGCAACAGCCATCATGTAATAATTATGTGCTGATTCAGGTGCACATTTCATAGTAGCTTTAGCTTCATCATACTTGTTGGTCATAATTTGAGCAAGAGCAACGTTAGTATTGCATTTCTTGCTACTCATGAGTGATAAAGCCTGATCATATCTACTTTGTGCAAGTTGTGTAATACCAAGATTATAATTTACATTCATGCCCAGGTTCTTAGCTTTACCATAAAGTATGGCTGCATCCTTATAATTGCCTTTCTTTGATTCGAGAGCACCCTGATTGTTAATAACGATTCCATTATTAGGTTCAATACTAGCAGCTTTCTGAATACTTGATGCTGCTTCACCTAGCTTGTTATTCCACATGTCAACTACTGCCAGATTGTTGAATCCTTTCCAATCATTGGGGAATTGTGTGGTTGTATTTTTATAAATTCTCTCTTTAGTATTAAGATCATCAGTCAAAGTGGCAGCATATAGTAATTCGGAGTTGTCAAGTTCTGAAGGACTACTTGTAGCAAGAGTTGATATCTGCTGGTCAGTTTTCTTAGGCTCATAGCAGTTTACTTTAATAACAACGCGGCGAAGTGGAGGAAGAATCTCTTCTTCGATTTCACGATAAACTACTGCCATATTTCTTATTTCCTGCTCACGTTTATTAACATCTGGTTGTGAATTTACAACGTTCATGATAATTCTCTTGTCTGCAAGGTTTGAAGCCTCAACTGCCTGCATAAATCCATTCCAGTCTTCACCGTTTGCATAGGTGTTGAAGTGTAATGAATCATCAGGTTTTGGTATATTAATAACAGCATTCTTTTCTTTTGCCATTTTCTTGAACATATCAAGAACTTGTTTTTTACCAGTCTGAGCACGACGTTCAGATAAACCCTGATTGAAAGTTTCTTCACCTTCAGGTGATGCCCAAGCATTAATATCAATATCACGAATTACATAACCTTTCTTAATAAAGTTAGTAAGTTCATCTATTTGTTGTTTAACCTGATTGTTTCTGTTAAGAGGTAAATTCCAATTCAGATTATGAAGGTTAACCTGGAAATAAATAGTTGCATCATCACTTACGATTGTTTCTTTTTCATAACCGTGTTCTGCAATAATAAGGTCTTCATCATGATCAACTCTTGTACCTGTGATGATAACACCATCAGCAAGTTTTCTCTGAGGAAGTTCAATGAGTTTGTATTTACCTGTAATTTGATCAGGAGTTGCATTTAAAGAAACAGGTTCTTTTGGAGAGTAAACAATAGGAGAAACAACCAGGTCAGATACATTCATACCTGGTTCGTAAGGAACACAGTCAACATAAGTATATGAACCTCCATTTTTATAATTGATAACAATACCGTTACCTTCGGCTTTTTCACCCTGGAAATTAACTGGTTTAAGTTTCTTTGAAGTACCAGCATAAGCAATTTCAGGTTGGAAATTCATTGCAGCCTTTTTTCCAAAATATTTTGGAGGGAATGTAACTTTAACATTAACACATACGGTATCTCCAACATTTACTAATGGATTAGGAGTAGCTACCATGGTAACCTGATCGTAGTTCTTTTCCATTGAACGCAGGTTAGAACCGCCGATGAATTTATAAGTAACTCCAAGCATTAAGGATGCATATTGATCATTCTTATTACCTTCAGTTACATCAAGGTCATCTTTAAAAGTGATCCTATGGTTGTATTCAAGGAATAAGTCCCATTTTTCAGCAAGACGCATATTAGCACCAAGTCCAACAGGAACACCGATTGCATTATGTGCTTTTTGTGCTGCATCGAAACTAACGTCAGCATCCGGGCCAAATCTTCTTAGAATTATATCGTCATCATAAGTATCAGTACCCAACGTGTTGAGAACCATACTGGAATAATTCATATAATTAAGTCCGGCCAGTCCATAAATATTAATCAATCTTTCTTTATAACCCCAAATAAGGTTTGAAAGACTGACGGTTGCATCTAATTGTGCATCCCATATACTTGATGACATTCTCTCTTTAAGAGCTTTATGGGTACTAACAACCTTTCCGTTATTGAAACTACCTCTTAAGCCAAATACAGGGCTGAATTGATATCCTAATCCAAAACCGTACATTAGGTTAGTTCTGTTATTTAGGAAATTTTCATTGAGATCACCATAAAATTGTGAGCCACCAATACCTGCCTGTAGGTAAAGATAACGGTCAAATGATGGAGTCGTTTTAGTTTCAGTGATCGTATCCTGCTCCTGTGCAAATAAAGGGGAAATCCCAAATGTTAACAGCAGTAGCATCATGATTAATTTGTAACTGAAATTTTTCATAATGATGTTGATTAATGATTATAAGGTTTTATTGCGAATAAAATTGGTCTGGTCAAACTTTTGCACAAATATAGGGCACATTTAACACTTTTCAAACAAAATGGAAGAAAAAGACACCTAGTTCACTAATTTTCTTACGTAAATATATGACTTAATCCTTTCATGCCGTATAACAACGCTGTAAATGAATTGTTTATTTGATATGATTAGTATTTTCAGTTATTTCATGCTATAATGTGTTGCAGATTTGCCATATAGCAATGCCTGCAGCAACAGAAACATTCAAAGAGTGCTTCGTTCCTGATTGTGGTATCTCAATACAAACGTCGCACAGTTCCATAATTTCATCAGAGACTCCATTAACTTCATTCCCTAAAATGATTGCAATTTTGCTATATGTGTTTGGTTTATAATTATTTAACATAATACTGCCAACTGCTTGTTCAAGTGCAACAATTTGATAACCATCTTTCTTTAATAACATCACCGAATCAAGAGTTGTTTTAAAATAGAGCCAGTCGACTGACTCGGTAGCTCCTAAGGCTGTCTTTTGTATTTCCCGATTGGGAGGTGTAGCTGTTATTCCACATAAATGAATAGTGCTTATCCTGAATGCATCGGCAGTTCTAAATATTGAACCAATGTTATGTTGACTTCTTACATTGTCGAGGACGATTACCAATGGCACCTTTTCACTCTCTTTATATTGGGTAATTGTCAGACGCTCAAGCTCCTCCATTGAAAGTTTCTTCATATCAGAATCATAAAATTATTATAAGGCAACGTAATTGGCCTTGGTTATTAAAGCAAACTCAGTATTTTTGTTTCAAAGATAAACCATTGGCCAAAGAAATAAAAGAAGTGGTTGAAACGCCACTAATGAAACAATACTATAATATTAAGTCAAAGTACCCTGATGCATTACTTCTATTCAGAGTTGGTGATTTTTATGAAACATTCAGTGAAGATGCTATAAAAACATCCGAAATATTAGGGATTGTTTTAACCCGAAGAGCAAATGGTTCAGCATCCTTTGTTGAACTTGCCGGATTTCCATACCATGCACTTGATACCTACTTGCCTAAATTAGTCAGGGCTGGTCATAAAGTTGCAATATGTGATCAACTGGAAGACCCGAAGCTAACAAAGAATATCGTTAAAAGAGGAGTTACCGAATTGGTTACTCCGGGCGTTTCATATAATGATAAGATCCTTGAAAATAAACAGAATAACTTCCTTGCAGCCATTCATTTAATGCCTAAAACCAGTGGAATTTCTTTTCTCGATATTTCGACTGGTGAATTTCTGGTGGCACAGGGAAACAATGAGTATATTGATAAACTACTTCAAACTTTTAAACCGAGTGAGATTATTCTTCAAAAATCAAAAAAGGCAGATTTTATAAATTTATTTGGTAATAAATTCTATTTGACCACCTTCGATGATTGGGTTTTTACTTTTGATTTCACTTACGACCTTTTATTAAAACATTTTAATACAACATCGCTTAAGGGGTTTGGTATTGATGAACAGGAATTCGGGATAATAGCAGCGGGTTCTGCAATGCATTACCTTGCAGAGACAAGTCATGACAGGGTTCAGCACATTTGTAAACTTTCACGAATAGAAGAAGATCATTATGTTTGGCTTGACAAATTCACTATTAGGAATCTTGAGATCATTTCATCAGTGAATGAGCAGGCAAAGTCATTATTAAATATTCTTGATCAAACAGTTTCACCAATGGGTGCCCGACAGTTACGACGGTGGCTCCTGCTCCCGCTCAAAGAAAAGAAGCCAATATTAGAACGCCTTGATGCTGTTACTTACTTCTTCAATAACGGCCCTTTACTTAAAGAACTTCAAAAACAAATCAGGTATATTGGAGATATTGAACGTATTATTGCCAAAGTAGCTGTTGGAAGGGTAAGCCCCCGCGAATTGATTCAGTTGAAGTTTGCTCTCGAAACAATAGTCGATATCAAAGCAACATGCCTAAATTCTCCGGTCCCAATGTTACAGTTTGCCGGTGAGCAAATGAATCCTTGTGTGCTATTGACTTCTAAGATAGGCAAAGAATTGAATCCTGATCC
>JBLMZZ010000137.1:0-12887 GCA_050259095.1 Omnitrophica WOR_2 bacterium | reverse complement strand
TTATGAACTTAGTCTAATAAAATGCAATAACTGATTAATATTCAGGAGGTAGTTGCTTCATTTCTTCATAAGAAAAGACAGGACCATCTTTGCATACATATACCTTTCCTACATTACAACGCCCACATTTCCCAACTCCACACTTCATCCTGTTTTCTAGGGTAGTGTAGATATCATTATCCTGAAAACCCATTTTTTGAAGAACAGGAATAGTGAATTTTATCATAACAGGAGGGCCACATAAAATGGCTATTGTATCTTTACTCGAAAGGTTAGCTTTTTCCAGCACTGATGGTACAAATCCTACCTGGCCATTCCAATCAGGTGTTTCACCACCCGGATCTACGGTTGTAATCAGATTAATATCAGGTCTTTCTTCCCACTCTTTAAGTTCATGTTTATACACAAGATCACCAACTGATCTGGCTCCATAAACTATAGTAATATCTTTATATTTCTCTCTAAGATCCAATGTATTCCATATAACGCACCTCATTGGAGGCAGTGCAATACCACCGGCAATATAAAGCAAATTCTTACCTTCCCATTCATGTATAGGGAAAGTATTACCGAAAGGACCCCTAAAAGCAATAGTATCACCTATTTCAGCTTTTGCAAGGGCATTAGTTACACGACCTGCTTTACGAAAAGTGCATTCAATATAATCTTTTCTGGTTGGTGAAGAAGCTATACAAAATGTTGATTCCCCTTCCCCCAGAATAGAATATTCACCAAATTGCCCTGCTTTAAAGTCGAATGTTTCAGCTTCAGCAGGATTCTTAAACTTTAGACGAAAGGTTCTGACATCAGCAGTTTCCTGAATGATGGTATCAATCTCCATCAAGTATGGGATATAGATATTTTGATTATTCATGTCAGTGTATTATAAATTTTGTAATTCCTGTAGCTGTTCTGAGATATTCATATCAACCGGACATCCTCTTGAGCACCGGCCACAGCCAACGCAACCAAAGGAATTATTCCTTTCGGGCATGTATGAAAACTTATGTAAAATCCTTTGCCTCCAACGCTGACTTTGAACTTCCCTTGGATTATGACCTGAAGTATGCAGAGTGAAAAGACTGGTCCCGCATGAATCCCAACTTCTATATCTCTGACCTTTCTTTCCATAGCTCTCATCCTGAATATCAAAGCATGCACACGTAGGACAAATAAATGCACAGGCACCACATCCTAAACAACGCAACGAATTTTCAATCCAGAAAGAATGATTAAAAGCAGTTTTTAGTTTTTCGCTTACTTGCTTATGATCAAATTTTTGAGTCACAGTAGTCAAATCTATTTCCTCATTTTCTAATTGAGTAAACAGTTTAGCATTTGCCTCATAAACAGCTTTTCCTTTTTCTGTGACAACGTCAACTATAAAGTTTCCGGATTTCAATGGTATCAGGAGTAAATCACTACCACGACTTGAATCAGGAGCCAGGCCCACAGAAGTGCAAAAACAATATTCATCATTCTTCCGGCAAGCTAACCCAATTACAAGTAGCTTTTCCATCCGTTCCTTAAAGAATAAATCCTTAGTATCCCAGCAAAAAATGGAAGCTAAAACGTCCATTGCTGCAGTATCGCAAGGATGTGCTCCAAATAAAACTACAGCAGGTATTTTATCAAGTTCAACTTCTTTAATTACACTGTTAGATTTGGTTGATGTAAACTCAAATAAGGTCTCAACTCGTGGAAAAACAACGTTCTTCACCGATAAAGCTGACTGAATATAGTCAAATGACACTTCACTATATGGCCTGTCATATTGAAAAACAGTCTTATTATCGTTTGATTTTACAGGTGCATAAATGCGATGATTTTCTGACAGAACTGTATATAGGGTAGCAAGAGATTCTTTGCTTATAAATTTTCTGATTGTTTCCATCTTAAACTATAAAAGTTTCATGATCATTGGGTTCAAAAGTTGACATAACCGATTTCATACTATCGGTTGTACCAGCAACACTGTTAAAATGCTCAAATGTCTTTTCGGAAAGGAAAACAGTTAACAGATGACAGGGAATACCAACAGGACAAGCTCTGGAACATTCACCACACCCTACACATCTTCCAACAAGATGCATTGCTCGCAGCATATGCCAATCCATATTACCGTGTGTTGTTGATTTTACAGGCACCCATTGTGGTTGATTGCAATCAGTTGAACACCGGCTGCAATAACACATTGGGCATGCTTGACGACAGGCATAACATTTAATACATTTAGAAAGCACTGTTTCCCAATATTCAAAACGCTCTGCTGTAGATAACGCTAATATTTCCCTTATTTTTTGAAGATCTTCATCAGAATTCCCATTCACTGAATTCTGAATAAATATCTTTAATTCCTCAACACTATTAAATTGAACAAGAGTTGTATCAGTTTTGCCTAAAATAACAATATTGTCAAAAACAACTTGATTTTCAGAAATAAGCACCATTATGCTTCTAAGAACAGGTAGTGTAGCAAAGATTGCGGCTTTGCCCATTTTAACAATTTCTTTTTTAGTAAGATAAACTGCCAGGTTCTGTATACACCGATCATCAAAAATCAATTTATCCGCTTTACTTGCATCAGTTATAATTGCAGGTCTGATTTTATCGGCGGAGCCACTTTGATATCCAATAACTACCTTTACATCACCACCATTCAAAAGTTCAGTAGCTTTTATAGCAATTTCAGTCATTTCTAACCTCCTCCTCAACAGATTTACTAACCATAGATTTATACGAGATGTAAGGGCCAAGTTCTCTTATTCTGGCAACAGTTGAATTCACTACTTCTGCCCATCTGGCACCTTCGGCCGCTGAAACCCATGAAAAGGTAACTCTATCCATTTCAATACCCATGAAATCCATAAGTTCCTTGAACATTATCCAACGACGTTTTGCATGAAAGTTTCCCGAGGTATAATGGCAATCATTAGGATGGCATCCGGAAACGATAATTCCATCGGCACCATTTGCAAAAGATTTCAGCAAAAGCATAAAATCAATCCTGCCGGTACAAGGAAACCGAATTATCTTAACATTTGTAGCGTATTTTATTCTACTGGTACCTGTAAGATCTGCCCCGGCGTAAGTGCACCAGTTACAGACAAAAGCTACTACCTTAGGTTCAAATTCTGTCATATAAAATGAATTTATTCTATTCTTGATAATCATTAAGTAATGCAACCACTTCTGAATATACCTGTTGGTTGGTATAACCATGCAAATCAATAGATTTTGACCGGCATAGTGCTACGCAGGTACCGCATCCCTGGCATAATCCCTCATTTATTTTAGCAATTGTTTTAATTACACTGCCATCTCTTGCTTTGATGGTTTCACGTTCAATGGCCTGATAAGGACATACTGACTGGCATAAAAAGCATCCAACACAAGTGGAGTAAGTAGGAGCTCCCATCCTGTTAACTTCTGCAACTACAGGTTCCCGGATAAGTTCACTATTTGAAAATAGTGCAGCAACTTTTACTGCTGCTCCTGATGCCTGAGAAACTGAATCGGGAATATCTTTTGGGTTTTGACATGCTCCTGCAAGAAAGATTCCGGCAGTATTTGTCTCAACAGGCTTAAGTTTCGGATGTGCCTCTGCAAAGAATTTATTGTTATCGTAAGAAACATGCAGTCTCTGAGCAAGTTCTTCGGCCCCTTGATTTGCAACACCGGCAGTAGCAAGTACCACCATGTCGGCAACTATTTCAGTGGGCTGGCCACCAAGTAATGTATCAACACCCTTAACTATAAGTTTTCCATCACGCTCATATATCGTTGAAACCCTTCCTCTTATATAATTTACATGATCTTCTTCAATGGCACGTCTAACAAATTCATCATAGTTCTTACCTGCCGACCTTATATCCATATAGAAAACGTAAGCATTTCCATCATGTACTTTATGCTTATAAAGCATAGCATGCTTTGCAGTGTACATGCAACAGATTTTTGAACAATATGAAATCCCTTTAGCCGGGTCTCTTGATCCTGCACATGCCACGAAAACAATATTCTTAGGTTTCTGTCCATCTGAAGGTCTGAGTATCTCACCTTTTGTTGGGCCTGATGCTGAAGCCAAACGCTCAAATTGAAGACCATCAATGATATCCTTATGCTTTCCATAACCGTATTCAGGAAAGAAATCAGTACGTTTAATGTTAAATCCTGTGGCTATAACTATTGCACCAACAGCAACTTCAATAATTTCATCAGGCTGATCAAAACGAATTGCCTTTGCAGGACATACAGCTTCGCATATTTTACATTTCCCTTTTAAATAATAAGTGCAATTTTGCTTGTCAATTACAGGTCTGTTTGGTACTGCCTGAGGGAATGGAACATAAATAGCACTTCTGAAACCCAGATTTTCTTCAAATTCATTGGGAATCTTCTTTTGGGGGCATTTAGTTGTACAGACTCCACAGCCTGTACATATCTTTTCATCAAGACTCTTGGCTTTTTTACGGATTTTAACAGTAAAATTGCCTATGAATCCATCCAATCCTTCAACCTCAGCATAAGAATATAATTTAATCTTCGGATGCTGATATACTTCAACCATTCGAGGCGTTAAAATACACTGAGAGCAATCGAGCGTTGGGAAGGTCTCTGACAATTGCGACATATGGCCTCCAATAGACGGTGACCTTTCAACCATGATAACATTGTGACCGCAGTTAGCAATATCAAGGGCTGCCTGAATACCTGCAATACCACCTCCAATAACTAAGGCAGTCTTTGTAACAGGTACTTTAATTGGTTGAAGAGCAACATTATGTTTCACCTTTTCAACCATTACTCTCACTATGTCAATTGCCTTATTGGTTGTTTCTTCTTTCTTTTCGTGTACCCAAGAGCAATGCTCTCTAAGATTCGCCATCTCACAAAGAAATGGATTCAAACCTGCCTCTGCAGTTACCTTCCTGAAAGTTGGTTCATGCATTCTTGGAGAACATGCAGATACTACAACACCGGTAAGCTTGTGTTCTTTGATAGCATCACGAATGATTGATTGTCCCGGGTCTGAACACATATACTTGTATTCAGTTGCAATTACCACGTGCTTTAGTTTGGCTGTTGCTTCACAGACCTTGCTGCAATCGATAGTAGAACTGATATTCTCACCACAATGACAAACAAAAACCCCTATACGTGCCATAATAATTTCTTTATTTTTCTCGCTACTTATTTATTTTCTAATTGGACTTTAACAAAATGCCGTTCTAAACCTAACTCTTTTGGTTTAAGTCCAACTGCTAAACCAATAGCCTGTGTTATGAACATTATAGGAATCTTAAAATCGGAATTCATTTGTTCATTTATTGCAGGGCGACGCATATCGAGATTAGAATGACACATTGGGCAGGCAACTATTATTGACTCAGCTCCGCGATGTTCAGCATCTTCAATGATCTTACCCGACAATTTTCCAACGATATCAGTCCTTGCAATTGAAAGTCCTGCTCCACAACATTCAGTCTTAAATGCAAAATCAACAGGTTCTGCACCAATCTTCTGCATCAAAATATCCATAGACTGTGGATCTTCGGGCCTGTCATAATTAAGAATCTTATGAGGCCGTACCAAAAGGCAGCCATAATAGCAAGCTACTTTGTGGTTAAATGGAGTAACAATTTTCTTTTCCAGTTCGGGAAGAATGTATTTATTGATCCACTCAAGAACATTAAGAAGTTTAACTTTCCCTGTATATTCTGTATCAATCACTTCAATAATACGATTCTTAAGTTTTGCATCTTTAGCAAGCTCATGTTGGGTTACAGTTAATCTGCTATAACAAGCAGCACATGGCACAATCACTTCATCCAAACCATGTTTCTCAGCCAGTGCAAGAATACGTGCAGGCAATGCAAGAGAAAGTTCCTTATTTAAATTATGAGCAGCAGTAGCACCACAACAATTCCAGTCGGGCACTTGAATCAGTTCAATATCAAAAGCTTTGGCTATACTATATACTGATTCATTATAATCACGAGAAGAACCGGTCAAAGAACATCCCGGATAGATACCTATCTTCATAAGCTTACTTAGTTATTTTATTGAAAATTCCGGCTACTTGATCCATACCCTTTATCCTCTTGGGTATAAAATGGAGCTTACCTCTTGCAATCATCTTTGGGGCCAGGGTTATATCCTGTGTCATGTTAAGAGACTGTCTCTTATAATCTAAAATTAACCCAAGTTCAAAGAGTCTGCCGGTAAATTTAATGGATCTCAGAAAAGATTTATGGAAAGCAATAGTGTTCTTTGCCAAATGATTTTCTTTTTTCTGCTTTAAAGATCTCTGACGAAGATTATCCATGATTACCGGAATATCGACTTCCATGGGGCATCTTGAAATGCACATTTCACAAGTAAGGCACAACCAGATAGAGTTTGAGCGAAGTACTTTATCATCGTTCAAAGGATTTTCTGTTTGAAGCATCCTCATTAGTGTACTGGGAGTATAATCCATTTCAAATGCAACAGGGCAACCCGCTGTACATTTTCCACATTGATAACATTTTCTGACTTTTACATCGACCTCTTTTTCTATTGCAGCAGCAAGAGAATTGTTTTCAGAATGATGGTCAATCTGTGACATCATTTTACACTTAAGATTAAACAATAGATTTATAAGATAAATATGATCCCACAATAGAACTCCATTAACCCTTTTTTAATAAGTTTCAATGTGTTACGTTATAAAAAGATCAAGATCATCTCTCCCTGAACGGCCGCAAATTTAAATACAATCAATATAGATTCTACAATCTATATAACTTATTTTTTGAGTTAATTTTGGTGGGTTAATTAAGGAGGGTTACACTACCTCTTAATCTAATAGGATTGTCTTTAAGCTTACGATATACGAGCAACCAATAGTATAATCCGCGAGGTGATAATTGGCCGTCAACCTTACCATTCCAGCCTTCTTCTGCATCATTTGTTTCAAAGATCTGTTGTCCCCACCTGTTATAAATAATCATGTTAAACTCGGTTATTTGCTCATAATCAGTCACAGGTCTAAATGAATCATTTCTTCCATTACCATCCGGGAAAAATGCATTAGGTAAATTAAAGGAGAATGGTTTCTTTGATAATAATGTTAATGTGGCCCTGTAAGTTGATGAACAACCTGAGAAATCGGTAATATCTACACTGTATGTTCCCTCTGCAGTAATATTTATACTTGATGTTTGCTCACCTGAACTCCACAGATAACTTTCATATCCCTCATTTGCTGAAAGTGTATAGCTATCTTCAAAGTAAATAGTAGTATCATTATTGAACAAGGCATATGGCAACGGATGAACCGTTAGATTCATTGAAGCAGAAGCAGAACATTGGAAAACATTATTTACAACCACACGATAAGTACCTGCATTAGTCATTGAAGTGCTTGGTAAATCAATCTGAGACGCTGTTTTAGTACTACCATCAGGAAGCGTCCATTCATATGTATAATTCCCTGCAGGATTTATTGATGGAACAAGTGTTACCGGCTCTCCCAGGCATCTTGCAAGAGGTTCAATACTAACTGTGGGACGGTCATTAATCGTTATTACACCCTTGTTGAAAACCGGAATAACATTTAAACCTGCTTCTACGGTAAACCAACTGGTGTTATTAGCATTTATCCAAGCCACATCAGAAATCCCGGCCTGAAGCGTTTCAAAAACAAGGTCAAGAAGTGTTATTGTTCCCGGCAATGTCAACGAACTACTACTATTCCAATCTATTGTAATCTCTCCGGCAACCTGATCAACAGTGAGTACCATGTTGCTTTGAAGAGAAGGATTTCCATTGGCATAGTTACTTAAACATTTAACCTTTAACGGATCATAGTTTAATACAATATGAAATGACGTGATGCCCTGAAAATTAGTAACCGTTAATGGAATTTGAGCTGTTTCACCTTTACAAACTTCATCGTTACCAGCTAAAGCACTGAGATTAACTGAAGAGATGTGCCCAACTACTATTGTAAACGGTGTTGTACAACCATTTTCATCAATGATGGTTCCTGAATAAGAACCAGGTAACAGAGAATAAAAATCAGGAGAGCTTTGCGGAGCACTGCCTTCAAGCGTGTATTGAAGTGCTCCCGCACCCTGTGCATATACATGTATTTCACCATCTGCGTTCAAATCAATGGCGTCCTTACTCCTCACACTATCAATCAGCGGACCATCTAATTCAGGTAAAAGAATGGGATTTAATGAATATTCCCACTCACATGAGGGATTTGCAGTTACTCTTACAACAACATTATAGGGTATGCCACCTGATAGATTTGTAAATACTGCTCCCGATGACCATGTATTGCCACCATCAATAGAATATTGTAGTTTATCGGCGTATGCAGGATCAGGTGTAATAGTTATCTTTCCATTGGGGAATCCACAGTATTCAGGATCAGTTTCAACGTTACCATCATTAATAAAATTATTTCCAATATCCGGTACCGTATATTGTTTGAGGAAAGTAGTACACCCATTGCCGTCAGTAACCCAAAGGAAATAATTCTCTGTTGGTGATAAACCGGTAATATCCTGACTGTTTCCAATAATATCACCTGCAGCATTCTTCCAGATGTAATCAAAGCCACCTGTACCTACCGCAACCAAGCCATGTATCTCTCCATTGGTACCACCGCATGTTGCAGGAACATATTGGAGTGCACTTTCATCAACTATTGGTGCAGGAAAACTAGTTAAATGAATAGTATCAGTAGTAACACAACCATAATTATTTTCAACCCTCAACCAATAATCTCCCGGCGAAGGAACATCAATAATAGGTATTGAATCGCCGGTAATCCATTCTAAATGTCCTTGTACTAAGCCCGGATTAAGTCTAACAGTATCACCCGGACATTCCTGATGATCCAACCCAATATTTACCGAAGGATATGGTACAATGGTAACTTCTCTCGTATAAGCCTCAACCACTTCGCGTGGATAAACAATAGTGGCAGTTACATGATATTTGCCTGCTTTTGTAAACAAATGCTTTGGATTTGCACCATATGCAACATTAGCAGGACCACTATCGGGATCATCAAAATCCCAGTTCACCTGTGATGGAGGAGGCAGAAATCGGGTCATGAATCTTGTAGTATCACCCAAACAATTATTTTGCCACTCAAACCTGGTAAGATAAGAAGGCATAAATAAAGGTATTCCATAAGTGCTGGTACCATTTAAAAGTTTAACAGTATCTTTCTCAAAACCACTATCTGCACAACTCAGGTACGGAGTATTCAATCGCGAAAGAAACATTCGTGTTTTATCATCATCCTGGGCAATATAGATCTTCCCATCGGGCCCAAGTTGCATGTTGCAATACCCATTAGTAATATCCTCATGGTAAACGACACAGGCACACCTTTCAAAATTATCCTGTGTAACAGTCTGCTTCATATTATACTGCTTAACTGCTTGCCTGATCACCTGAGGCGGACCAGCCTGCTTAGCAATTATTGATGTATAAAAGAATGCACCATCAGCTGAAAATTCCATACCATTACTTCTGTGCTCCATATCTTCCACTCCCATGAAAGTATATAGGCCACTCATCGTTCCGTTAACGTTATTAAAAGTATATAACTCATAAATCCTTGGCTCTTCAGTTGTCCAGCTTGCAGTTGCATAAACATAAAATTTCCCGTCGGGCGAAATCTTCGACATACTGTATTCCATCGTAGTTCCATGTGACTTTAATGCGGGGGAAACCACAGGAATACTGTGCATTCCTTTCTCATCAACCAGATACGACAGTATTTTATTAGGATTTTCGAGGGCACGCACAATTACCCATACCGATCTGTTGTTAGCATGTTTAATGGCTGCCACCACCCCTCTTGTTCTTTCAGTGCCGGGTATGAAAATGTTTTTATGAGTTGGATCAACATCTCCCAATCCACCATTAAGGCTCATGTCGATTATTGAATAAAAACAGCCGGGGTGATTCCCATCACCTGTTGTTACAATATAGTACTTACCGGGGAATGTAGGAGCTTCAAATGCAATGGCAGGCTGATTAAAATTAGAAGAAGCGTATAAACCTGAACCATTAGGCATAGGTTGATTTGCTACACTCCAAATAGTATTTCCATTACTATAAAAAAGTAAATTTCCGAGGCTTCCCGACATAGAAACACACCCCTGATGACTTATCATGGCATTCCCAAAGTAGGAAGTGGGCTCTCCGGTGTGAAATTTTATACCTGCTTTATTACCAAAATACCAGTTATATGCTTCCTTTTGAGCAAAACAAAGAGAAAAACTCAGTAAAAATAGTAGTAGGAGTATAGATTTTTTCATGATGTGATTCTCCTGAAATGGTCATAACTGTGTTTCACAGACTTACTCTTCAAAAGTATTAAATTATTGTCTATTCATACAAAAATTAAAAAGATTTTGTAACCCTAATTTAATAACCACTTCAAATTGTAAAAGTTGCAAGCATAAAAATCAAAAAAACAACATAAAAAAAGCACTGTCAGCAAGCAATTATCCAATCATTTACATTCATTTACTATGAATTCATCGTTAAAGAACAACAAACAACACTTTTTTTTACATTTGCGATGAACTAAAACCTCAATCCAATGTCAGATCAAAAACAGGAAATTAAAGGATTACCTGAAAATGCCTACTCAGAGCTTAAGCCGGGTGAGGAGTACAAACCGGTAATGTCATCCGATAAGGTATATCCTGAAGTAAACTTTCGGTCAGTTTTTACAGGCCTCATCATGGCTGTTGTTTTTTCAGCAGCTGCTGCATATCTGGGACTCAAGATAGGTCAGGTCTTTGAGGCTGCTATTCCTATTGCCATCATAGCTATAGGGCTTTCATCAGCAACCAGACGTAAAAATTCATTGGGCGAAAATGTCATTATTCAATCCATTGGTGCTAGTTCGGGAGTTATTGTAGCAGGTGCTATCTTTACACTGCCGGCTCTTTATATCCTTAATCTTGAAGCCCATTTCTACCAGGTCTTCCTGTCATCTTTACTGGGAGGCTTCCTGGGAATACTGTTTTTAATTCCTTTCCGTAAATATTTCGTTTCAGATATGCATGGGAAATATCCTTTTCCCGAAGCAACAGCTACCACCGAAGTCCTCGTCTCAGGCGAAAAGGGTGGTAATCAGGCTCGATTACTTTTAGTTGCGGGCCTCATTGGCGGTATTTATGACTTTATCATTGCAACATTCGGCTGGTGGAGC
This sequence comes from Omnitrophica WOR_2 bacterium, assembly GCA_050259095.1. Taxonomy (GTDB): domain Bacteria; phylum Bacteroidota; class Bacteroidia; order Bacteroidales; family Lentimicrobiaceae; genus Lentimicrobium. The sequence goes on along the minus strand of JBLMZZ010000137.1, from coordinate 1,648 downwards.
GAAGTTTTTACAACCCGCGTTATTCCTGCAGGCGAAATGATTGCCGATAAATTCAAGATCGTATTTAAAATGAATGTTGGCGCCGCCGTAATGGGACTCGGGTATATTATCGGACTAAAATACGCCGCTATCATTTGTGCCGGTTCCTTTGTAAGCTGGTTCGTTCTTATTCCAATTGTATCGCATTTCGCCGAAGGTCAAACACTTGCCGTAGGGGCAAATGTTACCAAAATACTGAGCGATATGTCGGCCGAAGAGATCTTCCGCAATTATATCCGCCAGGTTGGTATTGGTGGTATTGCAATGGCCGGCGTAATAGGTATTATCCGTTCAAGCAAAATTATTAAGGATGCTTTCGGACTGGCAATTAGAGAACTCACGGGTAAACAAACCCAGTTAACTGCCACTAAACGCACTCAGCGCGATCTTTCAATGAAAATTATCCTTTTTGGAATACTTGCTGTGGCTGTTGTTATTTTTGTCTTTTTCATGTTCGGCGTTATTCATAACCTGGCACAGGCACTCATTGCATTGGGTATCGTCATGGTTATTGCATTCCTCTTTACAACGGTAGCTGCGAATGCAATTGCAATCGTGGGTACGAATCCTGTTTCAGGAATGACGTTAATGACTCTTATTATTACATCCCTGGTAATGGTTTCAGCAGGTCTTTCCGGTACTGCCGGAATGGTTGCTGCCCTAATAATCGGCGGGGTGGTTTGTACTGCGCTTTCAATGGCCGGCGGTTTCATTACCGACTTAAAGATTGGTTACTGGCTGGGAAGTTCACCTTACAAACAGCAAACATGGAAGTTCCTGGGTACACTGGTATCGGCAGCAACGGTTGGTGGTGTTATCATGATACTCAATAAAACGTACGGATTTTCGGGTCCCGGTTCACTTGTTGCACCTCAGGCAAATGCAATGGCCGCAGTTATTGAACCGATGATGTCGGGCAAAGCCGCTCCATGGTTACTTTATACAGGAGGTGCATTTCTTGCTCTTATCCTCACTATGATTGGAGTACCGGCGCTTGCATTTTCACTTGGCATGTTCATTCCGCTTGAACTAAATACTCCGCTACTCGTTGGTGGTATTATAGCCTGGCTGGTAAGTACACGTTCAAAAGATGCTGCACTCAACCAGGCACGTCGCGAAAGAGGCACTTTAATTGCATCAGGCTTTATCGCAGGTGGTGCCCTTATGGGTGTTATCAGCGCGATGCTTAAATTCGGTAATATTAACTACGTTAACGAAACCTGGTTTGCCAGTCACACTGCCGAAACTCTCGCCCTTGGCATGTTTCTCATCTTATGCGGTTACATGATCTGGGAAATTATGAGAGCTAAAAAAGAATAACAATCATCAAAATGAACCGGGTTAAATAAAACTATTTTAAAATGAAAGAAGAAATTAAAAAACGCTTTGTCAGATATATAAGTCTTGATACCCAGAGTGACGAAAACTCCGAAACCTGTCCGAGTACTCCAAAACAATTAGTATTGCTCGAGATGCTTAAAAATGAATTGCATCAAATGGGATTGAGTGATGCTTCAATGGACGAAAACGGATATGTTATGGCAACTTTACCGGCCAATAACGGCAAAAGCGGACCAATAATCGGCTTTATCTCGCATGTTGATACGGC
>JBLMZZ010000136.1:0-3691 GCA_050259095.1 Omnitrophica WOR_2 bacterium | reverse complement strand
CCCATCATACCTGGCTGCTCTAACTTTAAGGATAATCTTTAACAGATTGTGGTACTTCTTTTTCGATTTGTCCCAGATAAGTACCTCATGAATGAACGGATGACCTGCAAATAAAGACTCGTAGCCTTTCTTAATAAGGTAGCTGATCTCAGCATCAGGATAAGATTTATGGATAGTTTCGGCCAATGAGGTCGAAAGAATGACATCACCCAGTGAAGCTGTTTGTATGATCAGAAACCGGTGCATATTAAACCTGAATATTGTATTCTCTCAGCGCATCGTTGAGTGACGTCTTTAGATTGGTAGACTCTTTGCGATACCCGATAATCAGCGCACAGGGTACCTGATAAGTCCCTGCATTGAAAGTTTTTGGTATTGAGCCCGGTATCACTACCGCTCTTGAGGGTACCATCCCTTTATATTCCACTGCTTTTTCGCCAGTTACATCGATTACTTTCGTTGATCCGGTTATTACAACTCCGGCACCAAGCACAGCCTCTTTTTTAACTATCACACCTTCAACTACAATACAGCGTGAGCCAATAAAGCAACCGTCTTCAACAATCACCGGATTAGCCTGTACCGGTTCAAGCACACCACCAATACCAACACCACCCGACAGGTGTACGTTTTTACCTATCTGTGCACAAGAGCCTACTGTTGCCCATGTATCAACCATTGTTCCCTCATCAATATAAGCACCAATATTAACGTACGAAGGCATAAGAATAACACCCCGCGATACATATGAACCATAACGTGCTGTGGCAGGAGGTACTACCCGTATCCCTTGTGCGGCATAATCTTTCTTCAATGGTATCTTGTCGTGAAACTCAAGTGGACCGGCTTCAAGCGTTTCCATATTCCTTGAAGGGAAGTACAGAATGATCGCTTTTTTAACCCATTCATTCACTATCCACTGTCCATCAACAAAATCAGCTACCCGCAATTTACCCTTGTCAAGTTTCTCTATTACTGATTCAATTGTATCTATTGCTTCTGCTGTATGCAGCAATTCGCGATTATCCCAGATCTGCTGTATCGCCTGTTCAGTATTTCCTGACATATATCATATAATTCAGGCAAAATTACGAAATTAAATCTGCTCAAAAGTCTGTTTACATAAATTGTCCGTTTTTGATTTATCTTGCTCAAAAATATGATTATATGAATTGTCCGTTTTTGATTCATTCTTCTTATTTTATGTCCGTTTATGTACAGTATTCTGACAATATATTAATCGAGGAATTTCTGTTTCTTATGATACGCTTGCATATCAGGAAGTTATATTTGTGGCATACTTTTTACTATTATATATTAGTATTGCACAGCCTAAAACCACAGTTATGAACTTCTTTTCGCTCAGAATATCATGGCGCATACTGACTAGGTTTAAGATCAACACGATCATCAACTTATCAGGACTTATAGCCGCTTTCACAGCAGCAATACTCATTCTTGTTTATATCATAAATGAAACCAGTTTCGATAAGTTTCACGATCATGGCGACAGGATCTACCGGTTAAATTCAATCATAACCATGGCCGACGGACAGGAATTGAAGGCTGCAACTACAAGTGGAAAACTTCCTGCCGTGCTAATGCGACAACTTCCCGAAATAGAATATATATCAAGATATTACAACTGGGGAAGCCATGAAGTAGTGGCTAATGGTAACCGATACAGCAGCGAACTTATCTATTGGGTCGATACCTCTTTCTTAGACATATTCTCATTCAAAATGAAGGAGAGTGAAGCAAAAAATTGTCTTAAAGAGCCTAATTCAATTGTCCTCACAAGTTCAGCAGCCAGGAGGCTGTTTGGCAATATGGATCCAATCAATAAAACCTTATTAATAGATGGTACTAGTTATCAGGTAACCGGTTTGATGGAAGATGTGCCTTCAAACTCTCATATGCAGTTTGAGATGCTGGCATCTTTTGAAACCATTGAAACTCCCGGTAATGGCATAACCGACAGAAACGGGTTGTCGTTCACATTCTACTTAATGCTCAAACCCGGCACTGATTATGCTGCTTTTTATCCTAAGTTTCAACGTGTTGCTGACCAGCATACCAAGGAACGCTTTGAAAATACGGGCTTCTCAGTCAAGCACTCCCTTCAACCGCTTGATAGAGTGCATCTCTATTCAAACCTAATCATTGATACTGCCAAATCAGGTGATATAAGAAACATCCGGATATTCAGCTTCATGGCCCTTTTCATTCTGTTAATTGCATCCATGAACTACATAAATCTTATGACTGCACAGTCGGAAGTAAGGATGCGTGAAACCGGACTGCTTAAAGTACTTGGAGCCGACCGTATACACCTGATAAGGAAATTTCTCATTGAATCGCTGCTTATTTGCTTCAGTGCCCTCATACTAGCTTATGGAATAGCTGAATTATTGCTGCATTCTTTTAGTAACATTATGGATTCAGACCTTAGTGAAACTTCTCTTTTTACCGGGCCTATTGTACCCATCATGATCGGGGTAGCACTTGTTACCGGAATCATATCAGGCTTCTATCCTGCATGGATTGGTTCTATCTCCAACCCTGCAACCATCCTCAAAGGAAGCAAAGGAAACAAAACCATCAGTAATCTCAGTAAATACCTTGTTGCTTTTCAGTTCTGCATTACGGTATTCCTAATTATCGGCGTGGTGCTCGTGCAGCAACAGATCTTCTACATGAAGAACATCGATCTTGGCTTTAAGAAAACCGACCTCATAGTGGTAAACAATGTTACCGACAAGATCAGGAATTCGTATAAATCAATCAGAGCTGAATTGCTTGCAAGTCCTGATATTGTAGATGTAACTCAAGGACAAACATCACCCGGATTGCCTATGAGTGTTCAAAACTGCTACAAAGTAGGTGATGACCCCAATACTGCTTTCATGATCAATGAAGCCCGTGTAAATGATCATTACCTTTCAACTTACGGTATTAAATTAATATCGGGAAGAGACTTCAATCAGGATATGCCTACCGACAGTGCTTCATTTATCATAAATAAATCAGCTGCAAGGAAACTGGGATTAAAAGATCCGGTGGGTACTAAGATAAATGTATGGAATACACAAGGTACCATTATTGGGGTGGTATCCGATTTTCATTTTACCTCTATGCATCGTGCTGTTGAGCCACTTGTATTTACACATCATCAGGATTGGTTTAATTTGATATCAGTCAGACTGCGTCCCGGCACAACAGTTCGGGCAATGAAACACATTGTAAAAGTACTTAAAGAGGCCGATCCTGTTTACAATATAGAATATGCTTTTGTTGACCAAACATTTAAGACCATGTATCTCAAAGAAGAGCGGTTCAATGATCTCATCACTGCAGGTTCCATCCTCGCCATCATTATCTCGGTAATGGGATTATTTGCACTCACTACATTCACCATCAGGCGCCGGGTAAAAGAAGTAGGTATCCGCAAAACCATGGGAGCTTCTGCAAAACAGATCATATTCCTGCTTGCAGGCAAAGTTTTATGGTGGATACTTCCGGGCATTGTAGTGGCTTTCCCGCTTATCTGGTACACTATGGATGTATGGTTGAGCAATTTTGCCTACCATATCAACCTCATCGACTACTGGTGGGTATGGATATCGGGTGCTTTATTTTCAGTGCTAGTCGGATTATTATCAGTCTATTTTCAGGCAGCAAAAGCTGCCCG
>JBLMZZ010000135.1:0-3198 GCA_050259095.1 Omnitrophica WOR_2 bacterium | reverse complement strand
AAGCGTACCTTAAGCGTATCTTAAGCGTTGTTTAAGCGTTATTTTGCGCTTGAACAACGTTTAATGTAAGTGTAATCTAAGTTTAATGTAAATATTAATCTTAAAGAAATCACTTTCTATTCATGAATTATTGAAAAAAAAGAATTGATTGTTTGCAAAACGTTATTATATGACGTAGGTTTGCGTCATTAATCTATTTACTGATTACATGCATACATCACAGAAATCTTTCCAACATGAAAATCTTTAGTTATATGCAGCGATTACTGTTTGTTATCCCATTTCTTTTATTTCTTTCATGTTCAAATTCAACTGCTGAAATTGACAAGTCAGTTACATCAAATACAGCTAGTTCAAAAAGCCTGGAAGAATTAAATACATCAAAACCATCCACTGGGACTTCAAAAATTCAGACAGAACTTGATAAAGCAAAAAAAGAAGCTAAGGCTGTCTTTGTTATCATTACTGATAATACTGTAACAAATCTTAAGAAAGCTCAGGAGATTGCTAAAGGTGCCGGTAAAATATACCGTAATTCAACCATTTTAACACTTGAACGTGCAGATGCTTCAAATGCTTTAATAGTGAAGGAATGGGGACTATCAGGAGTACCTGTTCCTTTTATTATTGTAGTATCTCCACTTGGAATTCCTTCAGGAGGTCTTCCTATAGCCGATGCCACCGCTGAAAGTATCGCTGCTTTTGTTCCATCACCTAAATTAGATATGGTTTATGAGGCGGTCAATAATAAGAAAAATGTCATTTTATTATTTACCAAATCAACCTTTGCTGATAAAAATCAGGCACTATTAAATTGTAAGGATGCATTAAAACAGCTTAACAATGATGCGGTATTAGTGGAAGTAGATATGGCAGATACCAAAGAATTCACATTCATGTCGAATTTTAAAATCGACAGAGAAAATGCCACTCAAGCAGTTACAATGGTGATTAATAAGTCGGGTCAGATTGCTGCCACCTATAATACAACACCAGTAACTTCAAAGATTGTTGCCACTGCAAAAGCTCCGATTAAAAAAGCTTGTTGTCCCAGTGGTTCTTCGGCTGGTTGTGGAACAAAGTAATAACCAATAATCTGCTATTAAATGAAATTAGCCAATCTTACTATAAAAGAACTCTGGCACCGGAAGACTCAGCTTGTTTCGGGCTTGTTGGCAATTATGCTTGGAATAGGTGTAATTGTAGGTATCCGATCAATATCTGTGGTTTCAGAAAAAGCAGTCGCTGTTAATTTAGACAACCTGGGTGCTAACATCCTGATTCTTCCACAAGCTGCGAGTGTAGATAATTATTATTCTGCAGATATTGACGCACCAACTTTCCCTGAGAGTTATGTTGATAAACTGGTTACCTCTACATTGCCGGGAGTTGATAATCTTTCACCTAAACTTACAAGGAGAGTAACTATTGGTGACCAAAAGATTGTCCTGACAGGTATCTTACCCAAGAGTGAAATTGCTTCAAAACCTATATGGCAAACAGGAGGATTGACAGGCAAAGCGCTCACTTCAAGTTGCTCACCTAGTTCAAAACCAAAGCAGTTTGCAGATGAAAAGCTTCAGCGAAAAGGTGTTGATACCCTTACATCAGGCGATTGCTTGATTGGTTCAGCCATCGCCGGTAAATTAAAATTAACAGAGGGGAATCAACTGGTAATAGAAAATAAGCCATTCAATATTAAAAAGATTTTGCCTGAAACCGGGACGGTTGATGATGACCGTGTATTTGCAAACCTTCATGATGTTCAGGCCCTTCTTGGTACTGGGGAACAAATAAGTGCTATTGAAGTAATGGGATGTTGCAATGAGATATCTGATGGATTACTAGGTAAAATGAGGAACATTCTCCCTGATACACGAATTACTACAATAGGACAAATAGTTTCAACTCAAATTGAAACAAATCGCCTTATGAATAATGTATCGTTGGTTTTTCTGATTATAATCCTTTTTGTTGGAAGCATTTCCATTGGAAATTATATTTGGGCCAATGTTAACGAACGTCGCAAAGAAATTGGCATTTTACGAATGATTGGATATCAAAAGAAACACATCTATTCAATACTGATTTCCAAGGCAATTGCAATGGGTATTATTGGAGGGATTGGGGGCTTTATTGTTGGCACAATTGCAGCGATATTGTTAGGTCCACGATTTGCCGGAATTGAAGTAAATCCAATCTATCTCTTTCTACCTCTTTCACTACTATTGTCAGTCGCCATATCCATAATAGGTTCAGTAATTCCGGCATACATGGCAGGAAGGATAGAGCCGTTCTCTAACATGCAGGAGGAATAAAAAGATGCTCATTCAAATTAAGAACCTAACAAAAACATATCAGCGGAATAATGGCGCTATTAATGCTGTTGACCATCTTACACTTGATATACCTAAGAGTTCATTTGTTACAATTACCGGTCCTTCAGGATCAGGCAAAACCACTTTACTCCTTATGCTTGGGGGACTGTTGCGCCCAACTTCAGGAAGGATGGAATACGATGGAACTGAATTAAACATCTATAGTGACAAAGATATGGCCAGATACCGGAGTAACCATGTTGGCTATATCATGCAAAACTTTGCGCTTATTCCATATCTTACTGCAGTTGAGAATATTTCAATAGCACTCAACATAAGGAACAGCAACAAAACAAAAAATAGGCTGAAAGCATTGGAATTACTTGAGTGGGTTGGTTTAAGTGACCGCACTACTCATTATCCCAGGGAACTTTCGGCCGGACAACAACAGCGTGTAGCTATTGCCCGTGCCCTAGCAAATAGTCCTGAACTTCTATTGGCCGATGAGCCAACCGGCAATCTTGATCCTACCTTATCAGATGAAATATTGAGTATTCTTAAAACCATAAACGAGGAGCACAACACAACGGTGGTAATGGTTACTCATAGTCCGGCAGCTGCTGATTTTGGCAATTTAAAGGTTCAATTGAAAAACGGAGTACTATATAAAAAAGCAGAACCAATACAGCAAGTCCAGTCCATTGAATTATAGATCACTTTGCCTCAGCTTACCTTTGTTTAACAGAAAGTCAGATACTCTATCTATTCCAGAATGAAGGAGAGAAAAGGATAAGGACAGTAAATAGTTCTAGTCTGCCAAGAAGCATAAGAAAAGATAGTAGCCATTTCCCTGCTTCAGGGACACTTCCATAGTTTAGTA
>JBLMZZ010000134.1:0-4871 GCA_050259095.1 Omnitrophica WOR_2 bacterium | reverse complement strand
GTTGAGTATTGCTTCTTGTTTTCGGCATTGCGAGCATCTGCTCCCCAGAAGTTTATCGCTGCAAGGAAGGTAAAAGGGATTTTGTCGCTTCCGTTAAAAGAAGCGGAAAGTTCAAGTAAATGGACAGTTGAATCTTCTCTAAAATCAAAATAGTGGTTGTTACCTGCCAGCTCATCTGCTAAAAAGTAATCGGTTAGTGTAACAGAAAAAGGGTCAACCGGTGTATATGTTACATATAAATCGGTTTCCTGTACGATAAAATTATTGCCTGTAGCAAACGCTCCCCACGTACCTAATGTTAATTTGCTATAAGTGAACTCAAGTGAAGGTTGAAGACTTGGAGATGCACCTCCAAGATTCAGTCCACGCCATATATAGCGGCTCATAATATCTACTCCCGGCGTTAAGGAAGTGGATTGTGCCAAAGCCCCGTTTAGCACGACAAATAATAATGCAATTGCGAAATAGAACTTTTTCATTGAAGTAATAATGTGGTTGGGTTGCTAAATTTGAATTAACGACAGGCATCAAAGTGATGCTTCCCGACGAGATGCAAATTTTAAAAGGAAGTTGGAAGGCTTTTATGAAGGTTTCACTGAAATGTCTTCAGTGAATCACTGAAAATATGAGTCGCGATTTGGTGGGTTCAATCAAACGGGAGGACGCCTGCTATATATCTGCCGGATTGTTTTTAAGGGCTACCTTGATAAGATCCATTGGGGTTTTGAGTTTTAACTTCTGCATAATGTGGTTTTTATGCGACTCAACCGTGCGGGTACTTATAAATAGTCTTTCAGATATTTCGGTATTGCTTAATCCCTCTGCTATAAGCGTTAGGATTTCATTTTCACGCTTCGACAGTGGTTCCGACTGAGTATTAACCTGACTTGCTTTTGTTGTTTGCAGATAGTGCTTAAGTAAGATGTCTGAAATGACTTTGCTGAAGTAATCCTCTCCGGCATAAATAGTGCGGATTGCCAGTAGCAGTTCAGCTTGCGAAATGTTTTTAGGCAAGTACCCTGAAGCACCGGCCTGTACTGCATTAACAGCAAATTCTTCTGTAGTGTACATCGACAGGAATAGGATTCGAATGTCGGGGTACAATTCTTTTATCAACCTGCAGAGAACGATGCCTGATTTACCTGGAAGCGCAATGTCCATCAATATAATATCAGGCTTATTTTGTTTAAGAAGCTCCAGTAAGATATCTCCACTCTGAGCTTCCCCAATTATAAGAAAATCAGGATGATCGGCCAGTAAAGCCTTTATACCATCGCGCACAATAGTATGGTCATCAACCAGAAATAACTTTATCATACTGGACTTTATTAATTGGTAAACTGATTTTGATTGAAGTTCCGTTACCCGGTGAAGATGAAATGGTTATGCTGCCATTTAAAATGCTTACGCGTTCTTTAATATTTGAAAGGCCATTTCCACAATTAATAGTTTCTGGGTTAAATCCAATACCATTGTCAGCTACTTCAAGGTTAAGAATTCCGAGAGATGTGTTAATTCTAACATCAATTCTCGTTGCTGATGAATGCCGTAATGCATTATTCATAGCTTCCTGCAAAATTCGGAAGATATATAAAACCGGCTTTCTGCCAAAGAGCCCATCAGGAATTTCTCCATCAATAAAAACATCCATTGAACCTGAATCTTTTATAGTGCGGGCGATACTTTGTAAGGCTGACATCAGTCCAAATTCTGCTAAAGCAGGCGGCATGAGTGCATTTGAACTCGTGCGAACTTCATCAACAAGGTCATCATTTATTTTGATGATGTTATTAAGATCTTTCTTTATTTGATCGGACACTTTGTTTTCAAGAGCTGCCAGACGGAGCCTGATACCAATTATACCTTGTCCGATTCCATCATGAAGTTCGCGTGAAAGGCGCTGGCGTTCTTTCTCCTGACTGTCGATTGCAGCGCTTACTCGTTTTAAACGCTCTTCTTTTAGTGCCGAGTCCTTGGTTTGCAATGCTAAGGTCATTTGATTAAATGCCTCTGTAAGTTCCCCTAATTCGTCATTGCTCAAGACCTTCAATGGAGCTCGATCTCCTCCTTCACCAAGCGCTGCAACAGCAGTCTTTAACTGTTTAAGAGGCAGTGTAATTGTTTTGCTAACTGTGTATGTTAGTATAAACAAGGCAATTGCAGTAATAAGACCAAGAATTAGGATACTGTTTCTAATAGAATTTACTGACGCTGTAGCTTCCTTGTAATCAATTTCAGCCAGAATTACCCACTTTATTCCGGGTACATTAACCAGACCAAAAGAACTTAATACTCTAATACCACGGTAGTCATTTGCCAACATAGTGCCTTCCATTCCAACAAGTGCATTTACTGACGGGTTAGTAATAACTTTGGTCTTCATGACTGAACCTTCAATAAATCTCGACTTTGTACGCATGAGGTAGTCTTGCCCAATCAAATACGTTTCACCCGAATATCCCAGACCATGTGTTGGATTTACTTCCAGCATAATACTGTCAATGAGACCTGACTTGATGATAAGAGCCAGAAAATTGTCATTGTTATTTAAGCGACACACCGACAACAGTATATGATTTTCATCTGAAGTTGGTGCATTATCAGCAATAAAACATTGGAGATTTTTCTGAGTTAAGCTTTTAAGAAAACTCACCGGGAAATGTGTGTCAGGTTCATTACTCTCAAATCGGTTAATGACACCATTTGTATCAAAAATAAAGTACCCTGAGTAGTAATCTGACCTCTGTATCAGCGAATTTACACCTTCTGTTGCGAGAAAATCTGTTTCATTCAACCGATCTTTGAAGAATCTTTCAACTGCTGCTTTTCGCGCTAATCTGATAGAAGTAAGTTGCTCATAAGCCCTCTCCATCAGTGCCTTTCTGGCGGCATAGAATGAGAATAGCCCTGTAGTTAGAATGGCACCAACCCCTAAAGCCAGGAAGTAAAGTATCATTTTTTCAGTGAGGGACGAGTGCTTCATAATGACAAAAGTAAACGAATCCCTGATTGTGTTAAGAAAATTAGTGATTGTTTACTTTAAAATATGAACCCGATTCTTAGGGATACTCTGTTGTAATCGGTATTTACTTTCTTTTCTACGGGGTTAGAATTCCACCAGTTATATGTGGTTTCATTGTACGAAAGTTGTTGGAAATGATAACCCAAACTGACTAGCAAAGCGGTAGTACCTACTTTTAGTTGAATGCCAACTTCAGGGTTGAGTTGAACTCCTCCAAAGTATTTTGTTTTTGAATCGTAATAATCATTTTGTGAATCCGAAGGCTTTTCAATAGGGAAGCCATAACCAATCTTGAAAGAGCCAAAGGGAACTACTTGTCCTGAGCCATGAATATACTTAACATCAATAAATATAGGGAGGACACTCCAATCATAATACTCAAACCCTAATCCAATTCCTGTATAAAGAGAATTGCTGAAACGCCATCCATTTACAGTTGTAAGGGAGGGAATAGGGACAAATCCATCTTGTGCCTGGCCCAATAATAAACCAACAGAAGTAAGATTGTAATAGCCTTTCTTTACAGTTTTATCTGCTGAAGTGTTAGTGCTCTGATTAACTGTGACCACACTCTGCTCGTTTATATTTATAACCTGATGACGTTTCGAAATACTGTCAATTTCTGTTGCCTTAATGTTATAAACTCCACAATCATTAGCCACTTTAATGTTGCCTGTGTTATCTGTTTCAATTAATTTTCCGTAGATGATATTACCATTCTTAAGAAAAAAAGCAACCGTTTCATCTGATTGCGCTGATGAAACGATTGCCATCGATAACAGAACCAAAACAAGAGCATTAGCTACATGTGTCTTTACCATATCTTAGTTCCCAATAGGAATATGACTAAGTAATTGCAGTGAATCAAGGTTTGAATAGTCGTATTGATAGAGGCCGTCGTCGCCTATAAGCATCAACAAACCATCCATCGGAATAACATCGTATGTTTTAATATTTTCGAAATGAGCAATCTGATGCAAATTGATACTTAAAGGATCGGTTGCATCATAAACTTTGAGTCCTGCATCACCATCACAAATAAACAAAATATGATTATCAATGCCTAACCCATACGGGTTGAACATTGCATACGATTTGGCAATGAAAGGATGAGTAATTGATGAGATATCAACCACATCAAGCTGATTGGTGAATCCATTGCAGGCAGTTCCTGAGCGAAGAGTTACATATGCATAGTTACCTTCAATAACAACAGGATCACAGGATGTGATATGAGTGATTTCAGAAATATATTTTGGATTACCGGGGGAGCTGAGATCATAAATGATCATTCCACTGGTACTTCCCATAAATAACTTATTATCATGTGGGAATAAGGTCTCAACCTGACGGTTTAAATAAATGTCAGTACCGGTTGTGATACTTGTAGGTTCACTTACATGAAATGTTTTTAAGGTGTTGTTGTGCAAGGCATAAAGATAATCGTCATGAAGAGTAAACCTTGCCATAGATCCGGCTACTCCGGTGGTCGTTGGATTAAAGCTTACTACATTTTGACCAATGGTTGGTACTCCTGCATTGTCGTAAAGGACTCTTCCAAATCCTGAACTATTTTCTTTTTTAACTACCTCAGTAACTTCACGTGTTTCCCATCCAACAACTACACCTTTGGTTAAATCAAGCCCATAAACAGGGTAGCTCAAATTCTCTATAGGAGGTAATACATTGGGAAAAGCATTTTCCAGTCTGTTAACTTCAACCGGATTTTGAGGGTCAGTAATATCTATGGCAACAAGGTCAATAAAACTGTCGACATATAAAATATTGCCTTTGATGGCCATATCTATATTTCCTGGTATTTCAATAAAGGTAACATTTTGTGGTGAGG
>JBLMZZ010000133.1:0-40036 GCA_050259095.1 Omnitrophica WOR_2 bacterium | reverse complement strand
GGTTTCATAACCCAATGACCTTGCTTTTCAGCAAATCCATAAATGCTATGTTGAGCAGTTGAATAGATAATAACAATAGCTAAAGCTGATACATAAAGCCAGTTAAAATGGGTTATATTCTTTGCATTTTTAAAGAGTGCAATCCCCAAAAAATAGAATGGAACAACAAACCATAAGCGAGCAAGTAAAAATTTAAAAGACACTAGTGGCAATTCACTTGTAATGCTGGTGATTAAAATCCAGAACAAACTTATGTAAATTACCCAGGAAACAGGATGCGTTAGTATCTTCCTATCATAATTACCATTGAAGATTGTTTTTAGAAAAAACAAAAGTAGTATACCTACTAATAAAGGTTCCGTTGGGATAGACACACCAATTCCCAATTCCTGATCGGCTATATTTATTGCCAGAGGTGTAAGAAATACTATGAACAACAGTAATTTATCAAGCCAGAAGATATACATCAGGCCCACAATTATCAGTACCGGAATAAAAATACCAATATAATACTCCTTAACTATAAGAAGTGAATTCAGTAGGATAAACAAACCACTGAGCAAATAAAACCATTTGACTTTTATCTTTGTCAAATCTTAACCCTCATAATTTTAAATGCTATTCAACTCTTGTGAGATCAGCTATTGCCTGATTGATCTTTCTGTTCTCTTTGACAGAGATAATGACAACAGAGAAAAAGACTGCAGCTACAACTGAGTAAACCATAATCAACCAACGAACAGGATAAGATTTCTTGTCCGCAATTGTAGGACTTGTTACTACATTTAGGAATGTGAACTCCTTTTCAGCATCGTATACTGCCATATCATACTTTAATTCAAACTCAGAATAAATACGCATAATATCAGCTCTTCTCTGAGTTAAAACAGCCAGTTCACCAGCCTTTTGTTCAAAGTTTGACTTCATTATATTAACATCCTGTGTGGGACGGGAACTAGTTGATCCATCATAAGTTTTCAAAAACCCTCTGGTAATTTCCCTTGCCTGACTTTCATAATCATACAAGTCATAATCCTTACGAAGAGTTGAAAGTGCATTTTCAACACTATCAAGTTCATGTTTCTTTTCCTTTAGAGACCAACCAAGGCTCTTAACTACTTCACCGTATTTTTCTTTATGGATGTTTCTAATCTTCAAGTTGCAAAAATCAATAATTGAATTAACCATGTTGTAAGCAACAACAGGATCTTTGTCTGTTACTTCTATCTCAATTGATTCCCATTGTGTTTTATTGATCTTTACATTCTCCTTATACAAATACATCATTGTTGAGTAATAATATTTATAGGAGGGATCAATTTCATAATGTTTACTGAGGTCATATTTCTTTATGATGCTATCCGTTACATCTTTTGATTGTAACCATTGTAACATTTGTTCCGACTCACTCTCATCAGAATAAGGAGCAATGTTAGAAGGATACACCAGAGCGTACGATTTGAACTTGGGAGTTATAAAAAAGGAAGATGAAAATATAATTGCCAATACTGCAGCAACTACTGCTATGATCAGAAGATGCCATTTCCATTTAAGGAATATTTTCATCAGGCTCAAGTTATTAAAGTAATTTTCCATATTTGGCTCTACTAAGTTCATTCAATTAAAATATCATGTTTTTTTGAATAAAGGAAGTTCCTCTTTAACATTCCTTTTGAGGCTAATTTTTCAACACTAATGATTATAAGAATTGATACTAATAAGGCGGAAATTACAGAAACCAATACTATTACCCAACGGATTGGATATGATTTCTTTTCTGCTTTATAAGCTGATTCGACTACAAATTTTTGAGGTAAATTCTCAGTTGCATCTACTTTAGCTTCCTCATAACGCGATTTAAGGTAACTTAATTGTTTCTTTTCGTGTTCAAGCATATCACGAATTGAAACATAAGCTCCTCCATATTTAGCCAATACATCAAGTTTCTGATTCAAAGCTGCAATACCTCTCTGATTCCCATGAGCAATCTCAATAGCCAATTGTTGATTCATCATCTCCGATTGAGTTTCATAATCAAACACTCCATGCTCCCTTATCCTGCGCAATGAATCTTCCATTAATGCAATCTCATTACTAAGAGTATTATATTCTTTTTCAACAATCTTAAAGCCTTTTACTGCCCTTTCCCGCTGCATTGAGTTCTTGGTTGAGTCGAGCAAATCAGATATTGAATTAGCAATATCCGCTGCTAGTTGTGGATCCCGGTCAAGAACAGTAATTTTAACAGCCATAAACTCAGTTCTTCTAAAAGTTATGTTGCTTTCGTATTGCTTATATAAATGAGTGTACTTGAATTTTGAGTGGGGATTTATATTATAGTGCTGCATCAAATTGTACTTCTGCACAATCTTCTCTCTTATTACCCCCGAATTAAGTATTTGCAACATCTGCTCCGTTTGTTCATCTTCACCAAATTCCAGAATGTCGGAATTTGCAGTTGGTTGATCAGTAAGCAATGCTTTTGATACAGAATTACTTGAAACAGGAAACAATATAACTGTTGATTTGTAAAGAGGAGTTATAAAAAGTGGTGAAGAAAATAAAACTGACAGTCCGCAAGCAATCAGAGCTATAACAATTAAATGTTTTCGCCATGAAAATAAGAACATACCGAGAGAAGTCGAGTCAAAATCGTTAAGACTATTTAGATTATTTTCAGACATTGCTATTATATCTGGTAAAATTTATTAAGGTCGTCAAAGATAGAACTTTTTAATTAATCTACATTCTACAGACTAATATTAAACTGTTGGCAGGAAAGCTTATTGCGTTATAAGGCTGATCTATTTTTTAGAAGTCTTATAAAGTGTCCAACATTAAGCAATTTTAAAGTAGCCGCAAGGATAAATGAAGTAATTACCGTGATTAGTATTGCAAATAACCAGTTTATTGGTAAAAGTTTTACCAAATAACCAAGCAATAATATTCCACAGGTAAAGACAACTAATTTTATAATGTATTTGTATCTAAACTTGAATTTAAAATAAACAACGCATAAAAAGATCTGCAAAATTGCCATGATACTCTGAGTTATTAAACTCGACCATGCTGAACCATAAGCACCCCAATGAGGTATCAATATTAAGTTTAAAACTAGATTCAGCACCATTCCTGATGCTGCCATATAGTTCATCTGCCTTAGATTTCCGTTAGCTGTTAGTAATGTACCAAATACATAGGACGTCGAAATTGCAATGAAACAAGCCATTAAAACAGGAAATGACTTTGCCGATTCCGCAATGTAATGCTCATACAAGAGATCCATAATATTATAGTTGTAGAAAATGGAAACCGATGTAACTATTGCTGAAACAACAAAAAGAATCGAAAAAGATAATTTCACCATATTTTCAACATTACTCTTTTGCTTTATCAATTTTGCAAACATGGGCAGCAGTAGTATTGAAAATAGGAAAGCAATATTATTCGCTGCATCTAGTAACCTATACGAATGAGCATATATACCGGCTTGAATTTTTCCTTGTGCACCATCAATTAATCTTACAAGCATTACTGTATCAAACTTATTGTAAAACGTCATTAGTAAGACTAATACAGCATATGGAAGGCTTTGCTTGAGTATTACAAGAAAAAAAGGAAGGTGCCACTTAAGTTTCTTTAAAGATGCTTTCTTTATTACTACAAGAAATGCAACTATGAAGGTTATAATATAAGCAACCGTTTGAGAATAAACAAACCATTCAATTTTAAAAGGGGTTTTCGTAACTCCTCCCCACAACAGCACACTACAAATAGCAATCATCACTATCCTGTCAAGAACTGATAAAATACTATCTGTCTTAAAAAGTAAGAGTGCCGAAACATTCGATCTTAAATAAAGAATAAATGAAATCAGGAACTGGTTTATTCCCAGAAAAAATAACATTCTCAATTCTTCACCTTTATAACCCCAAATAATAGCTACCAGGAATGTTATAACAAAATATACTACACCCAATAATACTTTTAAGATCAGGATGCTCGAGAGATGCTTGTTTAATAGCTGATTGTTCTGAGCAATATTCCTGTTATTAAAATTGGTGATGCCAAAATCAAAAAGAATATTGAAAAGAAAAGAGAAGTTAAATAAATTAAAATAGAACCCAAACGCTTCTGCGCCAACTGTGTTCTGAACATTTAAATCTATACCGAATATCCATACAGGTTTAATTATCAGATTTAGCAGCAATAAAAAACTCAGATTGGCAAGAAATTTACGTTGCATGTAATAAAATTGCTGCTTTTAGGTTTTATTGGAAGTGAAACACACCGAGAAGTTTAATTATACAATACTTTCTCTAATAATGTTAAATTTGCGCAAATTTAGGATTATTATGGACATTAATCCTATAAAAAATAAATACTGTTAAGTGGCAAAATCTGTCTATTTTGAAAATTGCAATTAATACACGATTACTGATTAAGGGTAAACTTGAAGGTATTGGATGGTTTACATTTGAGAATCTCAAACGAATTACCATCTCACATCCGGAACACCAGTTTTATTTTTTCTTCGACAGACCTTATAATAAGGATTTTATCTTTGCTGAAAATATTATTCCAGTCGTCTTGCATCCTCAGGCACGACATCCATTCCTATACTATATCTGGTTTCAATATTCACTTAAAAATGCTCTAAAAAAAATCAATCCTGATGTTTTTATATCAACTGACGGGTATTTACCTCTTAATACATCCTTTAAAACACTGAATGTCTTTCATGATCTGAATTTTGAACATTATCCAAGTGATTTACCAATACTTGAACGCTGGTATTATCGTCATTTTTTCCCAAAATTTGCTCACGAAGCTACTAGAATAGCGACGGTTTCAGAATATTCAAAAAAAGACATTGCTCAGCTTTATGAAATTGACACCAACAATATAGACGTTGTATACAATGGAGCAAATGAGATATATGCTCCGGTGAGTGAAGAAATAAAAACAAAAACCCTTCAGAAGCTTACCGGAGGACTCCCCTATTTTTTCTTTATAGGTTCTTTGCATCCTCGCAAAAACCTCGTTAATCTGTTTAAAGCTTATGATCTTTTTCGGAAAACCGATAAGAATAATGTAAAACTTGTTATCACGGGAGCACGAAAATGGTGGACTAAGGATATTGAACTTGTATTCAATGGTATGTCTTTTAAAAATGATGTCATCTTTACCGGAAGACTAGACATTGAAGAAATAAAAAAAATACTAGGATCAGCTGAAGCATTAACTTACGTCTCATATTTTGAAGGTTTCGGTATTCCAATTGTCGAAGCATTCAGATGTGGAACTCCTGTAATTACTTCTAATAGAACTTCAATGCCTGAGGTTGCCGGTAATGCTGCAATAATCGTTGATCCTTTTAATTCAAATGAGATTGCCGATGCTATGCATCTTATTATGGAAGATAAAACCCTTCGGGATAATCTTATTACCAAAGGCTATGAAAGAGCACAAGAATTTACCTGGGATAAAGCAGCCAAAAGGCTTTGGCAGTCTATTGAAAAGACTATCAATATTAATTGATGCGTTTTTCAATAAATATTAACTTCAGTTTCGAGCTTTACGTTATATTTTGCAAATACTGACTCAACAATTCGATTAGCCAGGTTCTTTATTTGCTTTCCTGTAGCATTTCCATAATTTACAAGCACAAGTGCCTGAAGTTTATGAACTCCTGCATCACCTTCACGGTATCCTTTCCAACCACATGACTCAATAAGCCATCCTGCAGCAAGTTTATATCCTTTCTCCGTCTTAAAATATTTAACTTCCTTATGATCTCTATAAAGTAAATTGAACTCCTTTTCATTTAAAGTTGGATTCTTAAAGAAACTTCCTGCATTACCAATTTCTATTGGATCAGGTAATTTGCTTCTGCGGATATTAATGATTGCTTTACTGACTGATTCAACATTTAAAGGCAATTGCAATTTCGTTATCTCTTCATTTATAGCACCGTATGATAAATTAAGTAAGGGTTTCTTGCTTAGTCGAAGAATGACTGATAATATTATGTATATTCCCTTACAGGGGCCTTTAAAAACACTGTAACGATAATCGAATTCACAATCTTTATGATAAAATTCCCGAAACTCACCTGTTCTAATAGAAACTGCTTCGAGCATGTAAAATACATCTTTCAGTTCAACCCCATAGGCACCAATATTTTGTATAGGACTGCTGCCTACATTTCCGGGAATGAGACTTAAATTTTCAATGCCACCATATCCTCGTTGTATTGCATATTGTACCAAATCATTCCAAACTTCACCTGCTTCCGCTTTAATATACACATAATCATCATCCTCATCGAGCACTTGAATCCCCTTAGTTTCGATCTTTACTATCAAACCATTCCAATCTTCCGTGAAGAGCATATTACTACCACCACCTGTAAATAGAACTTTACCATTATAGCTTGATATATATCGCAGTACTTCAGGTAATTCAGATTCTGATGTCAGCCTTATCAATTGTTTCGCTTTTACAGAAATTCCAAATGAATTAAAAGGTTTTAAATCAACATCCTTTTCTATTGTCAGTTCTATGTTCTTTTCCATTCCACAAAAATACTATTTTTGCATCTTCGCAATTGATGAAACTGTAAATTGAAGAGTGTCATTGTTTCTGTTACTAATGATCTGAGTACCGACCAAAGAGTCGATAAGGTATGTTGCACTCTAGTAAATATGGGCTTCAATGTTACCCTTGTCGGAAGACTATTACCAGGAAGTTTTAAACTTGAAAGAAAATACCATACTCATCGTTTAAGTTTGCTCTTTAGGAAGGGGCCATTATTTTATGCTGAATATAATTTCCGGCTCTTATTGTACCTTCTATTTCATAAAGCCAATTTATTGGTTTCTAATGACCTCGACACACTACCGGCAAATTTCCTTTCACATAAAATAAAATCAGTTCCCATAGTATATGACAGCCACGAATATTATACTGCTACACCTGAATTAGTTAATCGTCCATTCGTGCAGGGTATTTGGAAAAAAATTGAAAAATATATTTTTCCTAAACTAAAAGATATCATTACAGTAAATGAATCTATAGCAAGTTTGTACTCAACTGAATATGGTAAAAAACTTTTCATAATACGTAATGTACCACGTAAACCCATAAATAAAACATTGTTCACTGCAGCTGAATTGGGTTTTGATTCTAAAAAACATCTTATAATTTTGCAAGGTGCGGGAATAAATATTCAACGCGGTGCGGAGGAAGCAGTTAAAGCAATGCAATATGTACAAAATGCGATTCTATTAATTATAGGTGGTGGTGATGTTATTGAAGATCTTAAAATACTGGTTTCGCAATCCGGATTATCAGATAAAATTGTCTTTATGCAGAGAATGCCTTACAATGAATTAATGAAGTACACATCAGCTGCAGAAATAGGATTAACATTAGATAAAGATACAAATATCAATTACAGATTTAGTTTGCCTAATAAACTTTTCGATTATATCAATGCAGGTACTCCGGTTCTATCTTCGGCATTGCCTGAAATCAAGAAAGTAATAGAAAAATATGAAATAGGTTTATTGATTGAAAATCACGATCCTAAACATATAGCGTCTAAAATAAGTTATATGCTTGAAAATGACTTCAAGTCAAAACTTAAAGAAAATCTTGAGAAGGCAGCTAATGAACTTAATTGGGAAAATGAAGAAACAACACTAAAATTGGTTTACTCAAAATATGTCTGATAACCACTTGCATATTGTTGCTTTTGATGTTCCATTCCCTCCAAATTATGGTGGTGTTATTGATGTCTTCTATAAAATAAAGGAACTTCATAAAAGAGGGATCAAACTCCATCTGCATGTTATTGAGTACCCGGGTCGTGAAAGGGCACCCGAATTAGATGTTTACTGTGAATCAGTTAATTATTACCCACGACTCACGGGAATTAAATCAGCTTTTAGTTTTGTACCTTATATTGTAAAAAGTAGAAGATCACCGCAAATGGTTCAAAATCTTCTGAAAGATAATTATCCAATTCTTTTTGAGGGGCTTCATTCATGTTACTATCTTGATGATTCAAGACTCAAAAACCGATTACTTATTTACAGGGAAAGTAACATTGAACACCATTATTATTACAACCTTTTTAAAGCGGAACATCATTGGGGTAAAAAAGCATACTTTTTAGTTGAGAGCTTAAAACTCAGGCTGTTTCAACAAAAACTTAAGCATGCTACTATCATGCTTGTAGTTTCAAAAGGTGACAGGGATTATCTTCAAAAGATTTTTCCTGATAAGGAGATCCATTACTTGCCGAGTTTCCATGCAAACACTGAAGTAAAATCAGCTTTAGGGAAAGGTAATTATTTTCTTTATCATGGAAATATTGAGGTACCGGAAAATGAAGCAGCTGCCTCATTTTTAATCCGAAAGGTATTTCAGGGTACGCTCCATAAACTTATAATAGCCGGAATGAATCCACCAAAAACTATTCAACAGCTTGCTGTTCTGAATAATAATGTGGAAGTTATTAGTAATCCGGATGAAAAATTGATGTTCAAACTAATTCGTGAAGCACAAGCAAATATTCTTGTTACTTTTCAAGCATCAGGCTTAAAATTAAAATTGCTAAATACACTTTACAATGGACGATTTTGTATTGTAAATTCAACGATGCTTAATGGTACTGATTTGGATACACTATGTATTATAGGAGACAAACCTTCATCATTGCGCGATATTGTTTTTAATATAGCAGATGAGGAATTTACATCTGATATTATAGCAGAGAGGGAAACTGTTCTTCAGAAAAATTTTTCAAATGCTGTCAATGCTGACAGGGTTATCAATATTATTTTCAACAGGTAGCACTTTCCCGTTTTCACATCTTAAAGTTCTGGATGGAAACTTTTCCATTAATGCATAATTATGTGTTGCCATTAGCACTGCTCGTCCTGTTTTACTAATATCTATCAATAACGACATAATACCGGCGGATGTATCAGGGTCAAGATTACCGGTTGGCTCATCTGCCAGTATAAGCTCAGGATCATTAATGAGCGCTCTGGCAATTGAAACTCTCTGCTGCTCCCCCCCTGATAACTGATATGGCATCTTAAAGCCCTTTGTTTTCAGTCCAACCTTCTCAAGAACATCTTCGAGTCTGTCGTTCATTTCAGTTTTATCTTTCCAACCAGTTGCCTTCATTACAAATGTCAGGTTTTCATTTACTGTTCTATCAGATAATAACTGAAAATCCTGAAAAACTATACCCAGCTTTCTCCTAAGATATGGTACTTCACGTTTTCGTAACTTACATAAATCATAGCCAACAACAAATGCCTCTCCTTCATTGACTGGTAATTCAGCATATAGTGTTTTTAACAGACTGCTTTTCCCTGTACCTGTTTTACCAATAAGATAAACGAATTCTCCTTTATCTATCTGAACATTCACATCAGATAAGATCAATATATTCCTTTGAAATACACTAAGATTCTTAAGGTCAATGATAGTATCAAGCGACATAACGACTTTTTATTTAAGGCCAAAGGTAAATATTTTATCAGCTTATAGCCCTAATGATAAGTCATTATTACCTGAACTAATGAAAATAAAAGATATATTGCCATTATACCACCAATGGATACGAATTCCGGAAGAGGTTACATTCCAAAATGTTTGAAAGTCTCATAAACAAAAAATGCCGGCCAAACCATAGCTTTTAAAATCCCTAATGCACCTGCCCAAAAGGTTGAAGACGTCATAATGTAATATACAACTGCTCCTATAAAGCCTAAGCCATAAACAGCATTAGATGTTGCATTGCCTGATTGAATGTCGTTTTTCATGATTGGTTGTTTTGATTGTAAAACCTAATAAACACATAGCATTCATAATTTGAACACCAACTAGTAAATATACAAATTATCGGAGTTTATACTCAGCAACAATCACACATTTTGCCTTTTGCTTCTTCAAATGCTTCTTTACCTTCACTAACTGAGAAATAAATTAGTCCAGCAGCTCCTATAACATCCGCATATGCAAAACCCGTAAGCTCATAAATAAGACTCGATATCAACAGAACAACTGACATATATACACATACTTTCGTACAATTTGAATCAGCAATCACTGGTTTAGAGTTTAGAGCAACTCCTACTCTCCTTTTGGCATTCATCAACCAAATCATTATAACTATTGATACAATGGCAATAATAACTCCCCAAAAAGTAGTTTCAGGTTTATGTGCAGTTATGATATTTATTATAATACCTGCTAATAAGCCTGCAGACAACAAATAAAATGCTGTTCCTGTAATCCTCAATGCCCTTACCTCAAATTTGCTTTTATTGCTCTCAGGATTTCTTTTAATTCTGATTAACATCATAGTGATACCAATAGCAGACAATACTTCAATGAAACTGTCAACCCCAAATCCAAAAAGTGCAAGTGTTTCATCCGTATATCCCATGATCATTGAAACAATGCCTTCAATGATGTTATAAAAAATAGTGAATAGACTTAGATTATAAGCCCTACGGTATAAATATTCATTAGTGTCTTTTATATTATCCATCATTCTCCTTCTGTTTAATTACTCTATCCAATCCCTCAATATTAACAGCTGGTAAAATTAGTTCTATTTTAAATCTCAACTATTGACTAATATAATTATACCCCGATAACCAAAGATTAGCTAATTAGCTCCATAGAACAATAGAATTACTTGTTTATCAAGCCAATACCATTATAAGATCGGCTTACTAAGCATTTAAATACCTGGATATTACTTCCTTTTAACTTCAGCTTTAATTAAAAATAAATTTTAAGTTTTAAAGTGTAAATGCATATGTTACTATTTTTTTGCTCATTATCTTTGCGGCATGATGCAAAAGTTAAAGCCACTCTTAATCAGTCTGCTAATGGCAGTAAGTGTTGTTGGTTCAGCTCAAACAGGCGACAAGGTTCCTTCTATTACAGCGGTGCGGGTTACAACAGCACCAAGTATTAACGGTTCCTTGGATGAAGAAGTCTGGCAACTAGCCACACCAGCCACAAACTTCACTCAGGAAAGTCCTGTATTCAACACATCACCAAGATTTAAGACTGAAGTAAGGATTATTTATGATGATAAAGCCATCTATGTAGGGGCAATGATGTACGATCCCGATCCTGACAGCATAAAAAAAGAACTCGCTACACGTGATAATGATGGTAAAAATTCCGACTATTTCTACATGGGATTCGACACATGGCATAATAAGCAAGATGCATATATTTTCGGAGTTTCAGCTTCAGGGATACAGATAGATAAACGTGTGGTTGATGATACTTATGATGCAGTCTGGGCAAGTTCGGTCAAGATTACTGACCAGGGTTGGATAGCTGAATTTCGTATACCATATTCTGCTTTAAGGTTTCCATCGACCAAAGAACAAATTTGGGGAATGCAACTCATTAGAACCATCAGACGTAATCGTGAAGAAGATCAATGGGTACTGGAACCCAGAGATACTGATAATACACTAAATTACTGGGGTACATTAACCGGACTTCACGACATTGACCCTCCATTGAGGCTCTCGCTAATGCCTTACTTATCTGCCGGAATACAACACAATGAAGGACTATCTTCTTCAAAAGATAAGTTGAGTTATAATTATAATGGTGGAATGGATTTAAAATGGGGCCTGAATGAAAGTTTTACTCTTGATATGATTCTATTGCCTGACTTTAGTCAGGTTCAGTCAGATGAAATAGAAAAAAACTTATCTCCTTTTGAAATAGTTTATGATGAAAACAGACCTTTCTTTAACGAAGGTACTGATCTTTTTCACAAAGGAGGGCTTTTCTATTCAAGACGCATAGGACATGTTCCTGTAAATTACTATTCTGCTGATGATTCCCTGAGAACAGGTGAACGATTGGTAAAAAACCCATCTTCATCAAGGCTGTTAAATGCTGTTAAAGTTTCAGGTAGAACATCTAAAGGTCTGGGTGTAGGTATTTTCAATGCTATTACCGGAAATACCTATGCCGTGATAGCTGATTCCTCAGATAATAAACGAGAAGTACTTACAGATCCTCTTACCAACTATAACATAATCGTTCTTGATCAGAATCTTCCTAATAATTCTTCAGTTTATCTTATAAATACGAATGTAACCAGGCCTGATGGATGGAGAAAATCAAATGTTGCAGGAGGAGGATTTAAATTAAGCGAAAAATCAAATACTTATCAATTAGTATTTGATCTTAGTATGACAAGCATTCATCAACCTGAAAATAACATTGAGAATTCAGTTAAACAAAGACCAGGTGTTTACTATAATGTGGAATTACAAAAGACTAAGGGTAAATTCAGGTTTAGCCTCTATCAAATCCAAATGAATGATAAATATAACAAGAACGATATGGGAGTCAATAATACTAATGATTGGCTCGATCGGGGATTAACTCTTGGTTATAATATTTTTGAGCCCTTTGGAATTTTTAGGAACTTTTATCAGAGTGTTAATATCTTCAGAGAAGAGAAATTAACTACAAAGGAGAACATTAATTCAACTATAACTTACCGTTTTAACACAACATTCACAAATTACCTGAGTCTATGGGGTACTGCAGCATATTCTCCATACGACCGTTATGATTATTATGAACCGAGAAAAACAGGAAGATATTGGATAAATCCCGGATATAAAACATTCTATTTTGGCTTTTCAAGCGACTATAGAAAGGCACTTGCTCTTGATGGAGAATTTGAATTTACACAGGATTTTGATCAAACAAAATGGGATTTTTATGCTATATCACCAATTTTTAGATTTAGCGACAGATTTAAAGTCACTCCCCAATTGCAAGTACAACTTGGAAAAGATGATAAAGGTTTTGCTTCTATCCGTAATGACTCTGTGTTTTTTGCAAACAGGGATATTCAAACAATTACAAGTGCAATATCGGGAGAGTACTTATTCAATAACAAAATTTCACTTAGTCTTTGGGTGCGTCATTATTGGCAAAAAGGAGAATACAAGAATTTCTTCTTGTTAACAGATGATGGACATTTCTTACCTGATAATAACTATAAGGTAAATCATAATTACAACTATAACTATTTCAATATTGATCTTGTTTTTGGCTGGGAATTTTCGCCGGGTAGCTTATTAAATATTGTTTGGAAGAATGCAATAGAAAGCGAGAATGATCAATATAAAATCAGGTATTCTTCTAATTTCGATAGAATGATTAGCTCGCCTCAACTCAATAATCTGAGTATTAAGGTTCTTTACTATCTGGATTATCAAATGCTAAAAAGAAGGAAGAAATAAGTATTTTATCAAAAATGCTAATGACTGTTTCTAATCGTAAGTAAACCTTACTCCTTAGATTATTTTACTAGTCCGGCAAAGCCCATAAAAGCCATAGAAAGCAATCCTGCTATAATTAGAGTTAATGGAAAGCCTTTCATTCCTTTTGGAGTGCCAAGTAATTCAAGTTGTTCACGAATGCCGGCCATTAAAATTAGTGCAAAAGTAAACCCAACTGCAGTAGCACTTGAATATACGACACTTTGAACCAAAGAGAAATTCTTTTGAATAGCTAAAATAGCAATTCCAAGTACGGCACAGTTTGTGGTTATAAGAGGTAAATAAATACCAAGTGCCTGATAAAGCGCTGGTGCTGATTTCTTAAGAATAATCTCAACAACCTGAACAAGAAAAGCTATTACCAATATAAAAGTAATAGTCTGCATAAACTCCACCTTCAACGGTACCAATAGATAAACCTGAACAAGATACGTTACAAGGTTTGCAAGAGCCATTACAAATACAACGGCTGCTCCCATTCCTAACGAAGTAGAGATCTTTCCTGATACACCTAAAAAAGGACAAATGCCAAGAAATTGTGCCAATACAACATTATTGACAAGTAAAGCTAAAATTATAATATTTATATAATCCATAATTTCTTTGTTTAAAGTACCTTTTATGTCTCTTAGCTGTATTTAGCTTTAAGCCGGTTCATGATTGCTATTAAATATCCAAAAGTGATAAATGCCCCCGGCGGTAGAATAAATATAAGAATCGTGGTAATATCATCACCCATGATTTTCATGTTAAAGATCGATCCGCTTCCAATTATTTCCCTAATACTGGCAATAAGAGTAATTGCCAATGTAAATCCAATTCCCATTCCAAGACCATCGAGTATGGATGGAACTACTTTATTCTTTTGAGCAAATGCTTCAGCCCTTCCCAATATTATACAGTTAACGACAATCAGTGGGATAAATATTCCTAATGTATTATATAGATCAGGAGTAAAAGCTTTCATTACCAAATCTACCACAGTAACGAATGAAGCAATAATTAAAATAAATGCTGCAATGCGGACTTTGTCAGGAATAACATTCTTGAGTGCTGCAATCATCATATTTGAAAAAACAAGCACAAATGTAGTTGCAGCACCCATCCCTATTCCGTTTATAGCGGCTGTGGTTATTGCAAGTGTCGGACAAGTACCCAAAACCAATACAAACGTAGGATTTGATTTTACTAATCCTTCAGTAAGGAATTTTAGATTTTTCATTTCAGTCCTTTTGAATTTTGTTCATTTAAAGATTGTTCACTTTTACTTGATGTTGAATCATTTAAAGTGACTTGTTCCTTTGCAAAATTTTGTATGAATAAATCATATGCTTTTTGTATTCCATCACAATAAGCACGTGAAGATATGGTTGCTGCAGAAATGGCATCAATGGTCCCGCCATCTTTCTTTACCTTCAGCTTACTATCTTTTAAACTCCCTATATTCACACTATTGAATTGGTCTTTAAATTTAGGATTAATCATATTTGCACCCAGGCCCGGAGTTTCTTTTTGTTGGAGAACCACTATTTTGTTAATTGTCCCATCAGCAAGGAAGCCCACCATTAAATCAAACCGACCACTGTATCCTTTTTCAGTAAATGTTTTCGCAGCATATCCAACAGTTTTTCCCTGATTGGTAGCTTTATAAAATAAGATGCCATTGAACTCCTGAGCACTTAAAACAGGATTATTATCAAAAGCAGGAAGTACTTCCTTTATAGCATTTATTTCTTTATTTTTAATAGCTTCTTCAATAGGTTCTTTTGTAATGTTGTAAACGAACCCTAATGCAGCTGCCATCACAAGTGATATAAAAAACAGGGATAATACCATGTTTTTAAGTGATGATTCAGGCTTTGCCATATTCTATAACTTTTTGAGTCGATTTAACATTTTCTTTTGCAACTGAAGCACCAAAACGCTTAGGTTTGAATGCTTTATTTATTAATGGAGTAAAGGCATTCATGATCAGTATAGCAAAAGAAACTCCTTCGGGATAGGCACCCCAGTTTCGTATTGTTATCGTTAATACACCCGCTCCTATACCAAAAATAATTTGACCAACGGGAGTCATTGGTGTTGTGACCATATCTGTTGCCATAAAAAATACACCAAGCAACAACCCACCAGCCAATATACTTATTACGGGGTCAAGATAACCTCCAGGATTTATGTACCACAATAATGTTGAAAAAATGAAAGCAGAACCCAGATATGCTACTGGTATATGCCATGTAATTATTTTCTTCGCAAATAAAAAGATAGCCCCCAGAAGCAGGGCAATAGCAGAGACTTCACCCAGAGAACCACCCTGAGAACCGATAAGATCATTCATGTAACCAGGGAATCCGGCAGATGAAATAATCTCACTTACTGACTTACCCGCCATCAAACCTTCTTTTAACATTCCAAGTGTTGTGGGTCCGGTTATTGCATCAGCTGCTCCGCTAAATAAAGGAGAAGGAAGTGGCCATGTGGTCATTTGTACCGGAAAAGAAATTAAAAGAAAAACCCTGCCAATAAGAGCAGGATTAAAAGGGTTCTTACCAAGACCGCCAAATGACATTTTGGCAATTCCAATGGATACTATCGCACCAACAAAAATCATCCATGAGGGAAGATTAGATGGCACATTAAAAGCAAGAAGTACGCCTGTTACTATAGCAGACCCGTCTGTAATTGTAAGAGGAATCTTCAAAATAAATTTTTCAACAAGCCACTCAACCAGCAAACAAGCTGCTATTGATACAAAAATCACCCTTACCGAATCAAGACCAAAAAAGTATATTGATGCAAGAATTGCCGGAATCATAGCAATCACTACACCATACATTATTGATTTAACATCCTGACGGGCATGAACATGGGGGGAACCCGATACAGTAAATAAGTTCATATTAGTTTTTTACCCTGTTTCTGATAATATTTCCAACTTTCTCTTTGCCTAATCTCACATAATCAAGCAAGGGGCGTCCTGATGGACATGTATATTGACAAGAACCACATTCCATGCAGTCCATTATAAATGCTTTCTCTGCTTCCTCATACATCTGATGAAATGAATATTGGAAAAGATTTATCGGTTGCAGTCCCATTGGGCAAACCATGATGCAACGGCCACATCTTATGCAATTTTGAATTTCAACACGATGACTGTTCTTTTGTGGAACCACCATGATTCCTGAAGTGCCTTTAACTACAGGAACATTTAAAGAGGTAAGTGCTTTGCCCATCATTGGACCACCACTCACTATTTTACCAGTATCAGCGGGTAAACCTCCTGCCTGCTCAACTAAAAATTCAACAGAAGTACCAATTCTAACCTTATAATTTCCAGGCTTAACAAGTGATTCTCCAGTTACTGTGACTACTCTTTCAATAAGTGGTTTATTTTTTTGAACCGCTTCATAAACGGCAAGTGCGGTACCAACATTATTAACTATACAACCTGTTTCAATGGGTAATTTGCCCGAAGGGACTTCTCTTTTCGTAATAGCCTGAATTAATTGCTTTTCACCACCTTGTGGATATTTTACTTTCAAAGCTACAATGGAAATTCCCGGGTACTTTAATGCAAGCTTTGTAAGGGTATTTATAGCATCAGGTTTATTATTTTCTATTCCTATAACAGCTTTGTCAACATTAAGCGCAATCATGAGTATCCTAACTCCGGTTATTACTTCTTCTGCTCTTTCAAGCATCACTCTATGATCAGAAGTCAGATAAGGCTCACATTCAACACCATTTATTATGAGTACTTCGGCTTTCTTATCAGCAGGAACCATCATTTTTACATGAGTTGGGAAAGTTGCTCCACCTAAACCAACAATACCGAGATCTTTTATTCGCGCAATAATTTCTTCTTTTGATAAAGTGATTTCTGTAACAAGATCAGAAGAACGATCAATAGATTCTTCCCATTCATCACCTTCAACTTCAATTATAACTGCTGGTTTGCGATATCCTGAAGCATCAGTTACATCCTCAATTTTAATAACTGTTCCTGATACTGTAGAATGAACATTTGATGAGATAAAAGATTCTCCACGTGCAATGATTTGCCCGGTTTTAACCTTCATTCCTTTTTCAATCAACAATTTAGAAGGAGCACCAAGGCTTTGCGACAATGGAATACTTACCGTTTTGGGCAACGGTAATTTTTCAACCGGTATATTTGCAGTCAGCTTTCTCTCTTCGGGATGAACTCCACCGATTTTAAAAGTCTTCAATTCTTATTCCTCCTTTTTAATGAATAAGTTAGTGATGTTTGAGCTAAACAGTTTCAATTTGTGCCGCTATCTCTGTTTCTCCTGATTTTTCCTTTCGAGGTGGGAAATTCAGCTCTATTATAGAGTTGGTAGGACATTCAGTAACACATTTACGACATAACTTGCATTTCGAAGCATCAATGTAGGCAAGATTGTTTACCAGTGTTATTGCATCAAATGTGCATACTTTAACACACTTACCACAACCAATGCAAGCTGTTTCGCAATTCTTTCGTGCTATTGCACCTTTTTCTTTATTAATACACGATATGTAAATCCGGCGATTTTTCATTCCTTTTGGACGAAGCTCAATAATCGATCTTGGACAAGTAGTAACACATGCTCCACAAGCAAGGCACTTATCATCGTCAACTACAGGAAGTCCTGTTGCCTTATCCATCTTAATTGCATCGAACTGGCAAGCCCTTACACAATCACCTTCACCAAGACAACCATAAGGGCATCCTGATTCACCGGCAGATAAATAATTGGCAAAAGCACATGACTCAGCACCTTCGTATTTGCTTCTTGAAGGAGCATTAATTTTACTCCCATTACAGCGAATAACTGCAGTTTGAGGCTCCATCATTTCTGGTTGTAAACCAAGAAATGTGGCTATTGCCTTCATTGTTTCATTTCCCCCAACCGGACATTTATATTTATTCAAATCAGTTGATGTAACAATGGCTTCTGCTAATGCACCACATCCTGCAACTCCACAACCACCGCAATTGGCACCCGGAAGCATTGAAGTAACTATTTCAATGCTTGGATCTTCATACACTTTAAATTTCTGAGCTATGAAATACAATATAACGGCTGAAGCTACACCCAGAGCACACAAGCAAATTACAGCAAAAAGAATAGTATGGCTCACCTTAGTAGATTTTATTTACTTAAAATATCTTAAGCACGGCAAATTTAGCATTATTCGAGATTATTTTAAATTTTTTACTAAAAAATAATACATGTAAACACTTGAATATCAAAGTCGTATTGACCTTCTTAATATAATGAATAGCAATAATTTACTGCAATTTTTCTCTAAAACAATTGTTTAGAATCTATATAAATTGCATCTACATACTTAATTGATTACACCTAAGCGTTCCAATCTTTTACACCAGATAATTTTTATTAGCCTTTTGAGGTAGGAATCCCTTTATTTGGATTGATGTTTAATTGAAGATTAAGATTTACATTAAGCTTAGTTTAAACCTGATTTAAGCGTGATTGAAGCGTATTTTAACGCTTAAACAACGCTTATGATACGCTTAATGTACGCTTAATGTAAAAATTAATCATGAAGCATTAGTATCTGGAATAACTTTGTATCCAGCATTATTAATGAATATCTCTGATCTGAAATTTAACTTAAAGTGAATCTAAAATACTTTTTGAGCTTTGTTCTGAAGAGATATAAGCCAAAAAAATATGGGACAAGGATTAATAAGGATATAATAGCTGCCAATCCTTCTCCTAAAAAATAGTTAGCAATTAAAAGGGTTCCAATTAAAATAACAAAAGGTAAAATATAACCATAAAGTACTGCTAGCCAACCCGATGTGGATACCATTTTAATATCTACACTTTCGCCTATTTGTACGTCTTTCTTTCCATTTTTATCAACTTCTACGATTCGCTCATTTGATCCTAATGAAGTACAAATACCCCTTGAATGACATGATGAACATGCACTTTCGTTGTGAATCCTGACTAAGATAAATTTATCTGTAATATTTTCAACGATACCCCTTTTAATAATGCAATCAGCTTGTTCGTTCATCATTGTATTCACTTAAACTCTATTTATAATTAAAAAAGTAGTACTACTAAGGAGTTGATATAGACACAGGTATAATTTTCCCGTTTATCCATTTATGTGCGTTTAATGAAAACCATGCAATGTATTCAGCAATTGAAGCTGCAGAAGTTGGCGACATGAATCCCGGGAATGCTTCTTCAAACATTGTTGTTTGAACGCTACCCAGTGCCAAACAATTAACGGAAATGCCTGAATTGCTAAATTCAGCTGATAAAGATTCGGTAAGAACTGCCAGAGCACCTTTTGAAGCGCTGTAAAGAGATAACCCGGGAAATTTCACACTTCCCTGAAAACCTCCCATGCTGCTAATGTTGATAATATGAGTTCCTGAAACATAGAGTGGCATCAAGTGCTGAATAAGAAAGAAAGGTGCTTTAAGATTAGTAGCTATTACCTGATCGAATTCCGAAGGGTTGATTTCAGCAAATGTCTTGTTTACTATTACCCCGGCATTGTTGATAAGGATATCTACTTTATCAAACTTTTCTTTTATTCTTTCAATCAACAGGTTGTAATCGCCATTCACTAAATCAAATGAGTAGATACTTATTCTGTCTATATCAGCTGAATTGTCATTAGATATACTGTTTAGTTTCTCAATGTTTCTCGAAATTAGAAAAAGTCGGGTATCACTGTTTCTGAGAAATTCAAGTGCCAAGGCTCTTCCAATTCCTTCAGATGCACCAGTGATAACAATATTCTTCATTATATCCGAAAATTTAAAGTGTTAAAGTGCTATTCTTTTCCTTAATTACATTTTTTTGAAAAATACCTGTAGCTCTGTCAAAAATACCATGAACCCACGCAATAGCCATTCCATAATTAGTGATTGGTATATGCGCATCAACTGCGGCTTTCACCCTGTTAATTACTTGCCGACGCGTTAATACACAACCTCCGCATTGAATTACCATTGCATATTCATTAATATCACGAGGCAATGTGCCTAACCCTGATACAACATCAAATTCAATTTCTTTTTTAGAATAATTTCTTAACCATCTTGGAATTTTATGTCTTCCAATATCATCACATGTTACATGATGAGTGCATGATTCAAGTATCAGAACCCTGTCACCATCTTTTAATTCAGCTAAGTGTGGAGTACCTTTGAGATAATTTTCAAAATCACCTCTTTGTCGTGCAAGTAAAATACTGAAACTAGTGAAAGGAATATCATCCGGCACAAATCCACCTATTTTACCAAAAACCTGACTATCGGTTATCACCAATGATGGTCTGGGATTTGCCCTTGAAATAAAGTCTTCAACATCATTTTCTTTACAGATCATTACAATACCGTCATTATCAAGTATGTCTCTAATAGCTTGTACCTGTGGAAGAATCATTCTTCCTTCAGGAGCTTCATTATCAACGGGTGTTATGAGTAAAACAGCTTCTCCCGGTTTAAATAAGCCACCAACAAGCATCGATGACGTATAGGCAGTTTCGGGCATTACAGATGCCAGTGCTTTTAGTAACTCATTATTGTCAATCGTTTTAACTGCACTAAAATCAAGTACTTTACATTGATATTGACGTTCAATCTCCTTTTGTAAATTCTTATCAAGAGCAACAATATCACTCTTATTATGAATAATCAGAAAAGGAATTCCATACTCCTTAAAACTATTTAAGAGTTTTTTCTCTTCTTCTCCAAAATCATTTTCAACAATTACCAGTACGGCAAGGTCGATAATTTTAAGTACTTCAAGTGACTTCTCAATCCTTTTTACTCCGAGTTCTCCTGAATCGTCGATCCCGGCAGTATCAATTAGAATGGCAGGACCAATGCCGGGAATTTCCATTGATTTTTTAACAGGATCGGTAGTTGTTCCTGCCTGAGGGGAAACAATAGCAGTATCGCGACCGGCAAGTACATTGATTATAGAACTCTTTCCATTATTCCGTCTGCCAAAAATTCCAATATGTGGCTTTATTTCTCTTCCTTTTGACATCTTATTTTTTGCAATTAGGACTTTATTAACTGTCGTTCCTTATATAAAGAAAACATTCCCAATGAAGAATCAAAATTACGACAAATACTTGAAGCCTTATTAGTCATGGCGATTTTTGTCATACATTTGAACTACCTAAAGCCGTTGAGGTTAATATTTAATGAAACTTAATTTAGCTCTATGAGTGAAAAGATCTTCAGTATAGAATCATACAGTCCACTTGAACTACTTGGAGTGGGCGACAGAAATTTGAATGTTGTTAAGGAGTTACTACCAAAATTAAAGATTATTGCACGGGGCGAACACATCAAGGTTATAGGTGATCCAACTGATATAGAATTGTTTGAATCACTGTTTAATCTAATGTTGTTACATTTTGATCATTTCGGAAAGATCACAGAAACTGATATCAGGCAACTAGCTGAACCAGGAGCCGCTGACATAACGATAAAGAGTTCACCTGATGTACTTGTTCATGGGCGTAATGGTCAGGTAATTAAGGCACGTTCAGCCAATCAGGTTAAAATAGTAGAAAGTATCGATAAGAATGATATGGTATTTGCAATAGGCCCCGCAGGTACCGGTAAAACTTATACAGCTGTTGCTCTAGCAGTTAGAGCCCTAAAGAACAGAGAAGTTAGAAAAATCATACTTACACGTCCGGCAGTAGAGGCTGGCGAAAATCTGGGTTTTCTACCCGGAGATTTAAAAGATAAGCTTGACCCTTATATGCAACCACTATATGATGCTTTGCGCGATATGCTTCCACCTCAAAAACTTTTAACCTATATTGAAGATGGAACCATTGAAATTGCCCCTCTTGCATTTATGCGTGGCAGAACATTAGATAATGTCTTCGCAATTCTTGATGAAGCCCAAAACGCTACATCAATGCAATTAAAGATGTTCCTAACCCGTATGGGCCGCTCAGCTAAGTTCTTTATTACAGGAGATATTACCCAAATTGACCTTCCAAAGAATCAGCAATCCGGATTAATACATGCAACCAAAATTCTTGAAGGAATATCAGGTATTGATATAATAGTACTTGATGAGTCAGATGTTATGCGACATCAGCTTGTAAGCCAAATCATTAAAGCTTATAACCGCGATTAGTTCTCAAGACTAAAATGCCTAAACCGGCCCGCAGTTATGTAACAATAAACTGCTTATCAAAATAAGATAAAAAATGAGATACTACTCATAAGTCTCTTTTTTAATTTTCTTTTTATATATTTGTCTGACTGATTAATCAAGTATTTAATCTCAAGCGAAATCGTTTCAACGGTAAGCTTCAACACAACATTATGAATCAGAGACATTTAATAGTCTTGGGAATAATCATGATATGTTCCCTCTCCCTTTTTTCACAAACAACAATTGAACCTGCATTTATCATCACCAATCATAACGACACACTATACGGACTTGGAAGTATGAGCAGTGACCAGAAATATTGCTCGTTTAAGAAAACAGGTGTAACTGATTTTATTTCATATCATTCAGTTTGTTCTGATTATGAATCTGTCAACTATACAAAGGAGATATCTAATTCTCAAAGCAAAGTGGAACTTGTTACAGGCGTTACGCGTCACAATTTTTACTATTCGCCTAAGGTTGGAGTTTTATATTATCATCCAATAAAGAGTGATAGAATCTTCATAAAGACAGGGGTTTTATATAGTGACCGGGCATATTGGAAAAAAGAAAAAAGTACAGAAGATTATGAATTTAACCTGAAGATTCCAGTAGTTATAGAATTTATCTTTAGCAGAAGGAATTTTAAGCCTACTATTGGGTTAGGTTGGCCTACAGGTTTATTAGCATGGTCAGGAGTCTTTCCGGTCATTTCCCTTGAGGCCGGATTTATCTATTCTGTA
The DNA here is from genome assembly GCA_050259095.1 of Omnitrophica WOR_2 bacterium. Classification (GTDB taxonomy): domain Bacteria; phylum Bacteroidota; class Bacteroidia; order Bacteroidales; family Lentimicrobiaceae; genus Lentimicrobium. Next base: position 16,735 of record JBLMZZ010000133.1, on the reverse strand, counting down.
ACTAAAAATTGGGAGGTAAGTATGAATGGTTCAGTTGATGGACTCTATTACTTAACTATAGATGAACATTATTTATTGTATAATAACAATTTGGGTCATTCATTAAGCTTCGGGATCATTTACAACCTTGGACAAAATAAAAAATCAACCGCAGGTACTTCCGTCGAATAAAAAGAGATTAAGAGATAGACAGGTAATGTTACAAAGAGACTTATCAATCAGGCAATTATATTCAATCATAACAATGTATACGTTAAGCTTTAATATAAAACTATGAATCTAAGACATGCAATAGTCCTGGGAATACTGATATTATTTTCACAAAACCTGTTTTCACAGATAAATATTGAACCTGCTTATATTGTAACCAATCATAACGATACTCTATTTGGTGTAGGAAGCATGAGCCTTGATCAAAAATATTGCTCATTCAGAAAGATAGGTGCAAAGGATTTTACATTGTATTATCCCACAGAAATAAAGATATTCAGGTTTATTGATGACAAGTACTATGTTGCAACACAAGTTAAAGAACCTGATACTAAGCTGAATTGGTACTTTCTTGAATATCTGGTGGATGGTGAGATTGATTTGTTTGCTATTCCCGCCAGTTACAGATATTTTATAAAGAAAGAGAATGCTGACTTTTTTGAACTGAGAGATAATATTAAACATCTACAGGAGATAGATGGGGGCACATACCTGGTACAGGATAAACGGTATTTAGGCTACATCAGGGCATATATGTGGGATGCCCCACAGCTATTTTCTGAAATTGACAAAATAAGAAAACTCAACGAAAGGGATCTGGTAAGATTATCTGTTGATTATCATCATGCAGTTTGCAATGATTACGAATGTGTTAACTATACTAAAAAAGTGCTTAATATTCGTACCAAAGTTGAGCTTGTTAGCGGGGTTACATGTCACAACACATACTATTCTCCAAAAATCGGAGTGCTTTTTCATCAACCGGTATTTAAAGATAAGGTCTTTATGAAAGCCGGGATTATTTATAGTGACCAGCCGTATTGGAAAAAAGGATATCATGAAGAAGAAGAACATAATTTTAATCTTAAGATTCCTTTTAGTTTTGAATATGTCTGGGGAGGTAAGAAATTTAAACCTACTGTTGCATTTGGTTGGCCTACAGGAATATTAGGACGTTCAAGAGTTTTCCCAATCATTTCACTTGAGTCCGGATTTATTTATTCCGTAACTAAAGATTGGGAGGTTAGTGTGAATGGTTCTATTGATGGACTGCAGAATTTTGTAATGGATGAGCATTACTCCATGTACCATAACAAGTTAGGGCATTCATTGAGCCTTGGGATTATTTACAACCTGGGAAAAAAATAAAATTAACCACATGTACTTTCTTTAAATAAAAGTAGCCTTTCAGGTGATATTAGTCTGTTATTGTCTATATGTGACCAGACTGTCAAGAAGAAAAGAGTAGCAACCTTTAATATTGTAAAATTAAAAGTTACTACTCTGACTTTGAATCGTTAATTAATAACCACTTTTTTTATTGCATAATCAGTATCAGTCCGGCAAATAATGAAATACAGACCAGCTGAAAGATGTGATACATCTTTCATCACAACTACAGGCTCACTCGATACCTGACCGTTAAATACATCAGTTGATCTGCCATCAGGTGAAACCATTGTCAATTGCACATTCTGATGATTCTTAGTACTGAGTTCCACACGCAACCAATCACTTGCAGGGTTAGGTGTACAATAAATATTGATTTCATTACCCGAAACAAATTCATTTGAAGTTCCGGTAATAGTACTTGTATATGATAATTCCCATCCATCATTTGTAACTGAATCGTTGCTTACAAACAACACATAAGCTTTTCGTGAAGGGACAACAACATTGTTTGGCAATTCATTGCCTGAGAATGCGCCAAGCAACTGCTGAGTAATCATGTCATATACCTTCAGTTCGTCATTATTTGATTCGGTATTAAATTTATTGAATGAAAGGGTGATAGTAGCTGCATTATCAGGTTCAATGATATATTTACAGATACTCTTGTTTCTATAGTCTCTTGGACCACTACCATCAGTAAAAGATCCTGATGCATCTGTATAATGGGTGATACCGGGACAATAATTAATCAGGTAGCTATTATAATGGGCTTTAAAACCTTTTCCCTGAGCTCCAGCTGTTAGAAATTCAAGGTATAAGCTTCCACTTTGTGAAGGAATAGCTGCCGGGATTGAATTTCCGGTATAACTTCCAACAAGTGGTGCAGCACTATTTGTTCCATCAAATACATTAACAACATCACCTGCAGCAAGATCAAACTTATCGAAATAAAGAGTCAAATCAGTTACTGAATCTTCAGGAGCTATTAACCATCCACAATTGAGACCATCAATATAATTATCAACAGGGCCACTGCCATCTTCAATTGTTCCATTATGGCGTGATAGTGTATCTACACCATTACAGTAATATGGGTATGATCCTTCTGCCGGATGAAAATTTACTATAGCGCCTTGTCCCCAGGAAAAATCACTGCCACCCGGATTTAAATTTGTCAGGTAGAAATAACCATTAAAAGAACCACTCCAGCCCCAGTTGAAATGGAAGTAATCAGTACCCTGATAACCATCAAGATTAAAAGCATGTCCACCAGAACCAAATCCATGATAATAAAGTGGCCATCCATTATCGAGATTGCTCATTATTAAATTTTGCCAAGCTTCATCAGAATAATCTTCTTTTTGTTCAAGCGCAAGATCCTGGGAATAACCAAAATAGTTCTGTAAAGCTGCCACAGCATCCTGACTGTAAGCACCTGAACCTGTTGGTGAGTACATCATATTAACGGCAACACCACAATGATACTGTATCTCTGCCATTTCATGATTACTTTCAGAGTTTATTCCTGCATTCATCTCATTGTAATTATAACGTGAAGCGCCATAATTCACTTCCAGGTAACCATAGTCGGATGTATAACCATGAGTTCCCGTACCTTGTAGTGGGTATCGCCAGTAATTTAATATCTGCGACATGGCAGTAGCCACACAACCTGAATATACATGACCACCTGGTCCACCTGCATCTGCAGGACAGAGTTCGTTGTATCTTGCACCCTGATCCCATGTAGTACTTTCTAATGGAGCAACTTCTCTTAAATCTCTTTCGCCATAGCTTGTTCCATTAAGCAGATTACTCCATTCCTGATTAATCTCAGGAGTAGCTTCTGTATTGTTTTTTCTTAAATCCTTGATCTGGTTATAATAGAACTGCATCCATTCATCAATCTCAGGTGGAATATTAGTAATTGAAAATTCTCCCTCATATGAATAACCTAAAACAGGTCTTGAAGCATCATCAGCAGCAATAATTACGAATCCTCCATTCACAAAGTTGACTATGTAAGCCATAGTTTCCGACTGGATAATCGGAGTAACTTCTCTGATCTCATTTACAGTAGTGCCTGAATGATAGATTTGAGACCTTATATTTAAGAAATTAACAGCTACCCTGGTGGCTGTTGCCTTATCAACTGGAGTTGCATGTATATTGCTTAATGAAATTACAATCAATAAGGTGAAAAGTACTTTTTTAATCATAAGGCAATGGGTATTAAATGAGGATTAAGAAAAAAAGAGGCTTTCCGTATAAGAAAGCCCCTTTTGAATTATTTTGTTCAAACTACTTAACTATAAGTTTCTTAGCAACTGAACCTTCGTCGCTGGTTAACTTTATGAGGTAAATACCTTTTGATAAACTACTAAGTTGAATAGTGCGGCTAACATAACCTGACATAAGTTGTGAAGGTTCTGAATAGATTTCTTCACCTAACAAATTAAGTACTGTTAACTTAACCTTGGTTGGTTCAGTTAAATTGAACTTAATATCAGTATAAGTACTTGCAGGATTAGGATAGATTGAAAGATTTTTTGTAAAATCTTCATTTGAAGTATTAACGTTTGCTATATAATAATTTGCTTCAAACCCTTGTCCGTTATTGTATCCGTTCGATGAGAACATCAATAATAGCTGACCTGTAGGAGAAACGATTGGAGCAGGAATTTCACTTCCGGTAAGATTAGCAAGTAATTCATTTGTAGGAACTGCAAAAACTTTAAGGAAATCTTTACCATCTTCCAAATCAAAAGAAGTGAAAGCAAGTGTTAGATCAATTGCATAAGCTCCGGGATTTATTTTCCACTTACAAACTGAATTGTTATTGTAGTTGTGAGTTCCACTACCATCAGAAAATTCTCCGGTTTGAGATGTTAGATTTTGAATACTATTAGTACAATATTGTGGGTATGTTGAAGAGAATTCAGCTTTAAAACCATCAGATTCTTCTGAACCATCAGTAATAAACTTAACAAACATGTTTGTTCCTGTAGAAACCAAATTTGCAGTAGCAGAACCCTGACCATAAGAAGCTAATAAAGGAGCATTTTCATCAGCACCATTGTAAACTTTGATTGAATCGCCATTACTAAAATTAATTTCGTAGATGTTCAAATTAACAGTACTAACAGAATCTTCAGAATCAAACAACCATGTACATGCACTATTAGCTTCATAACTATTAAGCGGACCACTACCATCCTCAATACTACCATTAGGAACAGCCACTATGTGTGAATCACAATTATATGGATAGTTATTTGGATCCGGGAAGAAGTTACGAACCATTCCCTGTTGTGAATTAAAGCCTCCAACATCTGTTAAACTAAAATAACCGTTACCGCTTCCACTCCATCCAAAGTTGAAATGGAATAATTTACCTGTACCTGTTTGTTGAAAACCATCAAGAACGAATGCATGACCACCTTCAGTACTTTGTCCTGAGTAATATAGAACTTTATTTGCATTTAGATGCTCAAGAATAATATTTTCCCATGCAGTGGTAGTGTAACCCATCTTTTGAATAAAAGTAGCAGTAGAAGAATATCCAAAGTAATTTTTAATTGCAGGAGGAACATCTGTACTGAATGCGCCTGATCCATCAGGGGCATAACCCATTCTTACAGCAACTCCGCAATGATATTGCAATTCGGCAACTGCATTAACTGACTGGCCCATAGTACCGGTAATTGAATTCTGCATTGCATCCCAATTATAATGGGTTTCACCAAAATTCGCTGTTTGTGTACCATAACCAGCAGCATAATATGAATATGTACCGGTTCCTACTTCAGGATATCTGTAATAATACATGATCATTGACATAGCAGTTGCAACACATCCTGCATAAACATGTCCACCTGGTCCTGCAGCATCTTCCGGGCAATAAGCATTGTATGGAAAGTCCTGATTCCACATAATATCCAACAATGGTTCTATATCACGATCACCTTCGAGGGACATGCGTGGATTGCTGTTATAAGTGTAATTATTCCACTCGCTTATAGTTTCGTTGTTGGCTGTTAAATTGTTTTGACGTGCGAAATCAATTTGATCAACGTACTCCTGTAAGAAAGAAGAAAAGTTTTTATCAAGTTGACCTGAAGGAAAATTACCTACCTCCGAATAACCAATTATCGGGGTATATACATCATCACCAGAAATGATGACCCATCCGCCATTTTCAATATTGAACATGTAAAAAGCGGGAGAACCGTTTGATTCACGAACATTTACTAATTGAGCATTGATTTCATTGGCATTGATTGATAAACCTTTTTGAACAAAACGCTCATACATAAAGTTTCGTGCCACATTTGCAGCTGTTTCTGGCTGTACAATAGCAGCCATTACATTACCGGCAAAAAATACTGCAATAATAATAGAAAGTAGTTTTCCAAATTTCATAAAGGATACTGATTTTTGAATGAGTTATTTAAACGCAGGCATCAAAAGTAAATAAAAAAGTGTTTGTACTTACCTTCATAAAAATTTAACTGGTTTTTTTTCAGCATCTAACTCATATTTTCTTGCCCACTATTAATTTAGCAACACTCACTCTCCCGGCAGATACAGATTTTACAATATAAACGCCCACAGGTAGGGATTCATTGTTGATAACCATTTGATTGTTATTGGCCACTAATCCATGGTACACAAGTTGACCTTCATTATTTAGAATATCTACTGCATAATTATTTATATCACCGAAATAAATATTGATCTGACCTGATGATGGATTAGGATATATAAGCAACTGACTGTTCGGGTTTTCAATATTATTAGTTCCAACACTATTTACTATCTCTATATTGTCAATAAAAACATTATCACCTTCACCCTGAACTTTATCAGAAAAACGGGTACACGACTCAAGAGTGATATCGAAAACTTGTCCCGCATATTGCGAAAGATCAAACTGAACACGTTTCCAGGGGTCTGCAGCAGCAGTTAATGGATTAAAATCTATGGTACCTTCAAAATCAGGTACTTGTTCTCCATTTACTAAAACTCTGAACCATGAATATCTGGGTCCAAGGCTGTATGTTTGTCTTAAATCGAGTGCCAGCTTTAGATTGGTTAAACCTCTTGCATCCACTCCACATAAATAAGCTTTCCCCTGAAAATTCAAATTAACATTCCAGGCTTGATCTGGTGTAGCATCAGTTGGCGATCCTTTCCATCCAACAGGAACAGGGTCACCATGAAAATGAATGCCCCACATACTGTTATTAGCGGCTCTGAGATCAATTGTCGATTGTGATTTAAGTGTATCCCAAAGCGTAAAGTACTCTGATGTACCATTTTCCATATCCTGAACGTAAGGTGCAGCAACCCCTGTAACATTGATTGCATTTTCAAAAATTCTACTTGTCATACCGTTTATATTCGAAACAGTAAGTGTTATATTATAACGTCCCTGGTGTAAAAACTGAACTTCAGGATTTTGAGTTGTAGATGTGGTCCCATTTACAAACTCAAATGTTGCCGGTTCGATATTCCATTCCCAATTAGTTGGCCCATACAATGAGCTGTCAATTAAACTTACAGACTCCGCAATACAAGGCAAGCTATCAGAAACATGCATAAAGACATATGGACTTGGATTAGTAACCACTTGTACATAATCAAAATAAGTAACTGAGCTACTCCCAAATTCATTTGTTACAGTTAAAGTTACATCATAAGTTCCAGCTGTTTGATAGGTAATGTTTTGAGGATCGGGAACCGTTGAAGAAGATGGGTTTCCACCTTCGAAAGTCCATTGCCAGGAGGAAGGTACACCTGTAGATTGATTAATAAAGTTTATACTCGTACCAGGTGTTATTACCTCAACAGGTGTATAAAATTGAGCGGTAGGTTGAAATGGTGTGTTTAATACTGCCTGATATGCGTTGATTCTTCCAACTCCCAACATTCCTATATAGTCCGGGTTCTGAGCTGAAATATCATCTGAAGTTGATTTGAGGATTTGTTCAACCTGATCGGGTGTTAGTTGTGGATTAACAGATAATACAAGGCCGGCTAATCCGGAAACTACCGGACTTGCCATTGAAGTTCCAATATAGGAATCATAATATCCAAAAGTTCCCGAACTTACAGTAGTACTAAGCAAACCTGATGGACCGGGTGATGCAACCCCACCGGGACTTGACAAATCAACAGTTGTACCGTAGTTTGAAAAATCACTTTTAACATCATTCCAGTCAATTGAAGCAACAGAAATTACATTATTATAAGCAGAAGGGTAATGAAGAGTAGAAACATTGTCGTTACCGGCAGCGGCAATCAACACAATTCCCATATTGTGAACTGTGTTAATTATATTTTGATTGGTTTGAGAAAATTGATTGTTACCCCACGACATATTGATGACATCTGCACCATTGTTAGCTGCCCATTGTATCCCGGTAAAACCACCACTGATAGTATTAGGGCTACTATTATTAGCAGCTTTTACAGCAATAATACTAACATTAAATCCAATTGAGGCAACCCCTATCTGATTATCACTCACGGCACCAACTAGTCCGGCTACATGCGTTCCATGCGACCATTCAGCCGGATCACCTGTAGAAGGAGGATTTGCATTATTGGTATTATATACAACATCACGCTGAGCAACTATTTTACCTTCAAGATCAGGATGATCAACCCATACGGCATTATCAACAACAGCAACATTGATATTCGGATCTCCTTTGGTTATATCCCATGCCTGATCAGCATGTATCAATTCGAGATGCCAATTCCAGTTTTGAGGTCCATTATACAACCGGTATAATGAATCATTCGGCACATAATACAATCTGTCGAGTGGAACTTTTTCAACATATTCAAGTGTAGGTTCTTGCTTGAGGAGACTTATAACCTGATCTATCTTATCATAATCAGCAATCTCCAGCATTAAAGTTCTTAAGAGTTTATGATCATTATCCAGAAAATAAGGTCTGCTCAATGATTTAATCTTAAAATTATTCGACAAGTTTCTAATAAATGGTATGCTATTAATATCTACACTGTTATCCGGATTTACCATAAAGGATATTGGCTCAGTGTCTTTTATTTTAAGATAAATTTTCCCATCCTGAAATTCGCTGTTAAATGTTTGTCCAAAGGAACTAAAGGAGATAATGGAAAAAAAAGAGAGAAGAATAAGATATACCGATTTCTGTATGTAGAATGTCTTCATTTTATGAGATTTTATAAGTTGGATAACAAAGTAAGCGTTGATTTGTCTTTTCATTGAAAGCCTTTATTAACTTTGCCCAAAGTATATAATTCTTATTCAAAATGTCGAATATTCTGATTTTAAAGAACATACATTGTCTGGCAGGAATTCTTGATAATAATATATTGCAAAAAAAAGGCAATAGCATGTCAGAATTAGATACTCTTGGTGATGCATGGCTTTATATAAAAGATGGTTTTATAGAGGATTACGGATCGGGAGATTTTGAAAATCTAATATTGAATGACATAATAAATAATCAGGATTCTCCCCTACTTCCTGAGGATATTCAAATTATTGACTGCAGCGATAAAACCGTTCTTCCTTCATTCTGTGATTCTCACACTCATCTTGTTTATGCAGGTAGTCGTGAGATTGAATATATTGATAAGATAAAAGGATTATCGTATGAAGAAATAGCAAAGCGTGGTGGAGGAATACTAAATTCAGCCGATCGTCTTCATAATACTTCTGAAGAACAGCTTTACAATGATGCTGTAGAAAGACTTGCTGAAATAACTGCCTATGGTACCGGGGCTGTTGAAATTAAAAGTGGCTATGGTCTCAATACCGAAGATGAACTTAAAATGCTAAGAGTTATTAAGAAACTCAAAGAGAATAGTCCTCTGGCAATTAAATCAACCTTCCTGGGAGCACATGCTGTACCCGCAGAATATAAAGGCAGGCAACACGATTACGTTGAACTAATAATTAATGAGATGATTCCGAGAATCGGTGAGGAAAAACTTGCTAATTTCATTGATGTATTTTGTGATAAAGGTTTCTTTACAGTTGATGAAACATCTGCAATTCTTGAAACCGGTATAAAATATGGACTTCTACCAAAAATACACGCTAATGAATTGGATTACTCCGGTGGAATACAGGTTGGTGTAAAATATAAAGCTCTTTCGGTTGATCATTTGGAATATACCGGAGATGAAGAAATTTCAGTTCTTCAAAGTTCCGAAACAATGGCAACGGTACTTCCCGGTGCTGCCTTCTTCCTTAATATGATTCATGCACCTGTAAGAAAGATGATTGATGCCGGATTAGCTGTTGCATTGGCCAGTGATTTTAACCCTGGCTCTTCTCCATCAGGCAATATGCAATTGATTCTTTCAATGGGCTGTATTATGTATAAAATGCTTCCCGAAGAAACAATAAATGCCTGTACCTTAAATGGAGCTTATGCTATGGGTTTGAGTGAAAGCCATGGTAGTATAACACGTGGTAAGGTTGCCAATTTATTTATAACCAAGAAAATACCCGGTATTGAATACCTACCTTATTATTATGGAAGCAACAAAATTGAAAAAGTAATTCTCAAAGGCAGGGTTATAAATTAAAAATCCAAGATTATTAATACCAAATATCCATAACTATAAATTAATTAAGTACAATAACCAGTACCTCTAACAGTATAAAAATCGTTTGTCTAAAATCTCTAACAATTAATATAATGAAACAAATAATCGAGTGTGTTCCCAATTTCAGTGAAGGACAAGACATGTCAGTAATTAAGCAAATTACAGATCAAATGCAGACTGTTGATGGAATAAAACTGCTTGATGTAGATCCGGGGAATGCTACTAACCGCACGGTAGTAACTATAGCCGGAGAACCTGAACAGGTTATTGAAGCTGCATTCAGAGCCATCAAAAAGGCAATGGAAGTAATTGACATGAGCAAGCATAAGGGTGAGCACCCGCGATTTGGAGCAACAGATGTGTGTCCTTTAGTTCCTATTTCAAATATTACAATGGAAGAAACCGTAGTATATGCCAGGCGATTAGCTGAAAGAGTTGGTAATGAACTTGGTATACCGGTATATTGTTATGAAAATGCGGCCTTAATTGAGAATAGGCGAAACCTGGCAAATAACCGCGCAGGTGAATATGAAGGTTTACCTAAAAAATTAGCTGACCCAGCCTGGAAACCCGATTTCGGTCCTGCTACTTTTCTTCCACGTACAGGTGCTATTGCTATCGGAGCACGTGATTTTCTAGTTGCTTATAACATAAACCTTAATACTACTTCAACACGCAGGGCAAATGCTGTAGCTTTTGATATTCGTGAAAAAGGCCGTCCAATGCGTGAAGGGAATCCTGTTACCGGTAAAATAATCAAAGATGAAAAGGGTAATCCCGTATACATCCCCGGATCACTTAAAGCATGTAAAGCAATTGGTTGGTTCATTAAAGAATATGGTATTGCTCAGGTTTCAATCAACCTTACAAATATCAGTATCACTCCTGTACATATCGCTTTTGAAGAAGCTGCTTTAAAGGCACAAGAGAGAGGTATGCGAGTAACAGGTTCAGAACTGATTGGCCTTGCCCCTCTTAAAGTTTTTACAGATGCAGGTAAGTACTTTTTACGTAAACAACAACGTTCAACCGGTGTTTCTGAATCTGAACTAATTAAGATTGCTGTTAAATCTCTTGGCCTTGATGATCTTAAACCGTTCAATCCTTCTGAAAAGATCATTGAATATGTACTTCATGATAAGAATCAGGATATGAAGCTCATGGATATGACCTGCAAGGCTTTTGCCGATGAAACAGCATCTGAATCACCTGCTCCCGGTGGAGGTTCTATCTCCGCTTATATGGGTGCTTTGGGCATTTCACTCGCAACTATGGTTGCTAACCTGTCTGCACATAAACCAGGTTGGGACGATAGATGGAATGAATTCTCTGATTGGGCCGATAAAGGTCAGAAAATTAAAGATGAGCTAATTCATCTGGTTGATGAAGATACCAATGCATTTAACAAGATAATGGATGCTTTCAGCCTGCCAAAAGGAAATGATCAGGAGAAAGCTGTTCGCAGTGAAGCTATCCAGGAAGCCACAAAATATGCTATTGAAATTCCTTTTAAGGTGATGAAAAACTCATTTGCTGCTTTCGAAATCATTAAAGCAATGGCAATAACAGGTAATCCAAATTCAGTATCTGATGCCGGTGTTGGAGCCTTAGCAGCACGATCAGCCGTTATGGGAGCCTTCCTGAATGTTAAAATCAATGCTTCAGGACTAAAAGACAAGGAATTTGTTGATAAGGTTCTTACTGAGGGGGCAGATATTGAACAAAAAGCGAAACTGGAAGAAGAAGAAATCCTGACTATTGTTAATAGTAAAATTCAGTAAAACTTCAAGCCTCATATATGATTGATAGCTACGAGTTATTTACAACAGCACTTTTATATTTTACTTCTTTCTTTACATTAATCAATCCTTTGGGAGTGATGCCGGTCTTTATGACCATGACTGCCGAAATATCTGAAAAGCAACGCCGTCGCACTGCGTTAAAAGCAGTATTCACAGCATTTATCACTCTCATGCTTTTTGCATTTGCAGGTCAGCTGCTTTTTAAGTTCTTTGGCATATCAGTTAATGGATTTAGAATGGTAGGCGGCATTATATTCTTTATAATGGGATATGAACTTCTGCAAGCCCGGATAAGCAGGATTGATATGGATGAAGAAATGGTTAAAAAGTATGTTGATGATATTTCAATAACTCCATTGGGAATTCCAATTATCGCAGGTCCGGGAGCAATTACCAACTCAATCGTATTAATGGAGGATAGTCATAATTTTGAACTTAAGGCAGTCCTTATTCTATCAATTGTTGTAACATTGCTTATTACCTGGATTGTAATGTTAAGCTCAGGGCGACTGTTAAAGATAATTGGTCCAACAGGCAATAAGATTATGATGAAACTTATGGGTCTGATTATGATGGTTATTGCGGTTGAATTTTTCTTTGCCGGCTTAAAGCCAATCATTGTTGATATAATAAAATCTGTACAATAGTTAACTAATTATTGATCGATAGTAAATATTAATGTACATTAAAGAATGCCACAAATTAATTACTAACTTTGCAGCAAGCCTAAAAACATATCAAATCATTTTTTTGTTTACGGTTAAAAAATTGAACAAAGCGTCAGCCTAAGAAGTCATAAGATGATATATTCAATAATTACCGGCTCTGGTAGCTATCTTCCTGCTCTTGCAGTCACCAATTCAGAATTCGAAGCCAGTATTTTTCATGAATCTACCGGTGAAAGAATTGAAAGACCAATAAAAGAAATTATTGAAAAATTTCAACAAATTACCGGAATCCATGAAAGAAGATATGTTGAAGATCACATGGTTTCATCAGATATGGCATGGCATGCTGCCGAGAAAGCAATAGAAAGCGCCGGCATTGATAAGGAGAAACTTGACTACATTATTGTTGCTCATAATTTCGGTGATGTAAGAGCCGGCGATACCCATGTAGATATTGTTCCTACTCTTGCCGCACGTGTTAAACATAAACTTGGAATCGATAATCCATTTACGGTAGCTTATGACCTTCCTTTTGGTTGCCCGGGATGGTTGCAGGGACTTATTCAGGCTAATTATTATATCAAATCAGGAGATGCTAAGCATATTCTGGTTATTGGAAGTGAAACACTTTCACGAATATCCGATCCTCACGACCGTGATAGTATGATATATTCTGATGGAGCCGGTGCAGTTGTCTTAAGTGCAGTTGAAAGTGAAGAACCAGTTGGGATTATGTCGCATATTACCCGATCAGATACTAAAGAACAAGTCTTCCTTCTTCGCATGGCCCGTTCATACAATAGTGAGTTAAAAGACCAACTTTATCTGAAAATGAACGGTCGTAAGCTTTATGAATATGCTTTAAAGACAGTTCCTCCATCAATAAAAGAATGTATTGACAAAACCGGACTGGATATTAACCATATTGAACGTATCCTTATTCATCAGGCAAATGAAAAGATGGATGATGCTATTGTTAACCGGTTGTATGAATTGTATGGTATCAAACAGCGTCCTGAATTTTCAATGCCAATGACTATTGCCAGCTTAGGAAATAATTCAGTGGCAACACTTCCTATACTTTATGATTTAATTGTAACGAAAAATGTGGATAATCACTTTTTAAATCCCGGTGATCATTTCGTTTTTGCTTCTGTAGGAGCCGGTATGAATGTAAATGCTATCGTTTACAAGATGCCCGAAAGCAACTAAACAGCGATTTCTATTTTTACTTTCTTTTTCTTTAACTGCTCGCCTTTTACCTGCTTTAACATGCCTGTAACAGCTTTGCTTTTAACAGCTACAAATGCAGCATAATCAAGCACCTCAATCAACCCGATATCATCTTTTTCAAGTAACCCTTTTTGAGTAAGGAATCCTACAATATCTCCCTTGCTAATTTTGTCTTTTTTCCCTGCACTTATATACACGGTTTCCCAGGGTGTAGGTTGAGGAGGCTGGTTACAGTCGTTTATCTTTATTTCTTCAAATGATTCAGTGATAAATGGGGGAACATAATCATCCATAGCAAGAATCAACCATGCTACGCCCTGCTTTTCCATTCGTGCCGTCCTGCCATTCCTGTGTGTCCATATGTTCAATGAACCGGGCAATTGATAATGGATTACGTTTCTTATTTCGGGAATATCTAGTCCTCTTGATGCAAGATCAGTCGTTAAAAGTAAATGATGCGTACCATTCCTGAAACGAATCAATGCAAGCTCACGCTTTTCCTGTTCCATCCCACCATGATAAATACCATGTGTTATTCCTTTATCATTGAGCAGTTCACTAATGCGGTTAACAGCTTCCCTGTGATTACAGAATATAACGCTTGCAGTTTCCTTCAGGTCACAAATAAGCCTGTAAAGCATTTCAAGTTTATCAGTCCCTTCACTCCTTACAACTTTAACCGTTAACCTGATGTTCTCCTCGTCACTATTATAATCAATTGTTACAGGATGTTTTAACTTTACAAAAGCAGGTATTTCACTCATGCTTGTGGCAGAAGTAAGCACTTTGGTTACAACTCTTGTCAATGATTGAGTAATAAATTCCATTTCATCCTTAAACCCCAGCTCAAGAGATTTATCGAATTCATCCAGCACTAATGATTGTACCGAGTCTGTTTTAAAACTTTCTCTTCTTATATGATCTGCTACTCTGCCGGGAGTACCTATTAATAAGGCAGGTGCAACTGACAGATTATTAAGCTCTGTTGAGATAGGATGACCACCATAACAGGTATTTACTTTAAACCCTGTTTGCATAGTCTTAAAGACTTTCTCAATCTGCAGTGCAAGTTCTCTCGAAGGCGTTAAAATCAAGGCTTGTATCCCTGGTTTATTTTCATCAAGTAACCTGAGTATGGGTAATAAAAAGGCGACAGTTTTACCTGATCCGGTAGGTGAAATTAAAATGACCTCACTCCCTTTGCTGATAGCTTCTATAGCTTCAACCTGCATAGGTTTAAGTTCCTGTATATCTAACCTTTGCAGGTAATCAAGTTCAGCTTTCAAATTCCCGGAATAAAAAGGGTCATTACCCAATAAATAATCATTGAAATGATCATAGCAGCCGGTATAGTCAGAAACCAGGCTGTAACGATATTAGCAGCAACACCCCATCTCACTGCCGAGAAGCGGCGGGTTGCCCCCACTCCCATTATTGCACCGGTAATGGTATGTGTTGTGCTTACAGGAATACCGGCCAATGTATTTGCTATAACAGTTACTGCCCCGGCAGCTTCTGCATTAAATCCATGAACCGGTTTTAAATCTGTTAAACCAACTCCCAGTGTCTTAATAACTTTCCACCCTCCTGAGTATGTACCCAGTGCAATTGATGAATATGCTGCAATAACTACCCATGTCGGTATATAAAATTCAGCACCCAAATGCCCGGTGCTAAAAAGCAGAATAGCTATAATACCCATAGTCTTCTGAGCATCATTTCCACCATGTCCCAGACTAAAAACTGCTGATGATGCAAGCTGCATAACTCTGAAAAAAGAATCAACCTTATAGGGCGATCTGTTTCTGAAAATATACATAGTCAACGACATCATGAGAAATGCAAGCAGGAATCCAACTAATGGAGAGAGAAAAATAAACAGTACTACCTTAATAATCCCGGCAGCAATAATATATTTTGCACCACCAATAACAATTGCAGGTCCTAATAATCCTCCAATCAAGGCATGAGAAACACTAATTGGCAGACCAAAATGAGTACATAAATACGTCCAGCTAATACCTGCAATAAGTGTGGCAAGAATAAAATACTGATTAACGATTGATGGTTCAATAATACCTTTACCTATTGTATTTGCCACATGCAATCCTAAAATAAGAGCAGCAGCAAAATTCCAAAAAGCTGCCCAAAGTACTGCCTGATGAGGAGTAAGTACTTTTGTAGTTACAATCGTTGCTATTGAGTTACCGGCATCATTCATGCCATTCAGGAAATCAAATCCTAAAGCCAGAAGGATACAGAGAATTACTATAATTTCCATGCGCTGTGTAGTTGTGAGTTTATCAGGCGTTTTTAACTATAATGGTCTGGAACACATCAGATACATCTTCACAACGATCCATTGCTTTCTCAAGAGAATTTAAAATATCACGTTTTTTAATCAAACTTATGGCATTACTTTCACTGTCGAATATCTCTGATAAGAAAGAGAAATTAAGCGTATCCGATTCATTCTCCAGTTCACCTATAAGCACACAATTTTCTTTATAAATATGGAATTTATGAATATCATTCAATCCAATGGTTACTTTATTGATTTCTTCGGCAGCCTTAACAAGTAATTCGGTCATTTGAAGAAAAACCGGCGGTATTTCAACCAATTTATACATTTGAATTCTTCGTGCCGATGTATTTATAAGGTCAACAACCGTGTCTATCCTCGATGTTAACTTGTGTATATCCTCCCGATCAAAAGGAGTAATAAAAGTAGAATTCAGCTCATCAAATATATTACTCGTAATCTTATCACCAGCTTTTTCAAGTTTCTTTACTCTTTTAACCAACTCATTCCGTTTTTCCTCATCATTCATTAGTAATAGTTCCTTAAAGGTAAGAGTAGCTTCCACTAAATTTGCTGATGCCTGACAGAATAAAGGATAGAATTTCTTATCTTTTGGAACTAACAGCTGGAAAAATTTGTCTAATTTCATAAGGATGCAATTTGATTGGTTGGGTTTTTCAGGTTGCAAAATTATGCTAATAAATTTTATTAATTAACTATTATTTTCGTTG
>JBLMZZ010000132.1:0-2655 GCA_050259095.1 Omnitrophica WOR_2 bacterium | reverse complement strand
AGGTTATCATTGCCTGTCATTGATAAGTATGGCATTGTATAAACCGGTCTTACAACCTCGCCACCTTTCAGGAAATTGCTCTTATTGTTTACTGTAAAGCGGACATCTCCACCGTTGTACGAATTATTGGTAGATGCTGTGATAACAATTAAAGGTTCTAATGAATTAATTGCTTTATCTATTAAGCCGCTATTGACCCATGTTGCAACTACTTGTCCGTTTTCTGTTTTAAGGTCAGCAAGTTCACCTATGTTTGATTTAACTGATTTTACATTTACAGTAGAAGGATAATCAACAACAAGTCCCATGGCTGAAGCAGCATTAAGATCTTTTGCATAAACCTCAATAGTAAAATTAGCTGAGTACAATTTGCTAAAATAATTTACTTCACTAAGTACTTCTGTACGGGTAGTTGGAACAAAAGTTCCATTAACATCGCCTGAACTGGATCCTGTCATAGTTGGAACATTTGTTTTATTACCATTATGTACAACTACCTGTCCTGGATCAAAAACCCAGTCAGGTTGGAAACCAGGTACATAATGTAACAGGAAGAAAGTAGCATCATCTGTTGTAACAGTACCACTACCATCAACATCTGCTGCCAACCTTTCAATCTCAGTTGGAGTATAACTGTTGTTAGCAATTGCAAGTATCATAGCATGATCCCCCATATCAAATCCACCGGCTAGAATCGGAGTAGTAAATGCTCTTACGTAATAAGTTCCGTATTCAACATCAGGAAAGATATACTTACCATTAAAGTTGGTAGTGGTGGTAGCAAGTACTTCTCCATCAGGTGCATCCAATAATTCAACTACAACAGAAGGAATTGGATTTGAGATATCATCATGGTAAGTTACAGTACCTTTGATTGGCCTGGATGCGAATGACACCAAACTGGCCATGCACAGTGAAATGATGATTAAAAGTAAAAGAGTAGATCTTGTTTTCATTTTTTTAAGGGGTTTGGGATTAGGTTGTTTCTTTTATTTATTTTGTTAAATATCAGAAGTTCGCTATTTTTGTCAGGTTGAGATTTAATGCAATTTTTCCTACGAAGCTTATATATTATTTTTAAACTCCAAATATAGTGAAAAATAATTCATGTAACTGGTGTACTTCATAAAATGAGATACCTTTACGTCAATTAATCAATTTACGAGTGAAAGGTAATACTAAAAATGACATATACTTCACATTTTTTTTCAATACATTCATAAAATGCATACAGTCAGCGGAAAGCAAAGCATATTTTACAATAATTGCTTTCGACAAAAAGAAATAAAAAATATCAGCATTTTTTTGCAAAGTAGTATTACCTTTTGATAAAAAACGGATAAAGTAACGAAACCATGATACATTATTCTGATGAGGCAATCATTGAAGGATTAAGGCTTCGTAGTGATTACATTATCAAGTACATATATCAGGAGTTATTCCCCATGATACTTTATCTTGTAACCAAGAATAATGGTAGTGAGGAAGATGCTGAAGATATTTTCCAAGACAGCCTAATCGTTGTCTTTAAGAAAATTAAAGCAAATGAATTGGATTTAACTTGTTCTTTCCGTACTTATATATACTCTGTCAGTCGAAATCTATGGCTTCAGAAACTAAGCAAGCAAAAGCAATTTTCAAGGGAGTTTAGTGATGTAGAAACGTATATAACGATGTCGGACTATATATTAACCGAGAAAAAACAGGATGAAATTGAGAAATTCAGACTTTATCAACAGCATTTTTTAACATTGGGTGATGATTGCCAAAAGGTTTTAATGCTTTTTATGAAGAAAGTGTCGTTAAGAGATATTGCAACAGAGATGGGATTTAAGACTGAGAAATATGCTAAAACCCGTAAATATCTATGCAAAGAAGAGCTTAAGAAGAGAATTATCAATGATCCAAAGTGCCAAAAATTCCTGTCAGATGACTAGAAAACTCAAGTATTCCCAGCTTATCGAAAGATTCCTTGCCGGGGAAATGAATGAGGATGAACTCCGACGGTTTGGTAATGAACTCCGGTCCAATACTGAACTATCGACAGAGCTTAAGCTTGACAAGGACCTCGACAAAGTACTTCTTGATGAAGATGCAGTTGAGTTCCGTCGAAAGCTTTTAAGTATAATTAACGAGTCTAAACAAGTCGATTCACCAAAGATTGTAAGATTGCATCCTCGTAAGTGGCAGTTAGCTGCTGCTGCGACTATTGCAGTTTTAATGATTACTGGTGGGGCCCTTTTGTTTACTCAGCAGCGTTCATACACGCCCGAGAGACTCTTCAGTATGTACTATGACTCAGACAGATCCATTGAACTCACACGTTCTGGGAATGCCAACATTGTTGAAGCTGTTTTAAAATTCCAGCAGAAAGACTTCCAGGGAGCATCCCTGCAATTTGCTGAAATACTTGACAGGGACAGCACTAACATGGCCGTCTGGTTTTATAATGGCATTTCTTATATAGAAACTGATAGAATTGGCGATGCTATAAATGCATTCCAATACATCATCGACAATAAGAAAAACCTTTATTTTGAACATGCTGAATGGTACTTAGGATTGTGTTATCTTAAAAACGAGCAAATTGATTTTGCCGTTGATCAATTCCGTAAAATCGCGGTCGACCAAAGTAATTATCATAAAGAAGAAGCT
>JBLMZZ010000131.1:0-11509 GCA_050259095.1 Omnitrophica WOR_2 bacterium | reverse complement strand
TTGACCCATCACAATTCACAAATGATATGGCAGAATTAAATTCAAAAATCCCACAAGGACCTTTAGCAGATAAGTGGACACAATATAAATCACATACTAATCTTGTTAATCCGGCCAATAAAAGGAAAATCGAGATCATTGTAATAGGTACCGGTCTAGCGGGTGCATCTGCTGCTGCTTCTCTTGCTGAACTTGGTTTCAAGGTTAAAGCCTATTGTTATCAGGACAGTCCGCGAAGAGCGCACAGTATTGCTGCTCAAGGTGGTATCAATGCAGCCAAGAATTACCAGAATGATGGCGATAGTGTCTATCGTCTGTTTTATGATACTATTAAAGGGGGCGATTACCGTTCACGCGAGGCCAATGTTTACCGATTGGCAGAAGTAAGTAACAATATTATTGATCAATGTGTGGCACAGGGAGTTCCCTTTGCTCGTGAATATGGTGGATTGCTTGATAACCGGTCATTTGGAGGTGCACAGGTATCAAGAACTTTTTATGCCAGGGGCCAAACGGGACAGCAACTGCTGTTAGGTGCTTATAGCGCTCTAAGCCGACAAATACATTTGGGGAATGTTGAGATGTTCACTCGCCATGAAATGATGGAGTTGGTGATTGTTGAAGGTCGTGCAAGAGGTATTATTGCCCGAAATCTGGTTACCGGGGCAATTGAACGACATGCTGCTCATGCTGTGGTGATTGCAAGCGGCGGTTATGGAAATGTATTTTTCCTCTCTACAAATGCCATGGGTTCTAACGTAACAGCCAACTGGAAGGCATATAAGAAAGGTGCTTACTTTGGCAATCCAAGCTTCACACAAATACACCCAACCTGTATTCCGGTGCATGGTGCTTATCAGTCGAAACTTACGCTGATGAGTGAAAGCCTCAGAAATGATGGCCGTATATGGGTGCCTAAAAATAAAGAAGACGCTCAGAAAATAAGGGAAGGGAAACTTTCGCCACTGGAAATTATGGAAGCCGACCGTGATTATTACCTTGAACGCAGATACCCCGCATTTGGTAATCTTGTCCCTCGCGATGTAGCATCAAGGGCAGCTAAGGAAAGATGTGATGCCGGTTACGGTGTTGGTGAAACTGGTCTTGCTGTTTATCTTGATTTCTCTGATGCAATTAGCCGTCTTGGTCGTGATACTATCGAAGCCAGGTATGGAAATCTGTTCCAGATGTATGAGAAGATCGTTGATGAAAATCCGTATAAAACACCAATGATGATCTATCCTGCTGTGCACTATACAATGGGTGGACTTTGGGTAGATTATGAATTAATGACTACAATACCCGGGTTATACGCTGCCGGTGAAGCTAATTTCAGTGATCATGGAGCCAACAGACTTGGAGCTTCTGCTTTGATGCAGGGACTTGCTGATGGTTACTTTGTGTTACCTTACACCATGCAGAACTACCTTGCCGATCAAATCAGGGTGCCAAAGATTTCAACTGAACTTCCTGAATTTGTAGAGGCAGAAAATAAAGTGAAAGAGAACATTAACCGCTTAATGAATATTAAGGGAAATACTACTGTTGATACCTTCCATAGGCGTTTAGGTAATATTATGTGGGAAAATGTAGGTATGGGCCGTAATGCAGAAGGATTGAAAAAAGCCCTTACTGAAATAAAAATAGTACGCGAAGAATTCTGGAAAGATGTTAAAATTCCGGGAACTACTGATTCTTTGAATCAGGAACTTGAAAAAGCCGGCAGAGTAGCCGATTTTCTTGAACTTGGTGAACTTATGGCACGTGATGCTTTATTAAGAGAAGAATCATGCGGAGGACATTTCCGTGAGGAATACCAAACACCCGAAGGTGAAGCACTGAGGGATGATGAGAACTTTATGTATGTGGCTGCCTGGGCTTATAAAGGTGATAATCAAGAACCTGAATTAATCAAAGAGCCGCTTCAATATGAATCTATTGAAGTAAAACAGAGAAATTATAAATAACAGGGAGGAATTACAGATATGGACCTTACACTAAAAATATGGCGTCAGAAAAACGCTGTCAGTAAAGGAAAATTTGTCACTTATCAGATTAAAGATATATCGCCAAACAGTTCATTCCTCGAAATGATGGATGTGCTGAATGAGTCACTTGTCCTGAAGGGTGAAGAACCGGTCGCTTTTGACCATGATTGCCGTGAAGGAATCTGTGGCACTTGCAGTATGTATATTAATGGCCGCCCACATGGCCCTGATAGTGCGGTAACTACCTGTCAGTTACATATGCGTAAATTTAAAAACGCTGATACTATTGTTATTGAACCCTGGCGTGCAAGAGCTTTCCCTGTCATAAAAGACCTGATTGTTGATCGTTCAGCATTTGATAAAATTGTTCAGGCAGGCGGTTACATAAGTGTTAATACCGGTGGAGTGCCTGATGGTAATGCAATACCTATCTCTAAAGAAAAATCCGACCTTTCAATGGATGCCGCTGCCTGTATTTCATGTGGTGCTTGTGTGGCAGCTTGTAAGAATGCATCGGCAATGTTGTTTGTGGGAGCATTTGTATCAAAACTTGCTTTATTACCGCAGGGTCGCATTGAAGCTCAAAGAAGAGTGCAGAATATGGTGGCTGAAATGGACAGGCAAGGGTTTGGTAACTGTACTAACACAGGTGCCTGTGAAGCTGAATGTCCCAAACTTATTACTCTTGAAAATATTGCTCGTTTGAACAGGGAGTTTATTGCTTCAAAAATTGGTGCACGTAAATTCGAACACAGACAAGAAAGTGGAGCATAGAAAATAATTCTATGTCACTTATGTTGTGAACCTGCCTGTTTATTGTCTGTTATAGATGTAGTCAACTAACATTGACTTAGTAATCTTTAACAAAACAATAGAAAATGACATCTGAACATAACACTAAAAAGGAGTTGTCGGCCAAACAACTTGAAGAGTTGCAAAACGTATTAAAGGAACGTTTTGATAAACACATGGACCGCCATAAAGGTCTTGAATGGTCAAAGGTTTGGGCAAAACTAAAAAACAATACCGAAAAGCTCTGGTCTCTGAATGAGATGGAAAGGACTGGCGGAGAGCCTGATGTTATAGGCTACGACAGTAAATCTGATGAATATACTTTTTGTGATTGCTCTGCCGAAAGTCCTGCCGGCAGGAGGAATGCAGCTTATGATAGTGAAGGTCAACGCTCGCGTAAGGATGTTACACCCGAAAATAATGCAATTGATTGGGCGGCAGCCATGGGTATAGAGCTTTTAGATGAACAGCAGTACAGAGACTTCCATAAACTGGGTAAGTTTGACGCTAAGACATCCAGTTGGATTAAAACACCTGCCAACATAAGGAAGCTTGGTGGCGCTCTCTTCGTAGATTATCGATATGATACTGTGTTTGTGTACCATAATGGTGCATCCTCTTTTTATAGTGCCAGAGGATTCCGTGGCTTATTGAAAGTGTAAGAAAAAGGGCAGACGTTAGGTTAAGTCTACTTCATTTTCAGCCATTTCATTGCTTTAAGTGACATATCCATAAACAGGATAGACCCATGAGCATTGCGTTCAACATGATAAATGGCATCATTGAACTCTTTCTGAAAAAGATTAACATTCGAAGGATTTATAAACCTGGTAAAGTCGTTTACAAACTTCTTTTCATCTCCTTCAATATTAATATAGTTAGTTAGATTGAAATTATTTAACGTACAATTTCTCACAACCTTGAGTGCATAAATCAGGAAGCGTTTCATGTACTCTCTGCCAGAATTTTTTATTTCATCTGCCATTTTTGAAGCAGCTAATACATCTCCTTTCCAGCAAATACGCATCCAATCTCTGAATTTGAGGAAGATCTCATTATGACTTTCGCCTTCATTAATAATGTTTATTGCTTCTGTCATATTTCCTTCAGCCATGAATTGGGCACTATGTGCGTCCTCTTGAGAGCATCCGGTTAGAGCAATCAGTCCCTGTGCTATTTCAGCATCACTATACTTTGGGAATTTTATAAGTTGAGTTCTGGAGATAATCGTCGGAAGTATTAAATCCTGCTGTTCAGTAATCAGGATAAAAAGCGTTTTATCAGGTGGTTCTTCCAGAATCTTCAGAATTTTGTTGGCTCCCTGATGATGGATTTTGTCAATCATCCAGATGATCATCACCTTATATTCCGATTCATAAGATGTGTAGCTCAGTTTCTTTATGAGATCGTTACAGTCCTCAGTGTTTATAAGCCCTTGCTTATTTTCAATTCCTATTTTTTCATACCAGTCGTTTAGAGTAAAGAATCCCTTCTTTTCAGGAACGATCTTACGCCAGTGCGATAGAAACATTGAACTTAATGGTTTGCTGTCAACCTCTTTGGTTGTTGCAATTGGAAACAGGAAATGAAGATCAGGATGGGCAAGCTTACTATATTGTAAGCAAGAAGGGCAGACGCCACATGAGTCTTCAAGTGTGCGGTTATGGCAATTAATATATTGAGCATACGCCAGTGCTAACGCAAGTTTGCCTGATCCGGCAGGTCCTAAAAAGAGTTGAGCATGGCTTACTCTCTGTTCATGAACAGTTTTTCGGAGTCGATCTTTTATTTGCTGTTGTCCGGGGATATCACTGAAACGCATTCTACTCTTATTTTTGAGGTAAAAATACTAAAAGGTTAAGCACTCAAACATTAAAGGTGCCTATAAAAATGATTTTTGAAAGGCATGTGTACCTCTCAACATGTCAAACACAAGCGGGTTCACTATAAATAATAGCCATATTTATCTATCAACCGGTAGGCTCCTTCGGGTAGAAAGTATTTAACTGATCTTTTTTCTTTAATGGCACCCCTGATAAAGCTTGCTGAGATTTCAATTCTTGGAGCATTTACTATGCTAACTGACGGGTGTTGTAGTAATGCATGCGTATCACTTCCATGCCGCGGATAAAGTAACAGGTTATACTGATTTAATATCTGTTCATAGTTCTTCCACTTGTTGAAACTAACAAGTATGTCAGTTCCACCTGTGAGAATAAATTTCCTGTCAGGGTATTTTTCGCTCAGATGAGTCAACGTGTCAATGGTATATGAAGGACGCGGAAGGTGAAATTCAATATCTGAAACACGAAAACGGGTATCTTTTCCTATAGATTCCTGTACCATTTCATAACGTGCGTAATCACTTAACAGGGTAGCTTTGTCCTTAAGCGGGTTCTGAGGAGATACAATAAACCACACTTCATTTAATTTTGCAAACTCCACAAGATACTCTGCTACAATTAAATGGCCAATATGGATTGGATTAAATGATCCAAAAAATAGTCCGGTTGGTTTTTCTGAAGCTGAGATATCCATCATTGTTCTTTTAATAGTTTTTTAGAAAATCGCCAACAACCTTAACAATTTCTTTCTTTGCTTCTTCCAAATCATCGTTAATCAGGATGTAATCAAACTTGCCTGAATAAGTCATTTCTTTAGAGGCTTTTTCAACACGTTTTCTTATGGTTTCGGGGGAGTCAGTATTGCGGCAGTTCAATCTTTCTTCAAGTATTGCCAATGAAGGTGGTGAAACAAATAGGGCAAGCGACCTGTTGCCAAATTCCTTCTTAATATTAAGACCACCTATCACATCGACATCAAAAATCATGTCCATTCCTTCATTCAAAATCTTGTTAACCTGTTGCTTCAGAGTGCCGTAATAACAACCGGGATATACTTCCTGCCATTCAAGCAATTCCCCATTAGCAATCTTACTGCGGAATTCATCTTGTGTAATAAAGAAATAATCCTTCCCGTCAATTTCATTACCCCGAAGTGCACGACTTGTTGCAGAAACTGAAAAAGTGAGTGAAGGAAACTCTGAGAGCAGGTGTTTAACAAGTGTTGTTTTACCTGAGCCTGAAGGTGCTGATACTATTATTAATCTGGACTGGTGTGTCATTTGGCTATTAATCACAGAATATTGGCTAGTTGTTCTTTTATTTTCTCGAGCTCATCTTTCATTTGAACAACAACACGTTGAATGCTTGCATCATTTGCTTTTGACCCAATGGTATTAATCTCACGCCCAATCTCCTGAGTTACAAAATTTAATTTACGCCCATTTGACTCCGGTTCTTTAACTGATTCATTGAAGTAGTTAAGGTGTTTAAGCAGTCGCACTTTCTCTTCTGTAATGTCCAGTTTTTCAAGATAATATATAATCTCCTGTTCAAAACGGTTTGAATCAAGGGTATTATTTGCTGTAAACTCACTCACCGAAGCTCTTAACTTTTCCCTGAAGTTCAAATTACGTGTTTCTTCAAACTCATCAAGATTATTCAATAAACTGCCTATTTCTTTAATCCTGCTTGTGAAATCATTCATTAGCAAATTTCCTTCATGTACTCTGAAGTTATCGAGAGCAGTTACTGCTTGATCAAGACAATGCTGAACCTGTATCCATTCTTCCTCGGTAAGCAATTCGCGTGATGGCTTTAACACTTCAGGTATTTTCATGATAATGGAGAGATAATCAACATTCTTTTCCCCCAGAATAGATGCAATTTCCTGAAGATCTTTATAATAGCCTTTAACCAGCGAATGATTTATTACAGTTGGCAATTCATTATCAGTATAATCAAGTGTTCCTGTTAATTCAATCTTACCACGTTCTAGTTTTTTGGAAAGAATATTACGGATGTCGGCTTCTTTCTCTCTGAAAATTAGGGGAAGCTTGATATTTAGATCTAATTGCTTACTATTGAGTGATTTAATTTCAATGGTTACAGTTTTCCCTTGCAGATTTACTACGCTTTTTCCAAAGCCTGTCATTGATTTTAACATATACTTCCTTTTAAATGCAAATTTACATTTTATTGCGCCTTAAATACTTTATCAGCAATCAATTTCAATACCTATATAGTGCTGAAAAGTAATTAAGTGAGTCATAGCTACTTTCTAAAAATCTTTTTTGTTAATTGCATGCTAAAAAATTAAATCTTTATTCAAAAATCATTAATATTGTTCATTGAATGGATATTGATTAAAATGAGATGAATATTATGATAATCAATACGATATCATTTTAGGTTCAATAGATTCCTTAGTGAATAAATCTTATTATAATAAGCAATATATGACACGAGCCGTAATAGTAGATGATGAATACAATTCAAGGGATAATGTCAAACAATTACTTCGATTATGTTGCTCTGATGTTGAGGTAGTAGGAGAAGCTGATGGAGTAAAAGCCGGGATAGAGTGTATTAAAAGCACCAAGCCCGATTTGGTATTTCTGGATATTAAGATGGCCGATGGTTCAGGATTTGATTTGTTACTAAAATTAGGGAAATTTGATTTCAGGTTAATCTTTGTTACTGCGTTTGACGACTATGCATTAAAAGCATTTAGATTTAATGCAATAGATTATCTTACCAAACCAATTAACCCGGAAGAATTGCGACAAGCAGTTCAAAAAGTAACCAGCTCTGCAAATGTTGATCCTTCCGGAGAAGCTATCAAGTCATTGCTTGAAAGCTTTGGGGTACCTACAGCACCTAAAAAGATTATCCTGAAAACTTTAAACACGATTCATGTCATTGAAGTTGACGATATCATTCGTTGTGAATCAGACAGGAATTACACTATATTCCACATGAAAGATGGAGATGATGTACTCATTTCACGTTCAATGAAGGAATATAATGAAATGTTGGCAGAGTATGGGTTCATAAGGATTCATAATTCTCATTTAATAAATCTTAAATACGTGAAAAGGTTCCTTAGAGATGAGCTGATTTGCGTTTTAAAGGATAATAGTAACATTCCGGTATCTTATCGTAAAAGAGATGAATTATTTGCAAGAATAAATAATCTCTGATTTAGTGCAATTCTTTTGATTGAAGTTGTTATATTAGCACATGGTTCAACGCATTACTAAAAAGATAACAGCTGTGAAGGAAACGAAGGAAGATTTTTTACTTCCGAAGGTTACCCTTATGGACTCACAGCCCGACATACTTTCAGCCATGTACGATGATATTGCGCTGGCAAAGAAGAGTATATATCTTGAAATTTATCGTTTTGGTTATGATATTACCGGAGAGCATTTCAGAGATATACTCGCTGTTAAATGTAAACAAGGTCTTACTGTAAAACTACTTCTTGATTCTTGGGGGACTTCTCCTTCACCCACCTTTTTTGACCCTATAATAAAAAATGGAGGTGAAGTAAGGTATTTTAGAAAAATGAAGTTCTTCATTGACTTTTTTACCAAGAATCATAAGCGAAATCATAGGAAGTTATTGGTTATCGATGATGAAATATCCTACATAGGCTCTCCCAATATTACTGGTTACTCGGTTAACTGGCGCGAGATCAGCCTTAGAATTGAAGGCCCTATTGCATTATTATTCAAAAAGTCATTCCTCGATAGTTTTAAGATTTTCGAGAAATATATCTTTAATAAATTCTCTTACAAGAAAACTGTCTATTATAATGGTTTTGAAATAGTTCAGGATCTTCCTTCTATTTATCGGCAACAAATAAAGAAGCGCTATGAAAAACTAATAGCTAAAGCCGGCAAAGAGATCATAATAGAGACCCCATATTTTATTCCTGGTTTTAAATTACGACGATTACTTGCACAAGCCTCAAACAGAGGAGTTAAGGTTACAATTATATTGCCAAGACATTCGGATGTTAAAATCGTAGACTTGTTGCGTGACAAATACCTCAAATTTTACTATAAGAATGGAATAAACATGCAATTTTTTACAGCAAGTAACCTGCATGCTAAATGCCTGTTAGTTGATAAAGAAACCTTTGCAGTTGGGTCAGCTAATTTTGATTACCGAAGTTTCAGGTATCAATATGAGATTATGCTGATTGGGCATCACCCCGAAATAGTTGAAATGGTTAATACGCATTTATCAGAAAGTTTAAAGGGTTGCATTCCCTTTGACTACAATGCTTATTTGAGAAGGCCTAAAATTGAACGTATTTTTGGCTGGATGTTATTGCCTTTCAGGCATTTGTTCTAACGCATAGAGCGGTTTTATACATGTATCATATAAAAGAGGCTGCCCCAAAAGGGCAGCCTCTTTTATATTCCTAGCCAACTACATCAACCACTATTTATCTAAGATTATTTACCACTTAGACTACAGTTAGAGTAGAAATAACCTACATTTTCTCTATATGAAAGGTAGATTAATCATAGCTTAACCATACTGTAACTGTAGGCTAACCGTAGAGTAACTATTAAGTAATCATTACAAATATTTTAAAACAATCAAGTTATAGTATCAATGAAATGCAAAAAAAAGACTGCCCTTATGGGACAGTCTCTTTATACTAAAACCAACAATCACACTAATCTTTAAATCTAAACATGAAACAATATTTTTAAATAGGAACACCAATTATGCGATATACAAATTCTTGTGTGTTCTTCATGCTTCTGTTTTCTTATTACTGAATTGAAATTTCTTTCTTTATTACTGACTCTTCCAATCTGGGTAAGGTTATTTTCAATATACCATTCTGGTAATCAGCGCTGATTTTCTCAACATCAACACTCTTTGGAAGTATAAAACTTCTGTCAAGATTTTGAACATTGAACTCTTTGCGAAGGAATTTCTCATCTTTAACGTCTTCCCTTGACTTTACTTCTGCAGTGATAGTTAAGGTCTGCTGTTCAAGATTTACTTTAATATCTTCTTTGATATAACCTGGGGCCGACATCTCAATTACGAATGAATTATCGTAATCATAAATGTTTGCGGGATTGCTCATTCTTCCTGATTCTCTCAGATTGTTAGCGAAGAATTGATCCATTAAACTAAGTACCGGTTGATTAAATCTGATCATATTCATATTGTTGTCTCCTATTTTTTGAATGTTATATTCCTTGCATTCTTCAATTTGTGTACCAACCACTTTTTAAAGGGTTAAAAAGTAAAATAAGCGACAAAATGACATATATTTTAGGAAAAAAGTCTAATAAGCAGACAAAATGGCCGTAAATAGATTCAACAATTAGCTGTATATTTGATTTATATATTAATAACATCAACTGTTTTTCCAAATATTACGTATGGTAAGTAATCACAGGGCCATTCTAAAGGTCTTTGCCTTTAAACGAATTATTATTCCTGTTGTAATAGGATTAGCAGTAATTGGTTACATGATGGTGAATGACCTTTCGAAGGGTGATTTAAAATCCTTTCATCTGTCGGGAAATTCTATAGTATATCTTGTAGCAGCAGTATTAATGATTGTGGTGCGCGATCTTTCGTACATGTATCGTATACGGTTGATGACTAATAAGCAGTTAAGCTGGCGAAAAGCGTTTCAGGTTATCTTCATTTGGGAATTTTCATCATGTGTAACACCTTCGGTAGTAGGGGGTTCAGCTGTTGCCATTTTTATCCTCACCAAGGAAAAGATTGGTACCGGAAGATCAACAGCAATTGTTATGATTACTGCCATTTTAGACGAATTCTTCTATCTGATTCTGGTGCCGGTTACTTTTCTTTTTGCAGGTATAAACCGACTGGAAGTTGAAGATAGTATATTCAGGTTTCTTGGTATGGACTTTAGTACAATGAACCTGTTTTTCGTAGGTTATGTGATCATTATTTTTATAACCCTAGCGTTGGCTTATGGTGCATTTATTAATCCAACAAAGCTTAAATCATTGCTTATCAGAGTTACACGATTAAAGTTTTTAAAAAGGTTTGAACAAGCTGCAATACATACAGGTGACCAGATTCTTGAAACTTCAGATGAGTTTAAGAATAAATCATTCAAATTCTGGATGCGAGCATTTGGTGTAACTGCTTTATCATGGACTGCCCGTTTTATGGTAGTAAATTTCTTGATAGTAGGTTTTACATCACCACTTCCGGTAATTGATCACTTCCTTATAATGGCGCGACAACTCATGATGTGGGTTATAATGCTCATAAGTCCAACACCCGGAGGTAGCGGTATAGCTGAATTCTTTTTCCCAATATTTCTTAGAGAGTTTATAGCCGGACCAACACGCGATTTGACTGTATTGGTGGCTCTATCGTGGAGATTAATCACTTACTATCCCTATTTAATTATTGGTGCAATGATCTTACCTTTTTGGCTTAAAAGAGTCTATCTTGGCCGTAAGCTTATTAAATTCAAGGCAATTAAAAGAAGGAATCGGGCCTAATTTTGAGCCATCCAACATTGGCTAAATCAATAATTAAATATTGATGATTTTTCTTCATTTTAACATCTCTGCTGATTAAGATAATAGTTGCTTTAAAATATATAAATTTGTAAAGAGAACTAATTATATACTACTGAGTGATTGTCAGGAGTATGTGCAACCAACCATACATCATGAAACTTCAATTTGCAGCTATCAAGAATAAAAAGTCGTTTATTGTGCTTGTCATTCTGGCTCTTTGCATTTTAATAACCAGAATACTAACTCTAACTTCAAATGAATTGAGTTGGGATGTATTTGGCTATTATATCCATTTACCGGCATTTTTCATCTATCATGACTACGGTTTAAATAATAC
>JBLMZZ010000130.1:0-14924 GCA_050259095.1 Omnitrophica WOR_2 bacterium | reverse complement strand
CCGATCAAACAAAAGGGGAGATATGTTGTTAATGAACAGTCATTTTTTAAGGGTTTTATTCAGCTTAATTTTAAAGACTTATAACTATATACTGATCCTTTATGATCAAAAAAGTACTGGTAGCAAATCGTGGAGAGATAGCGATTAGGATCATGCGGTCGTGCCGCGAAATGGGCATACGCACAGTTGCAGTATACTCAGAAGCCGATCGTGCTTCGATGCATGTAAGATATGCTGATCAGGCTTTTTGTATTGGACCCGCATCATCAATCGACAGCTATCTTAACATTGATAATATCATTGAAGCTGCCAAAAAGTCGAATGCTGATGCTATTCACCCGGGTTATGGTTTCCTCTCGGAAAGAGCTGAATTTTCAGAACGATGTGACAGGGAAGGTATCATCTTTATTGGACCAGAGGCACATGCTATTCGCACAATGGGTGATAAGATCACAGCCCGTAAAACAATGATGGCAGCAGGTGTGCCTGTTGTACCGGGTACTGTTGACAAGATACATGATGAGTTAGAAGCAATTAAGATCATTGAGGAGATTGGTGTTCCTGTAATGATTAAAGCAACTGCCGGAGGTGGAGGGAAAGGTATGCGGCTTGTTAAAAAGACAGAAGACATAACAAGCGCACTTCGCATGGCACAATCAGAAGCACGTAATGCTTTTGGTGATGATTCTGTTTATATAGAAAAGTATATCCAATCGCCTCACCATATTGAATTTCAGGTTTTAGCTGATAAGTTCGGCAATACGGTACATCTTTTTGAACGTGAATGTTCGGTGCAGCGGCGACATCAGAAAGTAATTGAAGAAACCCCTTCTCCTTTGCTCACTCCCGAAATACGCAATGAAATGGGCAGGCATGCTGTGGCTGCTGCTAAAGCTGCCGGTTACAGGGGTGCTGGTACAATAGAGTTTATTGTTGACGATAATCTTAACTATTACTTCCTTGAGATGAATACCCGTTTACAGGTTGAGCACCCAATCACCGAAAGGGTTGTAGGGGTTGATCTTGTAAAAGAAATGATCGGCATTGCCAACGGATTGCCGCTTCCTTTTAGTCAGGAAGATTTACATCAAAACGGCCATGCCATTGAGTGTAGAATTTATGCCGAAGATCCTGACAATAACTTTATGCCCAGTCCGGGTAAAATACAGCATATTACTGAGCCTTTGGGATTAGGTGTACGTCATGATGGTTATGTTTATGAAGGGTACACTATCCCCATTTACTACGATCCAATGATCTCTAAACTAATCGTTTGGGCGGGTAATCGCAAAGAAGCTATCAACAGGATGAGCAGGTCGCTTCATGAATATAAGATTACAGGTGTTAAAACATCAATCAGATTTCTAGCTCGCATCATGGAGGCAGAGGCTTTTATTTCAGGAAAGTACAATACTCATTTTATTGAAGATAATCTTGAATTTTTGATAGCTGAACCTGAATGTGATGGTCAGTGTGAGGATATTGCATTAATTGCTGCTTATCTTGAATATAGCCGCAGTTTGACTAAAATATCTGTCAATGGTACCGAAAAAAAGATCATTAGTCGGTGGAAAGAAATTTAACATCGCAAATACGAAGAAACATTCATTAATACGATAACCATTACCAACATTGCAACTATGGAGATAAATATTGACGGTAGAACAGCAATAGTACAGGAATTAGGCCGCAATGGTAATATTGTGACCATGCAGGTTGATGATGAAATCTATGAAGTTGATGCAATTCGGGTTGCTGAAGGCATATATTCTATGCTTTATAAAGCAAGGTCGTATAATATTGAAATGATTGCCGGAAGCACTACCCGGCATTATACAGTGAATTCATGGTATAATACTTATCATGTGGAAGTAATTGATGCTCAAACAAAGTATCGTTTAAGCAGGGAACAAGGTTTGCATAATGATGAAGCACGCGTGCTAATTTCACCAATGCCGGGTAAAGTAGTTAAATTATTGGTCGCTGAAGGTGACCATGTTGAAGCAGGTCAAACACTTATCATTATTTCAGCTATGAAGATGGAAAGTGAGTTCAAGGCAAAGATTAGCGGCACTATCAGTAGGATTACTGTTACAGAAGGCGAAACAGTAGATTCAAACAGGGAATTGATTTTTATTGACTGAGTTTCTTTAAATCACGAATCACATAATTATAACACAAACTATACAGATGACCGAATTATCTGAGATATATAAACGTCTGGAAGAGAAGAACCATCAGGCAGGGCTTGGAGGAGGTGCAGAACGTATTGAAAAGCTTCATATCACTGGTCGTAAGACTGCCCGCGAACGTATTGAGATGCTGCTTGATGCAGGGTCTTTTACTGAGCTTGACAAGTTTGTAGTGCATCATGCCCGTGACTTCAACATGGAGAAAAACCTTATACCGGGTGATGGTGTGGTGAGTGGTTAT
Organism: Omnitrophica WOR_2 bacterium; assembly: GCA_050259095.1. Lineage (GTDB taxonomy): Bacteria > Bacteroidota > Bacteroidia > Bacteroidales > Lentimicrobiaceae > Lentimicrobium. The sequence goes on along the minus strand of JBLMZZ010000130.1, from coordinate 12,491 downwards.
GGAAGAATAGATGGGAGACTGGTTTATGTGTTTGCTCAGGATTTTACAGTTTTCGGAGGTACATTAAGTCGCACAAATGCCGATAAGGTTATCAAGATCATGGATCTTGCCATGAAGATGGGTGCACCGGTCATTGGGTTAAATGACTCAGGAGGTGCCCGTATTCAGGAAGGAGTAGAGAGTTTGGCAGGTTATGCCGATATTTTCTACCGCAATGTTATGAGCTCGGGAGTAATTCCTCAAATATCCGCTATTTTGGGTGCTTGTGCCGGTGGTGCTGTTTATTCACCTGCAATTACTGATTTTATTGTCATGGTGAAAAACGCCAGTTATATGTTTGTCACCGGACCAGATGTTATTAAAGCAGTTACACATGAAGAAGTGACCAAAGAAGATTTGGGTGGTGCATATACACATAATTCAAAAAGTGGTGTTGCGCACCTGATGGCACTTGAAGAAGAACAGGCAATGATGATGATTAGAGAACTAATCAGCTTTTTGCCTTCTAATAATATGGAAGAACCTCCCAGGATTTCAACAACTGATCCTGCAACACGAACAGATGCTAAGCTTCAGGAAATTGTTCCGGCTGATCCAAATAAACCTTATGATATGAGGGATATCATCGTTAGTGTAGTTGATGATGGTAATTTCTTCGAGATCATGCCACACTTTGCAGGAAATATACTAACGGGTTTTGCGCGGTTGGATGGTCGTTCAGTAGGTATTGTTGCAAACCAACCTGCTGTTCTTGCGGGAGTTCTTGATATAAACAGCAGCGTAAAAGCAGCCAGGTTTGTTCGTTTCTGTGATTCATTCAATATTCCTCTGATAACCTTTGTTGATGTGCCGGGCTTTTTGCCGGGTACAAATCAGGAATTTGGAGGAATTATAAGACATGGAGCCAAGCTCTTGTATGCTTTTGCCGAAGCAACAGTACCCAAAATAACAGTGATTACCCGTAAAGCTTATGGAGGTGCTTACGACGTTATGTCGAGCAAACATATAGGTGCCGATATTAATCTGGCCTGGCCTACTGCCGAAATAGCTGTAATGGGAGCAGAGGGAGCAGTAAACATTATTTTTAGGGATAAGCTCACCGATGAATCAAAAGCTCAACAGGTAAAGGAATACCGTGAAGTGTTTGCCAATCCTTATAAAGCAGCCGAGCTTGGGTATATTGATGAAATCATTTATCCAAAAACAACCCGTCCTAAGTTAATTGAGGCACTTGAGATGTGCAGTAATAAGAGGAAGAAGAATCCATACCGCAAACATGGTAATATTCCGCTTTAACTTTAGCAGAGCATCATTCCAATTCCATAAAGGATAACGGTTGCAAAGGTTGCCAATGCAAGTTTCTTTAATTGAGGATCAAGCGCTACGGGTTTATCAATCAGGAATATTTTCCTTACATGGATAACGAAAAATGGAAGTGTTACGAGATAAATCCATTGTATTGGGAATTCATAATGTATTAGTGTGTAACCGATCATACAGATCCATGCAGCAATAACCAGCAGCAGATGATAATAATGGGCTTTGTTACTCCCTAATATTACAACTAAAGTACGTTTGCCCGATAACTTATCTCCTTCAATATCACGCATGTTATTCAAATTGAGCACGGCTGTACTTAAGAATCCAACAGCAGATGCAGGTAATATAAGAGGCCAGTAAAAATAACGGGTATGAAGATAATAAGTGCCCAAAACCCCGGTAAGTCCGAAGAACAGAAATACAAACAGATCACCAAAGCCAATATATCCGTATGGCTTTTTCCCAATTGTATATTTTATGGCAGCAGCTAGTGCTGAAAGTCCAAGGATGAAAAACACTATTCCACCTATTGAGAACTGGAATTCAAAACCATATGCAATAAGTAGAATGCCCGAAATCAAGGCGAGCAAAGAGGTGATGATGATACCGGTAAACATTGACTTAGTGGTAATTGCTCCACTTTGCACGGCTCTTTGCGGACCAATCCTATGTGCATTATCCATTCCATTGACTGAATCACCATAATCATTAGCAAGGTTTGAAAGTACCTGTAGAAAAAGGGTAGTTAGTAATGCCAATAAAAAAACAGCTGTTTTAAAAGGTTTATCATGCCATGCCAGAAAACTTCCCATTAAAGTACTGCTGAAAGCAAGAGGGAGTGTTCTCGGTCTTGCTGCGTGAATCCAGTTTTTCAAATCACTTGTATCTGTTAAATAATTTACCGTTGACTAATAAATAGCTGACAAAGAGTGAACTATCGCCCTAAAGTTCAAAAACTGTGGATTAAGGAAATTTAGGGAATTTCGAGAAATCGGGATCACGTTTTTCAAGAAAAGCTTTTTTCCCTTCCTGTGCTTCTTCAGTGAGATAATAAAGTAAAGTAGCATTGCCTGCAAGTTCCTGAAGTCCTGTTTGTCCATCAAGCTCAGCATTCAATGCCAGCTTAACCATCCTGAGGGCCAAGGGACTGCGTTTTAGCATTGTTTTACACCAGTCAACTACTTCGTCTTCTAATTGCTCAAAGGGAACCACCTTATTAACAAGTCCCATTTCAAGTGCTTCAGCAGCTGAATACTGACGGCACAAAAACCAAATCTCACGTGCTTTCTTCTGACCAACAATCCTTGCCAGATATGAAGATCCAAATCCTCCATCGAAACTACCAACCTTAGGACCAGTCTGTCCGAAGATGGCATTCTCTGATGCTATCGTGAGATCGCATACAACGTGAAGTACATGACCACCACCTATGGCAAAGCCATTAACCATTGCAACGACAGGTTTAGGGAGTGAGCGTATGAGTTTCTGAAGATCAAGTACATTTAAACGGGGTATTCCATCTTTTCCAATATACCCACCTTTGCCTTTAATATTTTGATCACCGCCACTGCAAAAAGCTTTATCACCTTCGCCGGTTATTACAACCACACCTATATTTTCAGCTTCCCGGCAATGATGCATGGCGTCAATCATCTCCTTTATAGTATCGGGAGTAAATGCATTACGATATCTTGGCCGGTTGATAGTAATTTTAGCTATCCCTTCGAAATATTCAAATTTAATTTCTTCGTACTCTTTAATTGTACTCCAGTTTCTTTCTGTCTTCATAACTATCTTTCTAATGTTTCAATCATCATTCTTTTTGAGGTACCTGAAATATTCTTTCAGAGTATTCGAGGATATGATATTATCGGTAGCAACTTCAAGTAAAGCCGGTCTACCGGATGGTTGAGCAGCAAGGAACAGAGGCAGTTTCTCTTTTAAGCTCTCTTCATTATCTGCCCTGTAGTATTCAAAATTGAAGTTAGCAGCTATTCCTGATGTTTCCAGATGATGCCTTGTTTCAATAAATGGCTCAAGTTCATCATAACCTGTTGGTCCGTCAATAATTCTGAAAATGTTACCTCCACCGTTATTGATAACGATTACCCTGAAAGTTTCTTTTATGTTATTGTTCCACAGAGCATTACTGTCATAAAAGAACCCAATATCACCTGTAATAACCAGCGTGAGTCCCTTATGTTTTAATGCAAATCCTGCTGCGGTTGAAGCACAACCATCTATTCCACTGGTGCCCCTGTTGCCATAAAATGCAATACCTTGCTTATGAGTAAAGAGCTGACCGTATCTTACAGGGGTACTATTGCCGAGATGAAGCCCTGTTCCTTCAGGTAAACTTGCGAAGATATGCTCATAGGCTTTCATGTCACTGAATGGCAAATTAGCAAGAAATTTATCATGCCTTTCAGTAGAAATTCTATCGGCTTCTTTCCATCTTGCCGAATAGCTCATCATTTCAGATTGATCCTTCTTCACAGGTTTTGAATGGTTTAGAGATTCTAATAACTGTTGAAGGAAATCCTCTGGTTTAAGCGATAAGGTGATGGTTAGGGATTTATAGGTATCAAAATGAAAGTCATCGGTATCCGGATTGATGTGCCAGTGTTGTTCGGGATGCATGTTGCGAAGCATTGCCTTCACTTTCTTTGAAACAATCGCACCACCTAAAGTAAGCAGTATCTGTGGTTTAAATTCATCATTTTTATCAACCGGTATTTGTGCAAGTGTGCGGTCAATACAATTAATAAAACCGGGGTATGGCAAATTAGAGGTACATTCCGTTAATACTACTACGGTAGGATCATCCGCTAGAGCAGTTAATAATTTTCCGGTACTACCATCTAATGGTGACATCTGACCGGCTATAATTAATTTAGAGCTTGCACTGTTCCATTTCTTTACTAAAAGATCCAAATGCATGGGATCAAGATTAACTTTGCCTGCAATGTAATCTATTATACGTGGTTGGATACCGGTTACATTTGTATCAATATCATAAAGAGGTTCATCAAGTGGAAGATTAAGCTGCACAGGTCCGGGGGTCGGATATAGTGTTCTGTCTATGGCTTCATTAATAATCCTGTCGAAGTACCATTCATCATTAGCACTCTTTACTTCCACCGGCAGGTTAAAACTCTTCCTTATATAATTGGCATATATGTTTTGCTGTCTGATTGTTTGGCTATCACCTTGATCTATAAGTTCAACTGGACGGTCGGCAGTGATTACCAGCATCGGGACTTTTTGATAATATGCTTCAGCGATGGCAGGAGCGTAGTTAAGCACTGCTGATCCACTGGTACAAAGTAATGCAACAGGTTTTCCTGATTGTATTGCAAGTCCCAAAGCAAAAAAGGCAGCACTTCTCTCATCAGCAACACTCAACAAATGAAGTTGGGGATTTGCAGCGAACAGAATGATTACCGGTGCATTGCGCGAACCGGGTGAAACAACTACCTGTTCAATTCCTTTGGCGACCATTATAGCTGCCAGTCTGCTGATATGATGCTTACTCATTTCTTTTTAATAGATTTGCTAAGTTCGTATTTTTTCAATCTCAGTCAATAGGGTGCGACTTTTAATTGTGGTTTCTTCCCATTCTGCTTCAGCATATGAGCCTGCTGTTATACCACCACCTGCATATAACACCGCTTCATCATTAGTTATTTGCATGCAACGAAGGTTAACGTACATTGAGGTTTTGTGGTTAATATTTACCGGCCCCAGATAGCCTGCATAGAATGAACGATCGTGCTCTTCCACCGATAAGATGAGGTTTAATGCTTCGGTGGCAGGCCAACCACAAACGGCAGGTGTTGGGTGGAGACTATCTATAACATTGAAGAGTTTATCAGTGTTAATTTTTGCATTGAAGTCTGTGCGCAGGTGTTCAACATTTCCCGCCTGACTGGTATAAAGCTTACTTTTCTCAATAGAAGTACAACCCACTTCTTTCAAAACACTCTCTATATATTTTGATACCCAGTTATGTTCGTCAATCTCCTTATAGCCCCAGTCGCCTGAAGATCCTGTGTGGCGTGTTCCGGCCAGTGCCATAGTCTTTACTGACAGCAATTCCTTCTCTGAGTGAAGCTGGTTCGAGGATTCAGCCGAAAGAAGCAATTCAGGAGAGGCTCCTATCCAGCATCCAATTTCGGGAAAAGATAGCATGTAAACAAATGCGTTTGAAAATTTTGCAGCAAGGCGATTGAATAATGCAGGAGCTTCAAGTACTTTTTCAAATGGTATTTTGATAATCCTTGATAGGACAGCTTTGCTTATAACTCCTTCTCTTATTGAATCTAAGATGCTTTCAACCTGCTTTAGATATTGTTCTTTTGAAATCTCTGAAGGGAGGGAGTGGTTGGATGTAAATGGAATAACTGAATCAGGTAAATCTTTAACGTAAACATCATTACCATGATAAATATGGTCTGCATCAAACCATATTGAAGGATAACTCTTATTGAAAGGTGCAAATATAAATCCTTCCTTTTCAGGCACTATAGCAAGATGTTCATCAAGTATTTTAGGCAGTGAGTTGCTGGTAATTGTGATGGGATGATCAGTATCAGGTAATTGATAGGTAACAAAAGGAATACCTTTTCTCAAACAGTCTTTCTGGAATCCTGATAATTGAGTTAAAACCATCATGTTACCAGATTAAGCTTTAGGTATTACCATAACTGTGAGTCGTGAGATACAAACAAGGTCACCTTCTGGTCGGGTTATTCTTATTTCCCACACATGAAGTTTGCGTGTTCGTGAAATAAGAGTTGCTCTTCCAACAACATGACCACCAGTTGCCTTTCTCACATGTGTAGCATTAATTTCAATGCCAACCACATTATGCGTTTCTGAATTAACCAGACAAACAGAGGCCATACTTCCAAGTGTTTCAGCAAAAGCTGCTGAAGCACCACCATGCAATAAGCCATATGGTTGTTTAGTACGATCATCAACAGGCATGGTACCTTCAAGATAATTATCACCTACAGCAGTATAAACAATGCCAAGGTGTTCAACCATGGTGCCTTTTGAAAGCTCGTTCATCTTTTCAAGCGTAAGGCCGGTAAGCTTTGATTTTTCCATTGAAATAAATAACAACATATAACAGGTACGTGCCTGTTTGGTTGTTGCAAAGTTAGGAAAAGAATCTTGTTAGTGTGTCTTCTTTATAAGAGTACAACTGCCAGGTTTGATAATGAATAGATGTTAGCGTTAGATCTTTTTTGCCTCGAGAACTATCTTTTCATTTAATTTATTAACGATGATGTTGTAATAGGCTTTAAGATTACTATAAGCTTCAGCAGGATAAATGTCCTTTTTAAAATCATACATTGCCGTTACTTTAAGAGTCTCAGGGTTAAGTATCTCAACCGAGTATGTAATCATTACAACAGCATTGTTCACTTCCAGATTATCAGGTTTTGAAAGAATGCTATAACCTGAAGGAATATTTATAGTTGTTTCAAATGATTTACTTTGTCGGTAATTGAAATCTATAGGGTATGATCTTGCTGCCAGCTTAAATGGATTTTCACTGATTGCTTTCCCACAAAATGGATTAATAATTAATTTATCCTCAGCAGTCTCAAGAAACTGAGTCTCATTGAACTCTAATTCAAATGGTTCTTCAATTGTTGTTAATGAAACACATTTCAGGCTGTCATCCATAGGATGGCTTGCAGTAACAAGCGATTTATAGAATTCATCATAGTCAGCAATATACTTACTCCTTAATTCTGCTGCTAAATAACCGGATGCTTTTATCTTACAGTTTTGAATAATATCACCTGTCTGAGGTTGTAAGCTAAGGTTTAGTTTATATTGCAATTCTGAAGGTACCGAACTGCCCATATTTACCCATTTTACCACATCATCATTAACTAACAATCCCTTTTCATTCAAGCATTTTGGAGGCACTTCATTAAATCCTAGTGTTGATGTTGTGGCATCTATCAAATACTCTTTCCCGTCAATGGCTGCCTGCACTAACACATAATTAAATGCACTAATCACCGGATAATCGGTCCTGATTTTACCGTAATCACGGGTTCCAATGATTACAGGCTGTGCGTTAATGCCTGCCGCTCTTAACATTCCGAGATAAAACAGATTGATTTCAGCTGCATTACCTATTTTTTGGACTAGTAGTTCCTTAACACTTTTCGAGCTAAGTAATGCATTGGTACCATTATAATTGATATTTGATGTAACCCACAGACGCAGTAATTTGGCTTTTTCCAATCCATCCGATGGAAGTTCCAGGGTACTTAAGATATCTTTAGCTTTATTTTCACTCACCTTCAAATATTTCCCAAAATCCTCATGATTAATCAGGTCCTTTATTAATAGTGGCCAGGTAGTCATTACTTTAATAACGCTCCCCATTGAAGATGCATAACCTGCTAACTGGAAGATTATTTTGATTTTATAGTCATCAGGTGATGAGATAAACTGGTCGTCGGTGAATGCAGGAATGTTCTTTAAAACAAAATGATAGGCAACGTCACTGGATGTTGTTTTCGATAAGTCGAAAGTCTGACTATTTATATTATTTGTAGTGAATTCATCAAATTTCTTTGCACCTTGAAGAAAATACATGTATTCAAAATGAGGATCAATCTCTGCAGTATAGTCGCTATAAATTACAGGTATGCTTTGTTGAAAATCCCAATTGCGGAAATTAAAAATGTAAGGGCTACTAATCTGATAGCTAACTTCAATAACAGAACCCTCTTTTACATCCGGCATTGCAAACTTATGAACATACCAGTGGTCATTTAATTTTACCTGATACGTTTCCTTCGACTTTAGCTGTGTTGTTCTAATTTCTCCGTTCTCATAATTATATGTATTTCCTTCAATGGATGTGATCTTTTCCTGTCCTGAGCTTCCTTCATATACCGGAATACTTATCTCTGCCTGGTCAAGTCCTGCCTTATTGAAGACTTTAATTTTGAATCTTCTTTGAAAAATAATATCAAAGTTTGATTTCAAGAAAAAAGATCTTCCGATATCATAAATTACTACTGCCTCAGCTGATGGATCAAATGCACATTCTTTCAGTTCAAATTCTTCCTTGCTGTATTTGCCAAATTCATGTATATACTCCTGAGCACTAAGGATATTTACGACGAAGAAAAACAATACTATTCCTATAATTCTCATTTATTGCCTGGTTTTAGGTTGAAAAGTACAGATGTGATAAAGACTACTGGTTATTTATTATATATCGCTTGCTTCGAGCACTATTTTTTCATTGAATTTCGACACAATAGCATTGTAATAGTCTTTAATCTGTTGGTAGTCTTCAGCACCATATACATCTTTTTTGAATTGATATAAACCGGTCACTACAAGTACCTCAGGGTCATTGTTTGTAACAGCATACACTATCCTGACGATCTTGTTATTCATTACCAGATTCTCGGGTTTAGAAAGCAGTCGGTAACCCTTTGGTATCTTAATATTTACAGAGTATGATTTTGACCACTTGTAATTAAAGTCAATGGGGTGTACCCTTACCGTTTCTTTAAATGGGTTTTCTGTGAGTACTGAGCCACAGAAAGGGTTAATAATTAGCTTATTCTCTACTTTCTCAATATATTCCGGTTTCTTATATGCAAGCATAAATGGCTCATTGATGTCAGTAAGATTTGTACTCTGAATGCTGTCGTAAGATAGATAATTATCACCAATCAGATCTTTTGCCAATCCCTCATAATCTAATTTAAACCTCTTTCGGTGATCAAGTGCTTCATACCCGGTGGAAGTAATTTTATAGTTTACATCGAGACTATCAATCTCAGGTTTAGGCAGAATGTCAATCTCATATTTCTTTTCAGACATTCCCATACTCTGAAAATTAATCCAATCGGGATTTTCATCTCTTACTATATAACCAAGTTCATTTAAGCAGTTTGGAGGAATCTCATTGAATTTTGAAAGCGGATCAGTTGCATCTACCAAATACATGACCGAATCTACATTCACCAATGTAATTACATAATTAAAGGCATCAACAAAAGGATACAGTGTTTGTAATTTGCCGTGATCACGGGTACTAAGTATAACAGGATATGCTTCAAATCCTGCTGCTTTCATTAACCCTAAGGCCATTAAATTGATATCAGCACTGTTACCTGTCTTTTCTTCGGCAACTTTTGATTGACTTTTTGTAGCAAAAAGACTTTCATTGCCATTAAATATCACATTTGATTTTACGTATTGACTGATCCTTTGAACTTTATCCAAAGGAGTAAGTGGGTCAATCCCAAGACTTTCTATAATGTTTTTACCCTGCCGTTGCCAGGTTTTAATATAAGTACCGAAAGATTCATTCTCAATGAGTTGTTCACATACTTTCTTCCATGTTGAGAGTATTATTTCTCTTTCACCATTAGAATACATGATAGATGCAAGCTGAAAATCTATCTTTCTTACATAGTCATTGTAAGAAGTGATAAAAGGTTCATCCCTAAAGGCAGGCACATCATTCATGGTAAACTTATAGATCATATCGTGATACGTAATATTGTTGATCATAGTAGGTGTTCCACCATCTGAATATTTTTGATAATCACTGAGTTTACCTTCTCCACGCATAATTTGGGCATAGTCGAAATGCGGACTTACCTTCATGGTATATTCACTAAGTCGGACTGGAATAACAGACTGGAATCTCCAGGTTGGGAGAAACGTATAATAAGGACTTGTGATTTTGTATGAGATTTCGAATACAGAACCTTCTTTCACGTCGGGCATCGCAAACTTCTTATTGTACCAGTGCTCACTTGCTTTTTCCTCATAAGCATTTTTCATACTGAGTGAAGTCTCTACAATTTCCCCATTTACCATATTGTAAGTGATTCCTTTAACCTGCAACAATTTTTCGCTTCCACTTGAACCTTTGTATATAGGAATACTCATCTCCGCCTGATTAAGTCCGGCTTTTTTAAACACCTTTATTCGCATTCTTCTTTCAAATAAAGTCTGGTATTTTTCACCAATGATCTCAAACGACAAATAACCTATGTCGTGAAGTACCATAGCTTCCGCCATAGTATCGAATGGACAAGCTTTTAAGTCCATCTCTTCCTGACTGACTTTTCCAAATTTAGTGTTGTATTCCTGTGCTTTGATACCGATGGTACTAAAAGTGAGGGCAATAATCAGGAGGGCGTAACTAATCTTTAAATTTTTCAAGATAACTAGTTTTAAAGTGGTTTGATTACAATCTTTGTTTTCTCAGCTTTGCTTGCTGACTCTATGAATTTATAGAATTCCGGATATGTGGTTAACGGGTAATTCCCTGGATAAAGCTGAAAAGTTCTGTAAGCAATCACATTACCTTCCGAAGCTTTAAATTCAAGATCGTATTTACCATAAGGGGTATCAATATGAACAGGAGCGACCTGACTCTTATAACAATATCCACCGGGAAGCTTGTATATAAGGGTATCTTGAATCCATACTGGATAGGATATTACCACAGGAAGAGTTCTGTTGGCAGGATTTGAGAAAGAAGGTATCCCTGTTGGATTAATGTTAAAGAAGAAATCTGATCCCAATGGATTAAGGAACTTATTTAATAATAATGTTGCATTAAGCTTAATATTTGCAGAATCCCTTGCTCTCTCTTCAAGCTTCCAGTTTATTACTTCATAGTTATCAAACATCAGGTTTCTTCGTATAATGCGATCTTTATCATTCTCATTTAACCTGTTCTGCAAGGCATTCATATACTCAAACTCCTCACCTCTGTAATTGCTGTTCAAAGAAACTTGCGCCATTCCATTTTGCCTGATATCATAATCCATCCTGTTCGTTTGCAATACCTGTTCTTTTGCCAGTGCAGGCACTCTCACAAGACTGCTCCCTCCTTCCTTAATCATCAGAGCATATCTGTTTTGAGTAGAGGTACCCATATAGCCAAATGGATTAACATTGTTAGTATTTTCAAGCCATATGGTGTCGTTGTCAACAGGTACTGCTAAAACCACATGATTAAACTGCTGATAGGGGAAGTCATACAAGAAACTTAGTGGAGGGTCGGATGCATGAATCAAACAGTAGTATGATTCAATCCCTGCATAACTTAATACTGCTTTTAAATAATTGGTCAGTGCTTTGCAATCTCCATACTTATTCTTTGAAACATAAGAGGCAGGATAGGGTTTTAATCCACCTAATTGTATTTGAACACTGATATATCGGGTATGTTCCTGCATGTAGTGATACAGTATTCTCACAATCTCTTTCTTATCAGTAATACCTTTAATTAAGCCTGAAATGGTTGCCTGCTCCTCATCGGGTAACACATCTAATCCATTTATCAGATTGTAAACCCAGTCGCCATAACTAGTCCAACTTGACCAGCTCCCCGAGAACCAATACTTGTATGTTTCAGGCACAACATACACATGGGGGGCTTCATTATATAACTGGGAGTAAATTTCTGACTTCAGGAGTTTAAAATAATCCGACTGCCATTGCCTTACTATAACAGTTTGAACAGTATCAGTTTTTAGTAACATTGCATTTTTACAATCTACCTTTATGTTATACTCAAGGGGAGTAATAACCTGTAATAATGCCTTTTGTGTAGGAATATCTGTATCTACAATTGGCGCCCAGTTAGCAATTGAGAAGAACTCTTTTTCGCTGGTTTTATAAGAACATTTAATAATGTAAGGATATACATTATGCTTAAGCTGGAAGGTTTTGATAAAATCATCCGTATATAAGTTGTCACCAGATGCATTGCGGTCGATGATATCTGATTTCTTCAACTCCCTAACAACATTTCCATTAACATCAGTTATTGTAGCCTTTATCCCTGAAACCTGACTGTTTTTTGAATAAGGGATAACGAAGTTTCCATATTTGTCGCCTTCACGATTGTTGATCTTGATGGTGTATGAAGTAAAAGTGCTGAGCCCTGAATTAGAAACTTCACATATGGTAGTATAATCTGTCACTTCGGCATTATATTTCTGGGAATATCCTGAAATACAGAAGAGAGGCAGGATCATTGTGAACAGGAGATAACGGAAGTTCATGTATTTCTCTTTCGGTAATGATTAAAGCAGTAAATATATAAAGTTTGTGCAATATCACAAAAAAATTAAAAGTAAAAACATTTA
>JBLMZZ010000129.1:0-29213 GCA_050259095.1 Omnitrophica WOR_2 bacterium | reverse complement strand
GTTAAGCATTCTTTGCCCGGATTATTTATGTAAAATCAACTTACTTTTTCTTGATCCATAGGTGAAATAGATAACAAGTCCAATAGCCAACCATATTACAAATCGTAACCAGTTAGTGATTCCCAACTGCGACATAAGATAAAAGTTTGTAATAAGTCCAAGCACCGGAATAAGTGAAAGCCTGTTCTTAATAGCTGAAAATGAAACTGAAAAGGCAACTATGAAGAAGGCAATATGAGGAATTTTGTGCTTAAATACATCAAAGAATGATTCACCCTGAGTGCCATTAAAAGCTACCATTGACAGCAAATCATCTTTATCCATGGTCAATAACACGATTAGAACACCTAACCAGATAAAAGGGAGCCATTTGCGACTATCAAAATAAGGAACCCTGAACTTGCCTGTTCCTTTTCCTCCCAGATTACCGGCAGGTTTTTCATGACCATCAAGAATAAGAATACCACCTGATACCAGTACAAAAGCAAAAAGAGTCCCAATGCTGGTAAGGTCAGTTACTTCTGTAAGATTCATAAAAAGTGAAGGAACAGCTACAAGAATTCCTGTAATTATTGTTGAGAATCCAGGTGTTCTATATTTTTTATGCAGCTTAGAGAATACAGGTGGCAGTAATCCGTCACGACTCATATTCATCCATATACGAGGCTGTCCAACCTGAAATACCAATAACACACTGGCCATTGCAATTACTGCGCTCAAAGCAATAACACCCGACAACCAGGTTAGATGAAGTTTCTCAAAGACAAATGAAAGAGGATCAGCAACACCCAGAAATTGATAGCTTACCATTCCTGTAAGCACAAGACTTATAGCTACATAAAGGAGAGTAGTTATCACAAGTGAATAGATCATTGACTTTGGCAGATCGGTTTGAGGGTTACGGCACTCTTCAGCTGTTGTTGATATGGCATCAAATCCAATATAGGCAAAGAACACTCCCGATACTCCCTTTAAAACACCGGTAATTCCATTTGGAGCAAATGGGGACCAGTTGCCTGTTTTTACATAAAAACTCCCTACTGCAATTACTACTAGCAGTATGACTAGTTTTAGGACAACCATAAAATTACCGGCAACTTTTGATTCATGTATTCCCCTGTAAACAAGCCATGTAATAGCAACAACTATGATAAATGCCGGTATGTCGGCAATGAGTCTGATACCTCCTAATTGAGGTGCCGACAGCCAGGCATTATAAGCATCCGACAGTTCACCGGGCAGATTGCTTATCAATGTTCCCTGGTTAATCAGGTCAACAGCTGCATGATACCCCCTCAAAGCACTTAAGTAATCTATAGCCAGATAATCAGGAATTACAATACCCAGACCTGAAAGTAGTCCCACAAAATAACCCGACCATGAAATAGCAACTGCTATATTTCCGACAGCATATTCCATTATAAGGTCCCAGCCAATAATCCATGCTACAAGTTCTCCAAAACTTGCATATGCATAGGTATAAGCACTTCCGCTAAGAGGAATAGATGAGGCAAATTGAGCATAGCATAATGCCGAAAATCCACAGGCAATAGCAGAGAAAATAAATAGTAACGACACTGCCGGTCCACCTGATGAAGCTGCATTGCCAATAGTACTGAAGATACCGGCCCCAACAATTGCAGCAATGCCAAGAGCTGTGAGATCCCTAACACCCAGATCACGGCGCATTTCACTTCCTGCCTGATGTTCCTTCTCAGCTTCAGTTAAAATGATATCAATTGATTTTCGCCTAAAGTAGGATTTGAATCTCACTATTATTTCAGGTTTTAGGATTCAAATATATAATTTTTATTGCGGTTGACTTAAAAGTAGACTCTTTTTAAAATGACAAATTAAATATTTAGAATTTGGGCATAAGAAATACCATGATGAAATGTTGAGCGTTGATATTAATATGCTTTAAACTTTGAATGTTTTGAGAAGGTGCGATAATAAAAACCGGGTAAAAAATTGTATCATTTTTATTGTCGCATAGTCCGTAGATGAACACTTTTAGTTATATTTAATCAATTAAATAAGATGCTAAGTCACTGAAAATAAGTAAAACAGGTGTTTGGCATAATAAATGTATAAAGTTTGATTTTCAAGATAAAATGATAGAATTAAAGAACCTCAATAAATCGTACATCACAGGTAATAACAAGTTACATGTGCTAAAGGGCATTGACCTGAAAATTGAAGCAGGTGAATTTGTATCAATAATGGGATCTTCAGGTTCAGGCAAATCTACTCTACTGAATATAGTTGGTATTCTGGACGAATATGACAATGGAGAATACTATCTGGATAACCAGTTAATACGCAATCAAACTGAAACGAAAGCTGCCGGATTAAGAAACAAATACATTGGATTTGTATTTCAATCATTTAACTTGATTTCTTTTAAAAATGCAATGGAGAATGTTGCACTTCCATTATACTACCAGAATGTTAGTCGCAAAAAGCGCAATAAAATTGCAATGGAGTACCTTGAGAGAATGGGTTTAAAGGATTGGGCTGAACATATGCCTAATGAACTCTCGGGCGGACAAAAGCAACGTATAGCAATTGCCAGAGCCTTAATTTCAAAACCTAAAGTAATACTTGCCGATGAGCCTACCGGTGCTCTTGATACAGCTACCAGTTATGAAGTAATGCAGATACTCAAGGAAATTAACAATCAAGGTATTACCATCATCATTGTAACACATGAAAACGACATAGCCCATATGACCAAGAGAATAATTCATTTGAAAGATGGTCTTATTGAGCATGAAAAGCTAAACGGTCATTCGCAGGTAAATACTGAAGTAACATTTTAAGAAATCTTGAATTTAAAAATTACTAATAAGCCCTGGCATGTTTGATACTGATAAATGGAATGAAATATTTAGTACCATCCGGAAAAACAAACTCCGGACTTTCCTGACAGGTTTTAGTGTGGCATGGGGTATTTTTATGCTTATCATTCTGCTTGGATCAGGAAAAGGATTAGAGAATGGAGTTATAAAACAATTTGCTTCTTCTGCAACAAATACTATCTGGATATGGAATGGACAAACCAGTCTTGCCTATAAAGGAATGAAACCCGGTCGCAATATTCAGATGAAGAATCAGGATTACGATGAAGTTAAGAAAACAATTAAAGGCATAGACCTTAGCTCCCCGAGGTTTGATATGTGGGGAAATAACACACTTTCATACAAGAAACAATATGGTACTTTTAACATTCGTACTGTTTATCCTGACTACCAGTTTATTGAAAAACTGGAAATTAAACAGGGTAGGTTCGTTAATAATACTGACCTCGAACAATTCAGGAAAGTTACAACGATAAGCACTCAGGTTCAGGAGGCTCTATTTAAAGGTGAACCTCCTTTGGGTAAATACATCATCATAAAAGGCATTCCATTTAAAGT
This sequence comes from Omnitrophica WOR_2 bacterium, assembly GCA_050259095.1. Classification (GTDB taxonomy): domain Bacteria; phylum Bacteroidota; class Bacteroidia; order Bacteroidales; family Lentimicrobiaceae; genus Lentimicrobium. Next base: position 25,794 of record JBLMZZ010000129.1, on the reverse strand, counting down.
AGTTGGAATCTTTGCAGATGATGATGAAAGAGATCAAAACATGAGGATGGTTTACATTCCCATGACTACCGCACAGCGGGTTTTTGCAGGTGAGAATAACGTTAATACAATTGCTGTTACAGTTGGTAATGCAAGTGCCGAACAGAGTAAAGAGATTGAAAATGCTATAAAATCAAAACTTGCATCACTTCTTAAATTTGATGTTAATGATCCACGTGCAATAGGTACCTGGAATAGTGTTGAAGAATTTACCCGATTTCAAAAGTTGTTTGCAGGAATTCGACTTTTTATTTGGATCATTGGCTTTGGAACTATTATAGCCGGTATTGTTGGTGTGAGCAATATCATGATGATCGTGGTTAAAGACCGTACCAAAGAAATAGGTATTCGTAAAGCAATGGGTGCTACTCCATGGGGAATTATAAGTCTGGTATTACAGGAATCCATTCTAATTACTTCGTTTGCCGGATATATTGGATTAGTGCTGGGGGTTATTGTACTTGAATCTGTTGGATCAAAAATTGAATCAAGTTTCTTTACAAATCCCGAGGTTAATTTACGTGTTGCTGTTTATGCACTCGTATTACTGGTAGCCAGTGGTGCTGTTGCCGGATTTATTCCAGCCCGAAAAGCAGCTGCAATTAAACCTATTGAAGCATTGAGAGATGAATAAAACGATGAATTATTCACTTGAGAAGCAGAGAGATATAATTATAATTGGCATAAACATTAAGTGTGGACAAGAAAGTTAAAAAACTGAGCATATGTTTGATTTAGACCGTTGGCAGGAGATCATGAGTGCGCTAAAGAAGAATAAGATGCGTACTTTCTTAACCGCCTTTGGAGTATTCTGGGGTATTTTCATGCTGATTATTATGCTCGGTGCAGGTAATGGACTGCGAAATGGTGTAACCAGTGATTTCGGTGATTTTGCTACTAATAGTGTCTTTATGTGGACAAGAACAACTACCATTCCATATAAAGGACTACCAAGGGGGCGTAACTTTAATTTCAGGAATGATGATATTGAAGCACTAAGAAAGGAAATTCCTGAAATTCAGATTCTATCACCCCGTACACAGGGTGGAGATGGTCAGGATGGTAATAATGTGGTGAAAGGTACAAAGTCAGGTACATTTTCTATCATGGGTGATTTCCCTGAATGGAATGAGATTGATCCTGTTACCATTACCAGTGGCCGCTTTGTAAATAATGCTGATATTAAAGACAAACGTAAGGTTGCTGTCATTGGTAATAAGGTAGTTGAAATATTGTTTCAACCTGGCGAAAATCCTTTAGGCCAGTATATTCAAATTAGAGGAATATATTTTCAGGTTGTAGGAACATTCAAACCTTTGAATACAGGAGTAAATTTTGGAGGTGATAAAGAACAAAGCATATTTATCCCATTAACCACTTTTCAGAGAGTATATAACTGGGGTGATATCATTGGTTGGTTTGCATTTACATCAAAAGATGGCATTCCAGCTTCAGTAGTTGAGAAAAAAGCAAGTGCTGTATTGAGAAAACGTCATATGGTTTCTCCTGAAGACACAGAGGCCATAGGTTCATTCAATCTTGAAAAGCAGTATAACCAGATGACCGGTTTGTTTGCCGGTATTAACGGACTTATCTGGATTGTAGGAATAGGTACATTGCTTGCCGGGGTGATAGGAATTAGCAATATTATGCTGGTAATTGTAAAAGAAAGAACCAAAGAAATTGGAATACAACGTGCTATTGGTGCTTCACCTGCTAAGATAATTTCTCAAATCATTACTGAATCAGTATTCCTAACAACTTTTGCCGGCTATATTGGATTGGTTATTAGCGTGGCATTGCTTGAACTGATAAATAAAATGCTTATGTCGGGTGGTACGGGTGAAAGAACTATGTTTAAAAATCCGGGTATAGATTTTAACATGGCAATAATAGCATTGGCAATATTAGTAATATCAGGTGCCATTGCTGGATGGGTACCCGCAAGGAAGGCAGTGAGTATTAAACCAATAGATGCCTTAAGATATGAATGATTACAATGGGATGGCAAGGAAAATTAAAATACAGATATTACAAGAATCTAAGTTGAACCGGAATATTTAAAAAAAGAACAAGCATGAGAACCGCATTTAAAATTTTAATTGGAGTAATAATCTTGGTTGTGTTTGGGGGTACGATCATTTATCTTTATAAGAAGTCGGCTGCAAAACCAGTTGTATATGATACTACTACAGCCCAACGAACGAATATTATAAAGAAAACAGTGGCTACCGGTAAAATAGTTCCACGAAAGGAAATAGAGATTAAACCTCAGGTTTCAGGTATCATTGCTGAATTGTATGTTGAACCCGGTGATGTAGTTAAAAGGGGCGATATGATTGCTAAAGTTCGCATTATTCCAAACATGATTAGTTTGAATGAAGCTGAATCAAGACTTAACAGGGCTAAGATTGCAAGAGATGATGCTCAAAAAAGTTATGACCGGCAGAAATCTTTATTTGATAAGAAAGTGATTGCTGAAGCTGAATTACAGAATTTTGAAGTAGCATTAAACACTGCAAAAGAAGCAACGGAAGCTGCTGAAAATAATTTGCAACTCATTAGAGAAGGTATTACCAAGAGAGCCGGTGAAGTGAGTAATACTATAATAAGGTCAACAATAGAGGGGATGGTGCTTACTGTTCCCGTTGAAACCGGTAATTCAGTAATTGAAAGTAATACATTCAATGATGGTACTACCATTGCCACAATTGCCGATATGGGTGAGATGATCTTTAAAGGAAAAGTGGATGAATCGGAAGTTGGTAAATTACATCAGGGTATGGACCTTATTCTTACCATTGGGGCAATTGATGCAGAAAAGTTTAGTGCAAAATTGGAGCATATTTCTCCTAAGGGAGTTGAAGAAAATGGCGCTATACAATTTGAAATCAGGGCAGCTGTTCAACTTAAAAAAGACCAATTCATTAGATCTGGTTATAGTGCCAATGCTGATATTGTGCTTGAAAAACGTGATAGTGTGCTGGCAATACAGGAAAGCTTATTGAAATTCAGCGGTGATACTGCATGGGTTGAAATTGAATCAAAACCTCAGGTGTTTGAAAAGCGTATTGTTAAAACCGGTTTAAGTGATGGATTAAATGTTGAAGTATTAAGCGGCCTCACTAACAAGGAAAAAATTAAAATACAGAATACTACTCCGGAAAAAACAACTGAAAAATAAGCAACTAAGACTTATTTGTTGATTTGTGTGTCAAATTATCAACTTATAAATATCTGATTGAGTCGTATGCTAATAAAATAAATCAGAGATTAATAAGTGCACCCAAATATTTAATATCTTTATCAATTGAATCAGGTTCTGAAATTTTTGGTGGTTAACAACAAAAACAACGAATTAATGTTACACCTGCTCAGATACCTGAGTAATTGATAATATGGCACAAGACATTTCTTCTGGAAAATGTGCTTCTCTTTTAGATAAGCGATTGATTGAGAACAATCTAACACTTGCACTTAAAGCACTTAAAGCAGGGGTATGGTATCGTACTGCCCCAACAGATGAAATTACATGGGATGAGAAGTGCTATGAATTATTCGATATTCCACATAGTGTTATAACCCTCGATGAATGGATACAGAAAGTTGAACAGGAAGACAGGGCCCAACTACTACAAATCCTTACAAACAACACTGTTGCTGAAGAATTCACCATGGAATTCAGAATTACAGTTAAGGATAAGATACGATGGATAAGAATCTCAGCCAGCTTTATACCTTCAAAAAATAATTCACCTGAATATACCACAGGTGTCATGATTGATGTAACGGATGAAAAATATTTACACCAGAAGTTACATGATGATAAATTTACAAAAGACAGATTCTTCTCGGTTATTGCTCATGATCTTCGTAGTCCTTTCACTTCTATTCTGGGTTTCTCCAGATTACTTAACGAAGAGTATGATGATTTTTCAAATGAAGAACGGAAGATGATGATAAAACAGATTTTGTCATCTACTGAAATTACCTTCCAGCTTCTTGATAATCTGCTTACATGGGCCAAAACACAACTTGGTGGCTCTTCTTTTACACCTGAGTATTTTGACATAGAAACAATGATTCTTGAATCTGTGAATTTGGCAGTACCTCAAGCAAGAATTAAAGGTATTACGTTAAAAATATCCATGCTTAATAAGTCTAAAGTATATGCCGATGCAAATATGATTAAGACGGTATTACGCAACTTGTTATCTAATGCAGTTAAGTTCTCTTACGAAAATTCAGAGGTCAATATTGAAGCATCAAGTATTGGCGACTATATAAAAGTCAGTATTTCAGATCATGGTACAGGTATTGAGCCACGAACAATGAAAATCCTCTTTTGCCTGGATGAAAAGGTTAGTTCAACAAAGGGTACAGCCAACGAAAAAGGAACAGGTTTAGGGCTCATTCTATGTAAAGATTTTGTAGAGAAAAATGGTGGTACCATTGCATTTGAAAGTAAATTGGGTGAAGGTTCAAAATTCAGTTTCACCATACCTGTAAAAGAGCAGTAGATAGTTATAACTGTAAAAATAATGTTGTTAATTTAGCTCACCTAACCAATATTCACAAACCTAATCCATAACGTCATGTTTCGTAATGCAATAACCTGTTTAGCGGTGTTTTTGATGCTGGCATTAGTATCAGCATGCAATCAGAAAAAAGAAGTAAAAACCGAAGAAGAAATGGAAAACCAATACAAAGGTGTAATCCCCGAAGGTATCACGCTCACTCCGGATACCGGTACTGATATTGCCCAGCGACTATCGACTTATGCAACAGTTACTTTAACTGCCGATATCAGTCATCTTTCAGCTAAAGAACAACAAATATTGCCCATCTTATTTGACGTTGCTTCAATTATGGATGATATTTTCTGGGAACAAACAATAGGTAATAAGGAGAAATTTTTGTCGGCAATAAAAGACGAAAACACCCGCAAGTTTGCTGAGATTAATTATGGTCCATGGGACAGGCTCAATGGGAATAAATCATTTGTGAAAGAAGTTGGTGAAAAGCCTTTAGGCTCTAATCTGTATCCTGTCGACATAACCAAGGAAGAGTTCGATGCACTGCAGAATCCTGATAAAGCAAGTCTTTATACACTCATAAGACGTAATGACGACAAGACTTTAAGAGTAGTATGGTATCATGATGCTTACGCTTCGAAGATTAAAAAGGCAGCTGACCTTTTAAAACAGGCAGCAGCACTTGCTGAAGATGCAGGATTAAAAAAGTACCTTGAGTTAAGGGCTGAAGCACTACTTACCGATAAGTATCAGCCAAGTGACTTTGCATGGATGGACATGAAAAATTCAAATATTGATTTTGTAGTTGGCCCAATTGAAAATTATGAAGATGCATTAAATGGTATTAAAGCCGCTCAGGAAGCTTACGTGCTTATAAAAGATGTTGAATGGAGCAAACGATTGGCACACTTTGCTACATTATTGCCCGGATTACAAAAGGGACTTCCTGTTGATCAGAAATATAAGAATGAAGTGCCTGGATCAGATGCTGATCTTAATGCTTATGATGTAGTTTATTATGCCGGTGATTGCAATGCTGGCAGCAAAACTATCGCGATTAATCTGCCTAATGATGAGAAAGTACAGTTAGAGAAAGGATCTCGCAAACTACAGCTCAAGAATGCAATGAAAGCTAAATTTGATAAGATTCTTGTTCCTGTTTCCAACATATTAACCGATGAATCCCAGCGCAAGTATATAAAATTTGATGCTTTTTTCGCCAATACAATGTTTCATGAAGTGGCTCATGGCCTAGGAATAAAGAATACTCTTAATGGAAAAGGTACGGTGCGTGAAGCTCTTAAAGAACAATACTCGGCTCTTGAAGAAGCAAAAGCTGATATCTTAGGTCTTTATATGGTTACCAAGCTCTTCGAGATGGGAGAACTTAAAGAAGGTGAAGTGATGGACAATTACGTAACTTTCATGACAGGAGTATTCAGGACTGTCAGATTTGGTGCTGCTAGTGCTCATGGTAAAGCAAATATGCTCATTTTTAGCCATTTCGCTGCAAATAATGCTTTTACATATAGCAATGGCACTTATAAAGTGAACTTCGACCAGATGAAAGCAGCAGTTGAAAGTCTCGGTGCTATGATTCTTAAGCTTCAGGGTGATGGTGATTACGACGGTGTTAAAAAGCTTATAGCTGAAAAATCAGTAATCCCTGCAAATCTTCAAACAGATCTTGATAGACTTAAAGTTGCCAATATACCTGTGGATATAGTATTCAATCAGGGACGTTCAGCACTCGGTATTAAATAAATTTTTACTGTTCACTTCTGAGAAAATAGTGTTCATTTATGAACGGGCACAAGTGAGGAATATAGTGTTTTCATCACAGTGTTTGACTTGTAGATGATTGGAATACAAGCTGTTAATTTATGGCATGATTTAGGTAGAAATGCACAAAACACACTAATAATTAATTATGAAAAAACTTCTCTTTACCTTATTACTTCTGGCCGGTATTGGCGGAATCTCAAGAGGAGCAAATCTTCCCGATGAAGGAATGTGGCTCCCCATGTTTATTGAAAGATTGAACTATACCGATATGCAAAAAATGGGGCTTAAACTAACCCCTCAGGAGATTTATGATGTTAACAATTCGAGTTTAAAAGATGCAGTAGTCAATTTTGGCAACTTCTGTACTGCCGAAGTAGTATCAAGCCAGGGTTTATTATTTACTAATCATCATTGTGGTTATGAGGCCGTTCAAACTCATAGTTCAATTGATCATGATTATCTTACTGATGGTTTTTGGGCTGCCAGTTTTGCTGATGAGCTTCCTAATGAAGGCCTTACAGCTGCTTTCCTTGTTAAAATGGACGATGTTACCAAGATTGTTTTAGATAAGGTAAAACCTGAAATGTCGGAAAGTGAAAGAAGCAGTACCATTTCTAAAGTCATAGAAACACTTAAAGATGAAGCTTCTGAGAAAGGTAAGTACCAGGTTTCAGTAAAGAGTTTTTATAATGGTAATGAATATTATCGTTTTGTTTATCAGGTATATGAAGATATCAGGTTAGTTGGAGCACCTCCATCAGCAATTGGAAAGTTTGGTGGTGATACCGATAACTGGATGTGGCCACGTCATACCGGTGATTTTTCAATCTTCCGTATTTATACAGCACCCGATGGTTCACCGGCTCCTTATTCTAAAGACAATGTACCATTTAAACCAAAACGTTTCCTTACAGTATCAGTTAATGGCGTGCAACCTAATGATTTCGCTATGACATGGGGATTCCCCGGTTCTACTGATCGCTATATGACTTCTTATGGTATAAAGGCCACTCTTGATGATATTAATCCGGCTATCATTACTATGGGCGGAAAAATACTCGAACAAATGAAGAGTGACATGGATTCTTCTGATGAAATCAGAATTATGTATGCTTCTAATTATGCTGGTCTTGCTAATTTCTGGAAGAACAAAATTGGTGAATCACGCGGACTGAAAAGACTTGATGTTTATCAGAAGAAGAAGGATATTGAAGCTAATTTGATGAATTGGGTTAATGCCGACCAACAAAGGAAAGATACTTATGGAATGGCACTTCAGGATATTTCAGCAGTCTCTGATCAGTTGAAAGCAGCTAATTATAATAGTCAACTCTGGTTGTTCCAGATGGCATTTTACGGTTCACAGGTACTTCCTTACCCTCTTAAAGTTCAGGGTATGATTAACATCTTGAAAAGTAAACAGAAAGGTGAAGCTTTGCAGGCTGCCCTTGCACCAATTGCTAAAACTGCTGAGGAACAATTCAAGAACTATAACCCCGGAACTGAAAAGAAAATACTTATTGCTGTACTTGAAACTTACCGTAATAATTTGCCTGAATCTTCACTACCTGAGATATATAATACTATCAATAAAAAGTACAAAGGTAGTGTGTCAAAATACGTTGATTATATCTTCAGTAAATCATTTCTGGTTTCTAAAGACCGCTTTGATGCTTTCATAAAAAATCCATCGTTAAAAAAACTGGAGAATGATCCTGCTAACAAGCTTACCAATTCACTTTACAATTCATTCCTTACTCAGGTGATGGCATTAGGTCCAGCACAAGAGAAGATCAATAAAGCTGAACGCTTATTTGTTGATGGATTAAGGAAAGCTAATCCTGAAAAGGTTTATTATCCTGATGCAAACTCCACATTGAGGGTTTCTTATGGTCAGGTAATGGATTATTATCCTGCTGATGCTGTTCACTATGATTATGTAACTTACACGGATGGTATCCTTGAAAAAGAAGATCCTACTAATGAAGAATTCATAGTACCTGCTAAGCTAAAAGAACTTCTCGTTGCTAAGAATTTTGGCAAATGGCATGATAAAGAAGGCCGCTTACCGGTTTGCTTTATTACAAATAACGACATCACCGGAGGCAACTCAGGTAGTCCTGTCCTAAATGGTAATGGTGAGTTGATCGGTCTTGCTTTCGATGGTAACTGGGAAGCAATGAGTGGCGACATAGCATTTGAGCCGGCACTGCAACGCACTATTTGTGTTGATATTAGGTACGTACTCTTCATTATTGATAAGTTAGCTAATTCACAAAGAATAATTGAAGAACTTAAGTTTGCTCCTGTTAATAATTAATCAAATAATGTAATACCGGACCGCTGTATCGGAAAGCATATTAATAGAAGTTGCAGGTATTGCATAAAATCTAAGGTTAAAACTAAAAAGCTGATGAAACACACGTTTCATCAGCTTTTTTTATTAGTGGATAATTACCGCAGATTCAATAATAATGATTGAACCTAATTCAGTTAAAGTTAGCGAATGCTTTCTACAGGTTCAGCAGATTTTACCTGTTCAGCACCTGTTTTAAGCTTATCAGTATTTACAAGTGTAAGTTCCTGAATGAGGTTCTTTGCACCTGCATATTTATCAATAATAAATAATACATAGCGGATGTCGACATTAATAGTTCTCTGAAGTTCAGGTTCAAAAGCGATATCACCGCTCATAGCTTCCCAGTTACCATCAAAGGCAATGCCTATTAATTCGCCTTTACCATTCATTACAGGACTACCCGAATTACCACCGGTAATATCATTTGTTGAAATGAAACATACAGGCATTTCACCATTAACGCCGTAGTTGCCAAAATCTTTCTTTTCATAAAGACTCTTGAGTTTATCGGGAACTACAAACTCCCAGCTTGTTGAATCTTCTTTCTCCATAACACCTTTCAACGTAGTGTAGTAGTTGTAATGGATTGCATCTGCAGGGTAATAGTCGAGTACCTTGCCATAAGTGAGTCGCATTGTTGAGTTTGCATCAGGGTAGAACTTACGGTCTGGTTGCATTTCACGCAATCCTGCTATGAAAAGTCTGTTACTGCGGTCGAGTGTTGCATTAGCTTCAAGTATGTTTTTCTGATTTTCCTCAAACTTAGCATTAAACTCCTGCATCAGTTTATAGATGGGGTCTTTTTGAAGTTTCTTTAAATCAGGATTTGAAATGAAAGCATCCACTTTTGATTTGTCAGTGAACATGGTCTTATCGAAAAGTGTTTCTGCCAGTTTTAAATAGTTCTTTTTGTTCTTTTCAACAAGTGCTCTGAAAGAAGCAGGCTGTTGATCTACCGGTACATTTTCATAATACATCTGCAATAAAGCCGCCATCAGTTTCAAGTCTGTTGGTTCATTATAGTTTTTGAAGTGACGATCGGAATACTTAAGCAGGTTGTCTTTAATCTTTGCAAGCTTCTCAGCTGAAGGATTTTGATTTGCCAGTTCAGTTGCCAATGATCTGAATGAATTAGCAAGGGTCATTATTTCAGCACCTCTTGCTATTGCTTCAGAATAATAAATGCGTTGAACCATATACGTATTTAATGTCTTAAAGGCACTTTCAAATCCGGGTAATACATTCCCGTATTTTGCTTTTCGTTCAGGGGAAGAATTTACCCAGTTGTTGAATTCTGTTTCAATCTTCTGTTTTTCTTCAAATACTTTAAGCCGTTTTAAGCCTCTGGTTTGACCGATATAATATTTCCAGTAGTTAGCTATCCCGGCATATTTTGATGCGTACTTGATGTTTATATCGCGACTGGCATCCATATCAGCACGCATGATGCCTAATTTTTTAGCTCTGATGTTTACGATGGTAGGATTGTAAATGTTTATTGCCTGATCAACACCCCAAGAGGTAGTATAACGTTCAGTGCTTCCAGGGTATCCCATAATCATTGCATAATCGCCCTTTTCAACACCACCCATTGAAACAGGAAGGTGATGACGGGGTTTGAGAGGAACATTGTTCTTTGAAAAGTCAGCCGGCTTACCATCAGGGCCTGCATAAACTCTGAATATTGAGAAATCTCCTGTATGGCGGGGCCACATCCAGTTATCAGTATCAGCACCAAACTTTCCAATTGAAGAAGGAGGAGCACCTACTAAACGTACATCGCGATAAACTTCATAAACGAAGAGGTAAAATTCATTTCCTTCATAAAAACTGGCAACTCTTGCCTGATATCCTGTGCCTTTTTCAGCTTCATCAGTAATAGTCTTTGAAATAGCTGCAACTTTATCTCTCCTTTCAGCTTCTGTCATTTTATCATTCAGCTGATCAAGAACGCGCTTTGTAACGTCTTCAATCCTGACAAGAAACCTGGCAGTAAGACCTTCATTAGGCAGTTCATCTTTCATGCTCATTGCCCAGAATCCATCGGCCAGATAATCATGGTCAATAGTACTGTGCGATTGGATTGAGCCGTATCCACAATGATGATTGGTGAGAACAAGGCCCTGGTCGCTGATGATTTCACCGGTACAACCATTACCAAATTGTATGATAGCATCTTTGAGGCTGGAGTGGTTTACACTATAAATTTCCTCAGGTGTGAGCTTCAGGCCTTCTTTTTGCATATCAACATAATTGAGACGCTCAATCAGCATAGGAAGCCACATTCCTTCATCAGCCCGTACCAGTGTGCTTACCAGTACGAAAAACAGGATAATTAATTTTTTCATAAAGAATAAATATTTGATTTTAAACGTATTTCTCTCCCTTTTCAATCATTACATCGTTTACAAACTGCCTGATCTGCTGTTCATCTTCTTTGCGACAAATAAGTAATGTATCTTCTTCTTCAACCACAATGTAACCATCGAGTCCCTGAAGCACAACAAGCTTATCTTTAGGCATATTCACAATGCAATTTTTACTGTCGTACATCATCACATTCTGACCTACAATAGCATTGGCATCATTATCCTTTTTCCTGGTATCATACAATGATCCCCAGGTTCCTAGGTCACTCCATCCAAAGTCAGAAGCTAATACAAACACATTTTCTGCTTTTTCCATCACTCCGTAGTCAATGGAGATGTTTTTGCACATTGAATAAGTTTGTTCTATAAATCCCGGCTCTTCTTTAGTATTATACTTACCGATACCGGCCTTGAATAGTTGATCAACATCGGGAAGGTGTTTAGCGAATGATTCCATTATGGTCTTTAATCTCCAGATGAAAATACCTGAGTTCCAAAGGAAATCACCACTTGCCAAAAATTGTTTGGCCATTTCAAGCTGTGGCTTCTCAGTAAAAGTCTTTACCTTTTTTACACGGCTATCTGCCTCACCGGTCTCAAGATCCTGAAACTGTATATAACCATAACCTGTGTCGGGACGGTTAGGCTGAATGCCTAATGTAAGTAGCCAGTCGTGTTTTTCAGTTGCCTGAAGGGCTGCTGAAATGACTTCAATAAAAATGTCTTCTTTAAGTATAATATGATCTGAAGGAGCAACCACTATATTTGCGTTTGGATTGCGCTGCATAATTGTATAATTGGCATATGCAATACAGGGAGCTGTATTTCGTCGTGATGGCTCACATAATACCTGTTCTTTCTTAATCTGGGGTAATTGCTCAAGAACCAGATTTCTGTAAGTTTCATTGGTAACAATATAAATGTTTTCGGGAGGGCAAACTCTGATAAACCTATTGAAAGTGGCTTGAATGAGTGTTTGACCGGTGCCAAGAATATCAATAAATTGCTTTGGATGATCCTTGCGGCTCATAGGCCAGAATCTGGAACCAATGCCACCTGCCATTATAATACAGAAATTGTTTTTATTCATGTTTCTTTTTGTTAATCAAGTTTTTAATACAACACCTTTGATTTCCTAAAGTTATCGATAATTTATGGTTTTTCAGCAGTAACCGGTGTAATAACTGCAATAGGACTGAAGAGATAAGTACGTCTGTTATCCAGACAGTAACAGCGGTATCTTTTCCTAACTTTTCCTAACATTTTAAATACTCTGCCGTTGGGCAATGCAAATAGAGTTTCGGGTTGTAACATCGAAACAGTGATTTCATTCACATTAGTATCAAATTCCTTAAGAGCAGTTGCCAGTGCCAGGTGTGAAGTGCTTGAAGCCAGAGGATTTATCAGATAAGAGGCAAAGACTGATCTCAGGGGTTCGGGGAATACAGCATCATACAGAAAAGGTTGTGCAATCTTTCTGAAGGTTGATTTCCAAAGATCACCGTGGGGTTCCACTCGTCGTGTAGTGTGCAGATGTACTTCAGCATGAGCTATTTCATGCAGCAAAGTAATCAGGAAACTGTACCGGTTTAAATCGTGATTAACTGAAATAGCACAAGGTTTTCCGGGAGGTGCACTCCTGAAATCACCAAGTTTGGTACGCCTGTTTCGGGTTATTTTCAGAATAACATGATTTTCATCGAACCATGTGGCCACCTTATCTACAGCAGCCAAAGGAATAAAATCAGGTAAGGCCTGCCGCAGCGTCCTATTTTTGTTCATTAAGGCTCAGCATCGATTTATTATCCGCAGGTTTAAACGAACATCCGCAATCGCGAAAACGTTTACCTGACCTGTACTTATTTCTTTGATAGGCAGGAGCGGAACATGAAGATACGATGAGAGTAATTACTAAAACAAGGATGGAAAGTAAGTATTTGGACCTTAATTTCATTTGTTTACAAATTTGAATGTTAAAAGTGCCTCAAAATTAGCAAATAAATAATAACGTCAACAAGTATAAAATCATTTCGCTTAATAACATGTTTAGAATAGTCACTAAGAGTAAAAACTGCTTATTTCATGAGAATTATCTGTAACTTAGCACCTGCCTAAAATTGCCTATGAAAAATTTTCTAACACATGTTGGCAGGTATATTCAGTTAATGCGTCTGGTCTTTAAAAGACCTGAAAAACAGTCTATTTACTTTAGGCAAATACTCATTGAAATAGATAATCTCGGCCTTGATTCTATCGGGATAGTAATCTTCATTTCTATCTTTATGGGGGCAGTATTGGCAATTCAAATGGCTTTTAACCTCGATACTCCGCTTGTTCCCATTTATACAATTGGTTATGCAACCCGACAATCGGTAGTGCTTGAATTTTCACCTACTATTATCTCTTTAATCCTTGCCGGAAAAGTTGGCTCACGTATCTCTTCCGAGATTGGTACCATGAGAGTTACTGAGCAAATTGATGCACTCGAAATTATGGGGATTAATCCCGCTACTTACCTGATCTTCCCTAAGATAGTAGCATGCCTGTTCTTTAACCCTATTCTTATCATGATCAGCATCCTTGTAGCCAACGTTGGCGGATGGCTTGCCGGGTCACTGACCGGTATGGTTCCATCAGCTGAATTTTTATACGGATTAAAAGCATTCTTCGAAAGCTATGACATCTTCTATTCACTGGTAAAATCTGTTGTTTTTGCTTTCCTTATTGTCACAATATCAGGCTATCATGGTTATTATACTAAAGGGGGTGCCCTCGAAGTAGGTGCAGCAAGCACTAAAGGGGTCGTTCACAGTAGTATTGCTATCATTATTTTCAACCTGTTACTTACCAATCTGCTATTAGCATGATAGAAGCGAAGGACGTAACTAAGATATTCGGTGGAACCAAGGTACTCGATAGCGTGTCGGTTAAATTTGAAACCGGTAAGTGTAATCTTGTTATTGGCCAGAGTGGTTCAGGTAAAACGGTACTGATGAAATGCCTGGTTGGATTATTTCAGATTGATGAAGGTAACGTTACTTTTGATGATAAGGTGCTTTCAAGAATGTCATTTGACGAAATGAAACTCGTAAGGCAGGATATTGGAATGTTGTTTCAGGGAGGCGCTTTGTTCGACTCAATGAATGTGGAGCAAAACGTAATGTTCCCACTTAGCATGTTTACCCAGCAAACATTGGAAGAGCAAAGAGATAGAGCTAATTTTTGCCTGTCGAGAGTGAATTTAGTGAATGTTAATAAGTTATTGCCTGCTGAGCTTAGTGGAGGAATGAAGAAGAGAGTAGCTATTGCAAGAGCTATAGCCATGAAACCCAGGTATCTCTTTTGTGATGAACCTAATTCAGGTCTTGATCCTCATACTGCAAATGTCATCGATAATCTTATTAAGGAAATAACCGATGAGTATAAAATGACAACCGTTGTCAATACACACGATATGAACTCGGTCATTGAAATTGGCGATAATGTCTGTTTTATTTTCGAAGGTAAACTTTGGTGGGAAGGGAATAAAGAGACAATACTCACAAGCGACAATAAGGAATTGAATGATTTTGTTTTTGCAACACAGCTAACCCGGAAAATTAAAAATCTTTAATGAATTCTATTGATATATTTATACTGGTAATCGCCGGTCTTGGAGCATTACAGGGTATTTTCAAAGGATTTATTCTCAGCATCACTTCACTACTGGGCCTTATTCTTGGTTACTATCTTTCACTTCGATTTGCCTGGTATATAGAATCTTTACTTCGCAGTTCAACCCATATTAATTCACACTTACTTCATCTTCTGGCATTTGTACTTTGCTATGCTTTAGTGATTATTCTCATGTATGTCATTGGAAAGTCACTTCAGAAAATGTTGGAGCTTACTCCCCTGGGATGTGTTAACCGGGTTGCGGGTGCATTGTTTGGTATGTTCAAAGGATTATTATTGGTATCAGCACTGATCTATGTGATTGAGATAGCCGATAAATCGGGTGTGCTAATAAAGCCCGAAACAAAAGAAGCTTCCTATTTCTATAAACCAATTGCCTCTTTGATTCCCTCACTTGTTCCTCAGGTGAAGAAGGGATTAGAATCATGGAAAAGCAGTGGTTCACATCCAAAGTCAAATTAATCAGGATATTTCTATTCTTCTAACATTCAATGGGCACTAAGTGCTCATGGGTGAAAAGCTATTTCTTTCTCCTGATAAGACTTCCTTTTGATCATATTCCTCCATTTTCATTGGCTAATGTCTTGTTTCATTGGCAAGTTTTTTGACCTTCAATTAGGAATCTTCAGAGTGGTAAATAATAAATACTTGGTAATTCATTATTACTTAGAGTATAGTTAGAGTATAGAATCTCTATAGTTACTATACAGATTGGGTAGAGTAATTGTATAGAAATTGTAGAGTAACCGTAGAGTAACCGTAGAGTAACAGTCAATGAAGACTCAACAAATATACGCCATTTAAGTTATCGGGTTAAAAAAAACAGAGAACCAGTAGCAATGACAATCCATAAAATAATTCCAAGTGCAAAACTTTTTGGTCCTGATTTTTTAATATCATTTATGCTGATATTTGAGCCAATAAGGAACAATGCGATTACCATTCCGCGTTTGCCTAACCAATTGAGATGTTCGTAATTATTTTCATAGGCGGGGAATAGATTGGCAAATACAATGGCAAGCACGAAAAACAAAATGAACCATGGAAATTTAATTGATTTTTTTTCACCATTTTTATGCATAAACGCAATTACCAACGATAGTGGAATAATCCACAGTGCCCGGATAAGTTTTACGGTAGTGGCAACCTGTAAAGCTTTTTCGCCATAAATAGCTCCCGCACCAACAACCGAACTGGTATCATGAATCGCTATGGCAGCCCAGTTCCCAAATGTTTCCTGACTTAGTCCTAATTTATGCCCGATAATAGGGAACAAGAACAGTGAAACGGCATTTAGCACAAAAACTACAATAAGTGCAAATGAATTTTGATAGTTTTTACTGTTAAGGATTGGGGCAATTGCTGCAATGGCACTACCTCCACAAATTGCTGTTCCTGAAGCAATGAGAACTGAAATATTTTTCTCAACTTTAAAGAGTTTTCCAAGCAGGATACCAAGTGTCATCACTGTAATTACAGATATTACTGTTTCAAAAAAACCGTTTTTTGAAGCTGAAATTACGGCAGTCAAGCTCATTCCAAAACCCATTAAAACGATGGAAGCCTGAAGAATTTTTGATGTGTATTTATGGATATTTTCATGCCTCATTCCGATGATTGAAAGCATTAACCCAATGAATAATGCAATTGCCGGAGACATAAACGGCAAAAAACACGCACAAATAATAATTGAATAGAGACAGTTGCAGCTTTTAAATTTCTTCCCGATACCTTTTAAGCCACTAAATACATTTGAGTCTTTAATACCCATACTTTTTGCTTACAAAAGTATCGGATAGCTATAATGTAATCAAATACCAAATGTTTATAACAGATAACTATATGTTATAATCTAATAAGAAATTCTCAAATAGCTCCACTTGTTGGCTTTTGTGTCCTTGTTTGTAAGCTAAGCGGAATTTTCGTGGAATGATTAATCCTGTTACTTTAAGTTTGACAAGTGTTTTCATGTAAAGTTCGTTCAAAACAGCTTTTTCCGATACAATTGCCAGTCCGTCGAAATCTTGCAAAAAATTTTTAATTGACTCAGTACTTCCCAGATGAATAAGTGTGTTGAGGTTCCTAAAATTAATATTTTGCTGCGATAACTTTTGTTTTATCACTTCCAGGGTTCCCGAACCTTGTTCGCGTAACACGATTGGTATTTGCATCAAATCATCTTTGCTAATAGCTTCTCGTTTAGCATAAACACTGTTTTTACCGGTTACAACAATCAACTCATCATCAAGAAAATCTTTATACTGTATGCCCGTTTGCGTCGATTGGTTTTCGACCAAAGCTATATCTACCTGATTATCCAACAGCAGTTTTTCCATCTCAAAAGAGTTACCGTTTAACAGGTAAATTTGTATTTTCGGATACCGCTTATGAAATGATGCAATTACCTTTGGAATAACATATTGTGAAATGGTTGAACTGGCACCAATTTTAAACTCCCCCGAAATGCTGCTGTTCAATTGTCCGATTTCAAAAACGAGATTACGGTATTGTTGTGCAATTTCTTTAAAAGCATTATACACTTTTTCTCCCGCCTTGGTCAGGTATATTTTGTTGCCTTTTCGCTCTAAAAGATTTGTTTTGTAGCGTTCTTCCAACTCCTTAATATGTCGCGTAACAGCCGGCTGGCTTATATTGAGGTCATTAGCTGCTTTAGAAAAACTCAGATTTTCAGCGACTGACATAAAAACGGAATCTCTGTAATCCATAACATGTTATTTTATGCTCTTCAAATATAATAAAATAGTTTTTAAGCATCGGAAAGATGTCTTTTAGTCCTGAACGCTTATGGATGAGGTTAGGCCGGATTGGGTAATTAACCATAAAAAGAAAAGGCTGCCCTTTTGAGACAACCTCTTTTAGCGCCTGAATACACGATCAGTGTACTCAGGTACTTTCACAAATACATTCTAATCAATTATTTTTCAGGTATTCAGCAACACCTTCATGTGAACCAACAAGAGCAGCATCACCACGATGCCAGTTTGCGGGACAAACTTCTCCGTTTTCTTCAAAGAACTGGAGAGCATCAAGCATACGCAATGCTTCATCAACATTACGGCCCAATGGAAAGTTATTTACAGTTTCATGGTGTACAACGCCCTCTTTATCTATCAGGAATAGTCCTCTGTAGGCAATCATTGGTCCATTAGAAACAAGTTCACCATCCTCATTATAATCGTAATCACCAGCCAATACTCCATAGTTTGAACTGATTGTTTTTGCTGTATCAGCAACGATTGGATAATTTACACCTTGTATTCCACCCTGTTTCTTTGGTACTTGTAACCATCCCCAATGTGATTCTTCAGTATCGGTTGAGCATGCAACGAGTGCGCAGTTGCGCTCTTCAAATTCAGCAAGCTTTTCCTGAAATGCATGAAGCTCAGTAGGGCAAACAAATGTAAAATCTTTTGGATAGAAGAAGAATAATACATACTTGCTACCCTTGTACTGATCAAGTGAAAAATCATCAACAATTTCATTTCCGTTTATTACGGCACTAGCCCTGAAATAAGGCGCTTTTTTTCCAACTAATGACATGTTATTTATTTTTTTGTTTAATTAAGTTGCTTCCCGCTTCTAAAAATCGGTAGCATAAACAAGAAATGATATTTCTTGTTTGAAAGAATTCTTAAAAAATTAATCAAAAGATAGAAGAGATTATTCTTCCCGACTTAAAACCTGATATTAAGCTTTTTGATTATCGTACCTGAGTACGTCGTCATTCACATAATCAAGCTTTATACCGGCAGCTTCAAACATAGCTTCTGATTCCTGGCCACTGTGGTACTTAAATTCACAGACCACCCGTACAATCCCGCAATTTATGATAAGCATAGCACAGGTACGGCATGGAGTCATACGGCAATAAAGCGTTGCACCTTCCAGTGCTATACCTAGCCGTGCTGCCTGACAAATTGCATTTTGTTCAGCATGAACAGTTCGCACGCAGTGATTGGTAACGGTTCCATCACCATGAGTAGTTTGCTTGAAAAGATGTCCAACATCATCACAATGCGGCAGTCCTATTGGTGAACCTACATAACCTGTAACAAGTATCTGCTTGTTGCGGGCTATTACACAACCGCTTCTTCCCCTGTCGCAGGTAGCTCTTTTCGCAATTGTATTGGCCACTTCCATGAAATATTCATCCCATGTAGGCCTTATATATTTTGGAGAAATGATTTCTTCTGACATAATTCTTCAACTTATTGAATTGCAAAGATAATAAGATAGAACCTTCAACAGGTTCTTCCTTATGAATAAGCAACAGATGTGCTAATTAAGCCGGTAGTCAGGCTTGATTGGTGTAACTTAAGAATGGCCCAGAAGATTATGTTCTTCAGTGGTCCAGTCATATGTGTAAAGCCCTTGCAATAAACGTTCATTTTTCTCTTCTTCGGAGAGTTTATCGTAAGCTTGTTTTTCTGCCTCGAATTTTTTACGCTTTGCTTCCTCAACCTTATGAATCTCTGCAAGGTATCGTTGTTCGATATTTCTCTTAAGATAATCATAAGCAACACTGGGGAAGAGCTCAAGTAATAGTTCTTCTTTCTCGTTGGCAGCAAGCTTCACGCTCCCGTATTCAAAAAACACCGGATTATCCTGTCGCTTATAATGCTCTGTATTGTAAGGAGTTTCTTCTCTTACCCCGGTTATTTTGTATCTAAATTCCGGATCAACAGGCACGGGTGTTTTACCGTAAACACCTTTCACAAGATTCACAAACTGTATAGAACGTGTAGTATAAATTGGCTGGCCTTTTGATTCATCAATAACACAATTTACAGCCTGCACACCAACTATCTGGCTGGTAGGAGTAACCAATGGAGGACAACCTGCAGCCATTCTAACAGTTGGTATCAGCTCAAGGGTATGAGCCAACAGGTTCTCAAGTTTGAGCTGCTTTAGCTGGATTAGCATGTTGCTATACATTCCACCCGGCATTTCAGCATCCTTTACTTTCTCATCAGGTTCAGCAAAATTGAAATAACGCTCAATTCTTTGAGTTGCATTTAACAGGTCTTCTTCCTTTTCTGATTTTGCAAAAGCTATGGCAAGTTCAAAAAATTCATCTATATCCTTTGGTAAACGATCAGTGGTAATATTAAATTCAATAGGGAACTGTTTAAACGTATCAAAATCGGCAAGTTCATGCCTGATATCTCTCAACAAAGCGTCAATTTTAACAACTACTTCCTGATTTACACCGGTATCAATACCAAGTTTGTTGCAAAAGATCTGAATAACCTCATAAGCTGCAGCAGCTGATCCACCCGCAAAACTCATAATGTTTGTGTCAACAATATCCACTCCGTTCACAATAGCCATAAGGGTAGATGCAAGTCCATATCCCGGAGTACAATGGGTATGAAAGTCAACGGGTACTTTTAAATGTTTCTTTAAGAGCCTGACTAACCTGCCAGCACGCAATGGAGGTATTAAACCTGCCATATCCTTAATGGTAATCATATCAGCACCAAGCTCCTCTAATTTGAGCGCTTTTTCAAGATAATATTCATCTGTAAAAATGCGTGCATTAATTGACTTGCCTTGAAGAGCTGCTTTAATCTTATGTTTGGTTGAAAAATGAGGATCGACTGTATAGCAGATTGCACAATCAGCAATACCACCGTTTTCTTTTACTGATTTGATAGTGCTTTTTACATTGTCGGTATCATTTAAGGCATCAAAAATCCTCATAATGTCAATACCCGACTGTATGGAATTACGGTTGAAACCATCTATTACATCATCCGGATATGGATTATATCCAAATAGATTTCTTCCTCTCGAAAGAGCAGTCAGATGGGAGTTAGTGCCTATTACTGCTTTTATCTTTTCAAGCCGGTCCCAGGGATTTTCATTTAAATATCGCATTACCGAATCAGGTACTGCGCCTCCCCATACTTCCATCGCATAAAATCCTGCTTCTTTATATAATGGCAATACTTTATCAATCTGAGCCTGATTCATGCGGGTTGCAAATAACGATTGTTGTCCATCACGCAGTGTGAGATCCCGAATCTTTAATTTCTTCTCCATAACTATTCCTTATGCTTTACTTATTATCGTACTTGCTAACTTAAAAAATGACTTTAATTGATACTTTTGCAAAGGTAAAAAGATATTAGTCAATTAAATACGTTTTCAGTCTAATATTTTTAAGTTCAATATTATATGCAGAAAGCTAAATGTGTATATCTGATATAAACACTTGAAAAGCAATCTGTTGTTAATCTAAATTGAAAATATTGTTTAATTGATATTTACAATAATCGAGCCATTTGACAAGAAACAGTCATTATTGCGGTCAAAAAGACATTGACAGGATACCGGAATTCATCATTCACACGATTATAAATCAATGGCTTTAGTTGATGGAGAGCATAAGTTTAAGAAGCAAAAAAAAAGAGATCAGGATTGATTAAACAAATCCTGATCTCTGCAATTATCAGATGAATGATTTATAATTCTTTTTCAGCAACCTGAAGTACTTCTTTTGTTTCGGTATCATATACAAAAGCAACTACTGTGCAATTGTCTGATACGAATGTAGAAGGAAGAGTGTAAGCAAACGACTTAGTAAGGCTTTCATCATTTTCAGTTCCTACTGCTGCAATCTGTGTACCCCATGATCCCGGTGTAATTGATGCTCTAAGCATATGGTTATGTACATAGTCTTCGATTACAGGGGTTGCTCCAATCTCAGGATTAATATTCTTTTGAGGTGATACAATACCACTTTCAGTTAACACAACAATAAGGTTTAAATTCCTGTCAAGTTCCTGAACGAAATCAACCTTTATATCCGTAACGAGGTTACGATCGGATGACTGATAAGTATTGGTAATATTTAGATCTATTGCAGCCGGTTCAGCCAACGCCACTTCGATTGATTCACTCCAGGCAGAAGGTGACAGGATATGTTCTGCCGTGGTGTAGTATTTACGATTGACCATCCCATTAGGATTACCTGCATTTGAAATACCAAAAAAAGTATCCCACTCATTACCGGCAGGTGTTGTATAATCAGCAGTGAAACCCGGTAAACTCTTTGCGAACCAGCCGGCATGAATTGCTATAACAACTAATTTATCGCCTCTGTAATTTTTGAGATTTTGTGCAACTACAGCAGCATCCGGACAATTCGGGCACATGTGGCCTGTGTAATCTTCCAGTAAAACCCTTTTTACATGTTGCTGCTGGGTTGTATCTACTGTAATCTTCCTGGTGAATGGTTCTTCAACCTTATCACACGACATGAAGAGGGCACCCGAAAATACAATTGATAGAGTGTATTGAAGTAATTTTTTAAAAGTCATGTTTGTAATATTTTAAAGGTGAACTTTAAAAACTGCTGGTTAAAGTAATGGTTAGTCCGTTTGATGCAGGTACTGCCCGGCAAACGCCACCAACGCACAATATACCTTCACGTTGTTTGCCATAACTGACTGACAGACGGTTTGAATCTTGTGTGTAACCTACTGCTACAGTGGGATAATGGAAACGGCGATCCTTATCATTATTTCCGTAGTTATATTGATCCATTACAGTTATAAACCAGGTAGGAGCGAAGGTAAATTCAAGCATTCCCTCCATCCAATTCTGTTCGTCCTGTTTTGTTGAAAGGTGCTGAAGTTCGGCTTTAAGTGCATTTTTAGTGGTAAACTTATAGGTAGCATCAGCAATGAAAATGTTTGCTTTAACCATTGGTTCACCGGGATGCCCTTCAATAACTTCCATGTTATAATTGATATTAACCCATGAAATAAGAGCTTTAAAATCACTATTGAATTTATGCTGAACTTCAATATTGAAATCCTGGAAATACAGTTGATCACCAAAAGCAAAGAAGTCGGTTTTATAGCCAAGCGTTCCACCTTCACCTATTGGAATAGAATCATTTATTTTACTGCGCTTTAGCGAAGTTATTCTTGAGAAATTCACTGCTATGTCAGTTCCATATTTTCCACCAAGCGTAGTTCCTTTGGCAATTTTATAATTCACCTGACCCTGTAAGGCAAATTCACCATTTGGTTGTGTTGCATACGGATACATTGACGAAAGCGCATAAGCATGCTGACGTGTTAGAGCCGGCAGATAGTTTATATCGAGCACATTCCCTTTTTCGGTACGTTTCGATTTAAAGCTCATGTTGTCGGTAACTTTACCCGACACAACTACACCAAGTCCCTTCTGAGAATATGATGCCTGTAAAAGAAGTGATTTTCCTTCTTTATAAATGAAGTTGTTGGTTGCTGAAGGATCATTATACTTGTAAGCATATTCACCATCGAGGATGAATCCTTTATGGTTAATATTAAAACGACCTGACCATGCAGCTACATTCTCGGGAAGTATAAGTACTTCATCACCAATAAGGATGTCAGCCGATGGTTCATACTTACTAACGAAACTACCGCCTAAAGTAATTCTGGGTAAATCAGTAGGGATCTTACTGCAGAGATCATTAACTGACAATTCTCCATCAATACCACGCACGATACCGGGACCGGTTTCCCAAAAGAAACGTTGCTTACCGATAAGTCCTTTAATAGTAATACCCTGATAGGGGCGGAAGATTACTCTGGCACCTTCAATTGCATTGTCGTAGCCCAGGTTTCTTTCTTCATAGCTTCTTAGGGTCATGCCACTACCAAACTGTTCATAAAAATGACCAACGGTTATACCAAAACTCTCTTTTTCCCATGAAGCAAACCAGTAAGGAACGCCGGTTCCCTTATAACGTTTATCGAATCCCTGTATTGGATTGAGGTACGACTCAAAGCGAAGGCCGGCATTGAAATGACCCTGTGAATAAAGCACATTGGCAAATGAGTTCATGAGCAGTTTTTCGCTTACTTCATAAGCTCCGATAGCTGAGTCGGGTTGATAGATTTGCGCATCAAGTTGTAAATTACCTGATACCTTTCCTTGTAATAGGTCTTGTGCATATGCTTTTCCTGATGTGAGCATCACGAGTATGCATACAGCCGTGTAAAGATTTCTCATATAATATTCCCGGAATTATTGCTGATATGATGTTAATTGTCCGTTAAACTGGATGATCCAATTAATCCAAAGGTTCTCCGGCATTGAGTTTCCTTACCTTGTCGATAAGCTCAAGTTCACTGCCTTCGCTGAAAGAAGTGTGTTGCCACACGATTTCACCTTTACCGTTAACGAGGAATGTATGAGGGATCATATTAACATTCATTGCTCTTTTGAAGTCACCATTAGCGTCGAGCAACACTTCATATTCCCATCCTTTGGCATTGATAGTAGGGCCAACTTTGGCTGTTGAACGAGCATCATCTATTGAAACAGCAACCAGTTTTACACCGGTTTCTTTTTGCCAGTCACCATATACATCAGCAATTGTGGTAAGTTCATTAACACATGGTTTGCACCATAGTGCCCAGAAACTGATGATCATTGGTTTGCCATCATTATTGAGGGTGGAGGTATTAATGGTCTGTCCTGAAAGGTCTTTTACTGAAACTGAAGGCAATTTCTTAATGTTATTGTCGCCTTCCTGAGCAATAACCAAGCCGCCTGTAAACAAGATCAGGGCTATCAGAGTAAAATAATTTTTCATGAGTTGGTTGTTTTTGAATCGGTTGCTAATTTATAAATACTTCCAATACTTTTGATTTTTCTGAAGGAATAAGATCAATTCTATCAATAATTGCAGGAACCAATACTGCTTCACCTTTTTTCAGGCTTACCTGCTTTTCTTCTTCACCATCGTGCACAAGTGTCAGATTGCCCTCAACGCATATATAAATCACAAATGAATCAAGCTCAGAATAATCTTTTGCTATTGCTTTGTCCATTACAATGATATTAGTGGTAAAATAGGGTGAGGAAACCATATTTGACGAAGCATTCTCTGTTACCTTATAGTGTGACTTGTAATCATCATGTGCTTTAAAATCAATGGCTTCAAGCGCCTCTTCTGTATGCAATTCCCTTGAATTACCGTTAGCATCCACCCGATCCCAGTCGTAAATACGATAGGTTGTATCTGATGTTTGTTGTATTTCAGTTAATAAGATACCGGGGCCTAAAGAATGAACTCTGCCGGCAGGCATATAAAAAACATCACCGGCTTCAACCTTTTCACGATTTAGCAGCTCCGACAGGCGGTTTGTATGAAGATAGGTAAGGTACTCTTCCTTACTTGAATCACGTTTAAATCCTGAAATAAGTTCAGAACCTTCATCCGCCGATATGATATACCACATTTCGGTCTTCCCATTCTCATAACCCCTCTTCTGAGCAAGTTCATCATCGGGATGTACCTGAATTGACAGCCAATCGGCAGCATCAATAAATTTTATCAATAAAGGGAATTCATTGCCAAAGCGATTAAAGATTTCATCACCTAACAAATCACCCATATATATTTCAACGAGTTCGTTTAGATCATTTCCTTCGAGGAAACCATTCGACACAATTACGGTATCACCCTCATAGCCCGAAATTACCCATGCTTCACCACAATTAGGCAACGGAGCAAAATCAATGCCCAACACTTTTTTTATCTTGTCACCTCCCCATATCTTATCTTTAAGAACGGGACTAAACTTTAAAGGATATAATTTGTGCTCCATAACAGTATATCGATAAATTCTTTGGTGGTAAAATTACAACAATAATCGTACTCCTAATTGAATCTTTTAAATGCAAAAATTAAACCAAAGAGGCCAATTTTGTTCTTTTATGTGTATTGATTTCTTCATTTATATATTATATCTTTGCACATAGATAAATTATGGCCCCATATAATTTTAACTCATACTTAAGGTAAAAAATCAACAAAGAAAACATTTTAGTGTTTATACAGAGATTCGAGAAAGCTAAATTATATGAATGAAGACCAAATGTTTATTTTACTGGCAGAGGATGATGAGGATGACAGACAGTTTTTTAAAGAGGCCATAGAGAGAATGAATCTCAATACCATTCTTGAAATGGTTACGGATGGTGTGTATTTAATTGAATA
>JBLMZZ010000128.1:0-20371 GCA_050259095.1 Omnitrophica WOR_2 bacterium | reverse complement strand
CCACCAACAACATTAACAGTCATTATATCAGGTTCACTGATACAACCATTACCATCAGTCACTATGAGTGAGAAATTGCAACTTCCTCGTAATTTTCTGGTAATAGGATTTTGAAGTGAGCTATTCCATAAGGAATCAGACGGTTGCCAATTATATACGTAAGGTGGTTCTCCAGAAGTAACATCTCCTTCAAGAATAGTTTGAGTACCATGGGGAATATCCTGATCAACACCAGCGTTTACAACAGGTAATGGATTAACATAAACAGTTACAAGTACAGTTACTGGATTGTAGCCATCATCCACAACCACGGTATAAGTAGTTGTCACCGTTGGTTCAACAGTAGGAGTCTCTAAAGTAGAGTTCCATCCATCAGGCGAGCTCCATTCATAATTATAAGGTTGTGTAATGTTACCGCCAAAAGCATTAACATCAAGTACTGAAGAAGCCCCTATACATATGGTTTCAGGCACTGCGGTAGCCGATGCCATCAATTCATCTCCAACAAATAATGTAGCAGTATTTGAGGCATCAGCAGGTGTACAGTCACCACTTGCTATACAACGGTACTGAGTTTCTCCCAATTCCATTGTTGCAGGATTAATTGTCAGCGTATTAGTACTAGTGCCGGAATATGGAGGCGTTTCTGTAAGATCCGACCATAATCCTTGTTTTATTTGCCACTTAAAGGTGTTGGCTCCAATGGTTTCAATATGAAATGATGCTGATGATCCAATAGGTGCCATGGCATCAACAGGTTCAACTGTTATAGTTGGTAAAGGATCAATTTCGGCATAGAAATCAATAGGAGGAGCAGCACTAACATTCAAACAAAGATCTTCAACCTCACCTACCATAGTCAGCGTATATATACCAGTTTGAGTAATAGGAGGGTAAAATGAACCTAATGTGAAGAATTTCTCCTGAGTACCACCGGCATTACAACCTGCCCCCACAATACTATTGGGATAATGGATACCATCGGGTCCTGTAATTTCAAAATCCGAGTATTCAGCTGAACTACACAAAATATTCTCATTAAAGTCAAAGCTTAAAGTAGCTGATCCCGAACATCCACGAACTGTATCGATTGCAGTAACATATGCTGGTACATCATCAAAAATATCTGCAGTAGAAGCACTAAAATCAAGTGTGTATCCTGCTGATGAAGTAGCAGTCCAATTACTTACACAAAGCACATACGTATCACCAGTCTGCACAGGAAGGTCACCATTCCACTTATTGGTAGGACCTCCACCGTTACAATTAGCATTTCCCCCATTCAATGAACTAATACCGGTAGTTCCATGATAACCAGCTCCTCCGGCAGCATTACAACTTTTTTGCATTAATTGGGCGTTATCATAAATATCACTGCATTCCAAGTCATTAAGATTATACACTGCCCAGTCATAGTCGTCGCTAGAGACGATAGGGGTAATTGAGAACCTTAATAAACCTCCGGTTTTAACTGAAATTACGTACCAGATTGAATTTTCTTCACCATCCATACAACTACGTGGACAGCTCTGATTAGGGTTTACCTCATTTGGATAATTTCCCATTCCATGGTATACCTCCGGTTGAACGTAAACATAATTACATACAGGTATCGCACCCATACAATCCTGTACCGTCGGTGGTATGATAACTTGTGCTTCTGAGTTACTGAAAATCAGTATTGAAGTAAAAATTAAAGAAATGGAGATAAAAGAGTAGAGTTTTCTCAAATTCATCTGTTTAATGATTAAGAATATGTTATCCTTGAGCAAAAAAATTAAATTGCAAAAGCTACTCACGACTTAAACAATCTTTCGTGACAAATGTAAAAAAAACTTTAACCTGACAAAGTAATATCCACATTTACGATTAAAATATGAGCACATTCTTTACGTTTTATATATCTTTACAGCGCTTGATGCGGACTTTAAGGTGTAATATCATGAATCGACTAATTTATTTAATCTTACTCACTTTCATTCTTGGAAGTTGTAAAAAGCAGGAAGACAACACACAAAATCACTTACCAACAGCTGACTTTTCAGTTGTACCCCTTAGAGCAGAAGTAGGTGATTCACTCTATTTTGATGCAGGAATAGTATCTGATAAGGAAGATCCAACAGATAAACTTCAAGTGCAATGGTCATGGAATGGTTTAAACAGTTTTACTCCCTACACACTCGAAAAAACAGCTATTCATACATATGGAGAAGTAG
Source organism: Omnitrophica WOR_2 bacterium (assembly GCA_050259095.1). GTDB lineage: Bacteria > Bacteroidota > Bacteroidia > Bacteroidales > Lentimicrobiaceae > Lentimicrobium. The sequence continues at coordinate 18,155 of JBLMZZ010000128.1, read as the reverse complement.
GTGTTTATTTTCCCAAAGTTGTTGTAAAAGATACCTACACTTTAACTGATACTTCAAAACAAATGGTTGTAATTGTCAATGACCTTCAAAATATGCCTCCGGAAATTCCTGTTCTCCTTTCTCCTCCTGAATGGCAGACATGGATGGAACCAACTATCATTTTTAAATGGAAATCAGGGACTGATCCAGAAGATGATACACAAACATTTGACCTTTGGGTTGGTCTAAGCATTGAAGATATGTCTATCATCAGAAGTAATATTTCTGATTTTACTAATGTTGGTGGAGAACTAGTATATGAAACCACTGAAACCGGGTTCAAATTACATCAGGATTATTATTGGCAGGTAGCAGCCAGAGATCCTAATGGGAATTATACTCCAGGACGAATCTGGAAATTTACAACTAAACCTGAGTAGATAATACAGTACTTAGCAATTTTTGTTCCTGAAGGAAGAAAGAAGTCTGGATTGAGTTTTAAATATCGTAACCGGAAGCTAAAACATCAACAAGGTGAATTGTTTTAAGAGGAAGTTTCTTTTTTGAAATATAACTCTGCATAAACATCATACACGAGGCATCGGTTGATACTATATATTCAGCTTTAGTATCAAGAGCATAGTTTATTTTTTCAGTAACCAAAGAGTCTGCAATAGAATCGTTCTTTATTGGAAAGAAACCTCCAAAACCACAACATAACTCACGGTTTTCCATCTCTATCAGTTTTAAACCCCTAACATTTTGGAGCAGAATTCTAGGTTCATCCTTTAATCCATATTCTCTTAATGCTGTACAACTGTCATGAAATGTTACACGGTGCTCAAATGTAGCACCTACGTCCTTGATATTTAACTTATTTATCAAAAAATCGGATATCTCAAAAATATTCTTCTTAAGTAATCGGTATTCATTGTGCAGTGCAGAATTGTAGAACAATTCGTCATAATATTTACGTACCATCGAAACACATGAAGCCGATGGAGCCACTACATATTGACTCGATATGAAGTCATTAATAAACTTCTCTCCTATTGATTTAGCATGATCCCAATATCCTTCTTTGAAAGATAATTGACCACAACAAGTCTGATTTTTATTGTATTCTACAGTAACTCCTACCTTTTCAAGGACTTTAACCATACTAAACCCTGTCTCAGGATATAGCTGATCGATGAAACAGGGTATGAAAATATCAACTTTCATTTATGCTTATTAATTGGAACAAACCTACAATATTATTGTGATAATTAAAACTCAATTGTGAAAATTCACATTTAAAGATTGATCCAGTTAGAGCATAAAAACTATCTTGTGATAATAAAGCCCACTGATTCAAGGTCCTTCCAAAACGAAGGATATGATTTTGAAACTACTGAGGGATCATTCAAAACTAGACTACCGTGTTTTAATGACAATAATGACATAGCCATGGCAATTCTATGATCATGATAAGTATCAATGCTATTATTTAGTAATTGTCTCTTTCTTCCTGATATAATCAGACTTGATTGATTGTTAACGCTACAGTCATAACCTAATTTACTTAGTTCATTACTGAGAGCGTCAAGTCTGTTACTTTCTTTTATAGCTAAGGTTTGGAGTCCCGTTAGTGTTGAATTTATACCCAATCCTGCACAGACAATAGCTACTGAAGGTGCAAGATCAGGATTTTCAGTTAAATCTATCTTGATAGATTTGCAAACATTACCATTATTTCTAAGATATAGATTCCGATTATGCCATTCAGATGAAACTCCAAAATTCGTAAAGATCTCAGAGACTCGTTTATCACCTTGACTTGACTCTTTATTTAAGCCTTTAAGAATAATACATTGCTGTGATTGAATTAGTGCCATTGCAACATACCAATATGATGCTGCAGACCAATCACCTTCATAATAATTTACACCTGACAAGTAGTTGCCGGGATAAACTGAAATAATATTAGTATCAAAGCTGATAGAAATACCACATAACCTCATTAATTGAGCAGTTAACTCAATATATGGCATAGATACCTTAGAGCCTTTTAGTTCAATAGTAAGACCCAATGGAAACATTGGTGCAATGAGCATCAATCCGGTAATGAACTGGCTACTAATAGAAGAATCAATAGTTACCTTGCCACCTTGTAATTTTTTACCATTTATAAGAAGAGGTGGGTAACCTTCACGTCCAAGATATGAACATTCTGCACCCAACATTTTAAGAGCCTCAACTAAGGGTCGGCAGGGCCTTTCAAGCATTCTTGAAGAGCCTGTAAGTATCCTTTTCCCGGGAATGATTGCTAATAGAGCTGCAAGAAATCTAAATACTGTGCCAGCCTCACCTGCATTGTATTCACTTAAACTGATGGTTTGCTCTTCATTTTTATCCTGTCTCAACCTTCTAAGTAAATTCAACAAAATTACTGAATCGTCACACTCAGGTATTGAAATTGAATTTTCAAAGGATGTCATATATCCTATAATGAGCATTCTATTGGCAATGCTCTTTGAAAGAGGTAAAGTTATAATTGACTCCTGATGAAAATTAGCAGGTGCAGTAATATTAAGGTGCTTCACTTGGCAATATTTCTTCTGAAATCGGTGTATCTAAAAAGACTCTCACGAATGAGTGCTGTATTACAATGTTGACCATCAATAGCTTTACCTGTTTCTTTAAGGAGAGTAAGAACAACATCCCCATCTCTGTTTTTTTTATCGTAAACAGTAATTTCTACAAGTTCGTCAATTGATGAAGTTTCAATCTTATAATGATCGAAATTTAACAAAATGTATTTAATAATTTCATCTCTATGAGAATGCTGGAAACCCAGTATTCTATATGAGATATAAGCTTCGCAAATCATTCCCATAGCAATTGCTTCACCATGACTTAAAGGTGTTTCATCATGTCGCAAAGAAAAAGTCTCGAATGCATGTCCTAAAGTATGGCCAAAATTTAACAATCTTCTTACACCAGTCTCTAAAGGGTCACTATTTACTATTTTGCATTTAATAAGGGCTGCATGATAAATAAATTCATCCCAATTTTTAATTAAGGCCATTGGGATCTTTGTAAGTTTCTTCCAAAAGTCTGAATCAGCAATAATTGCATGCTTCATCATTTCGGCAAAACCTGATAACATATATCGGTGAGGTAAAGTTTTCAGAAAATCAGACCACACATAAACACCAATTGGTTGAGAAAACAATCCAACCATATTCTTTAATGATGCCAGATCAACACCTGTTTTTCCACCTAAAGCTGCATCAATCATAGCTAAAAGTGTTGTAGGTATATTAATAAAAGACATACCTCTATGAAAAGTAGACGCAACAAACCCTCCAATATCCGATATAACACCACCACCCAAATTAATCAAAATTGATTGCCTGTTTGCTCCCATTAATGCTAACTGGTTCCATATTATTTCACATGTTTGAATGGTTTTATATTCTTCCCCTGGTTCTATCATAATCTGGGAAGCATGATTTAATTGAGGAACTTTTTCAAGTAATGAAGGAAGGCAGTGTTTGGCTGTATTTCTATCAACAAGGACAAAAAGCTTTTTTTTGTTTTTTAATCCCGTTTCTAATATAACTGACAATTCGTAAAGGGCCTCTTGTCCAATAAAGACAGGGCTTCCTGCAATTTCCAGGGTTCTGAGTTTTTTAACCATAGTTTTATGTTGGCATTATTTTACGAAATTAACTAATTTTAAGCTTTCCTTAAAGCAGAGAAGAACTTGTTTTGTTATATTTGATTTAATAAAAACCGTATATCATTTAATAATGGCCATAAACTTCTATAATACCGATATTGCCTTCAAAAGCAAGACAAATAAAGAACTAAAAACTGCTTATTATCTATTTAAGATAATGAAAAACAGAACATTAGTAAGGGCAGGCAACGACTTTTTAAAGTATGCAATGAAATTCAAATTACCTGTTTCATGGATTATTGAAGCAACTCTTTATAAACATTTTGTTGGTGGCAAGAGCATTATAGATTGTCATAAAGTGGTTGAACGGCTTAAAAAGTATAATGTCAAGACTATTCTTGATTATTCAGTTGAAGGAAATAAATCACCCGAAGGTATTGATCGTACATTAGAAGAAACATTAAGGACAATTGAAAATGCTTCACAAAACAGGTCAATACCATTTGCTGTATTCAAACCAACTGCATTTGCATCACCTCAATTATTTGACAACGCACTACCAGGTAAACCAATGAATGATCAATTAACTATCTTATATAATGATTTTAAAGAGAGAGTGGATATACTTTGCAAAAGAGCTTATGAACTAAAAGTTCCAATTCTGATTGATGCTGAAGAAAGTTGGTATCAGCACCTCGTTGATGAGACAGTGGAGAAAATGATGGAAAAATATAACTCCGAGAAAGCGATAGTTTTTAATACACTTCAAATGTACCGTCACGATCGCATCCAGTTTTTAAAAGAGAGCATTGAAAAAGCACGAATTGGCAATTATTTTCTTGGGGTTAAGTTTGTAAGAGGCGCTTATATGGAAAGAGAGCGATTAAGAGCTCTTCAAAAGGGATATCCATCTCCTATTTGCAATACAAAAGAAGAAACTGATTATTCATACAACCAAGCATTGATAATTACATTGGACAATCTGGATATAGCTGAACTATTTTCTGGAACTCATAATGAAGAAAGCAATCATTTACTTGTCAATGAAATTGAAAAAAGAGAACTTGATCATGATGACAAACGTATATGGATATCACAATTATACGGCATGAGCGATCACATTAGTTATAATCTTGCATATCATGGATATAATGTTACCAAGTACGTACCCTATGGTCCGGTCAAATCTGTTTTACCTTATTTAATGCGAAGAGCAGAAGAAAATACAGCTATTGCGGGTCAAACAACACGTGAACTTTCACTCATTGAAAAGGAGCTGAAAAGAAGGCGAACATCCTGACACTTGGAGTGTTATATTTTTCAATTAACGTGTTTTATTACTAAGCAATTTTATAGATACAGACATGTTAGAGTATACAATGACTGTTTTAGAGAAAGTTAGTTTTAATAGAGAACTTTTCAGGAAAGAGCTTGTGAAATCAAAAAAAAACCTTAAAGCTGAAGAAATTGAAGTTCTGGTTAAATGGTGCAAATTATGTTTTATTGATAAATACCCTGATGTAATAGGGGAAGTCTTTAGTACTTATCAGGCATGATGTCACTCTTTTTAAATTATACACATAAATAGTCGGGTCAAATCTTAATGATTCTAAATTTTCATTAACAGATTTTCTTTTTATTATTTCAATAGCAATTAGGTTTCTATATTTGCAGTCAAATTAACATCATGACCAGCAATTATATTTCATGGCATAAAGAGGAATTGGTAAAACGGGTTCTTCGAAATTTGAAACAAAATTTTTTTGATGCTATCTACTTTAATTCGTCAAAAGAAGTTGTAAATCATGTTCTTACGAACATTTACCCTGGTATAAATATAGCTTTTGGTGGTTCAATGACTGTAAAAGAAATTGAACTCAAAAATGCTGTGATTGATGCTGGTGCCAATATTTTAGACCATAATAAGCCAGGTTTATCTGAACAAGAAAAGATTTCGGTTATGCGAAGTCAACTAACCAGCGATCTATTTATTTGCAGTAGTAATGCAATTACGCAAGATGGGCATTTAATTAATGTTGATGGCAATGGTAACAGGGTTTCAGCAATGATATTCGGGCCTAAAAAAGTAATTATTATTGCGGGTTTAAATAAAATTGTTAATGATGACCAGGATGCTTTTAAAAGACTTGAATTAATTGCAGGCCCCATGAATATGAAAAGGTTGGAAAGAAACACTCCTTGTGGTGCTGATGGAATTTGTCATGATTGTTCATCTCCTCAAAGAGGTTGCCGTGCATATACCATCATTAAAAAAAGGCCTTCTTTAACACCTATGGAAGTTATTATAGTAGGAGAAACTATAGGAATGTAAGCATTCAGCTTTTTTTAATAATAAAATAACCTTAAAAACTTGAAATGTACCTTATGCTTAGCTATATTTGGGCATTAGTAAAATCAATTATATGGAATTAACTACTTTAAATGCCATTTCACCAATTGATGGCCGTTACAGAAAACAGGTAGAAGGCCTGGCATACTATTTCTCAGAAGCAGCTCTGATTAATTACAGAGTATTTGTTGAGGTTGAATATTTCATTGCATTATGTAAAATTCCTCTTCCGCAGCTAAGCGATTTTGACCCTTCTATGATTGATGAACTTAGAGCTTTATGCCGTGACTTTACATTTCAAGATGCTCAGGAAGTAAAAGAGATTGAATCAGTAACGAACCACGATGTTAAAGCAGTTGAATATTTTCTTAAAAAGAAGTTTGACAAATTAGGAATCAGCCGTTATAAGGAATTCCTTCACTTTGGACTAACATCACAGGATATAAATAATACAGCTTCACCTTATTCTATAAAACTAGCCCTTAACGAGATATATCTTCCGGCAATTGAAGATGTTATGCAGCGGTTAACTGTAAGAGCTAAGTCATGGAAAAGTATTCCAATGCTTGCAAGAACGCATGGTCAACCTGCAAGTCCAACCACTGTTGGTAAAGAACTCTATGTATTTGTTGAAAGGCTAAGATCACAAATAAAATTACTCAAAGCTATTCCTATCACTGTTAAATTTGGCGGTGCAACTGGAAATCTTAATGCACATTATGTTGCTTTTCCTGAAATTGACTGGATAGCGTTTGCTGATACCTTTACCAGGCAACATCTTGGGCTTGAGCGTCAGAAAGTGACCACGCAAATTGAGCATTATGATAACCTTGCAGCAATGTTTGATTCTTTTAAAAGGATCAATACTATCTTAATAGATCTTTGCCGTGATATGTGGATGTATGTTGCAATGGATTATTTCAAGCAGAAGATAGTTGAGGGTGAAGTTGGATCATCTGCAATGCCGCACAAAATTAACCCAATTGATTTCGAAAATGCAGAAGGCAATTTAGGAATTGCTAACGCTGTCTATGAGCATCTCTCAGCTAAATTACCAATATCAAGATTACAGCGTGACCTCACAGATTCAACAGTAACGCGAAATATTGGAGTTCCAATTGCTCATTCTATTATAGCTATAAAGTCTATTACTAAAGGGCTTAATAAACTGATTCTAAATGAAGCAAAGATAGAACTGGACCTTGATAACAACTGGGCTGTAATTTCTGAAGCAATTCAAACGATTCTAAGAAGAGAAGGGTATTCAAAACCTTATGAAGCTTTAAAAGAACTTACCAGGACGAACCATAAAATCACTTCTGAAACAATGAGTTCTTTTATTGAAGGACTTCAGGTTTCTGATTCTGTCAAAGTTGAACTTAAGAATCTGAATCCGCATAATTATACCGGATCTTTTGTAATTTAAAAAATTACAGATTCATACTTTTTAATGGAAAGCTGCTAGTAGAAGTTCAATATCTTTATGTGGCAATTTGAAGTGATCACTAATATACCTGTTAGTTGAAATGCCATTATATAGGTAAACGCCGTTTCTTATTCCTAAATCAGTCCTTAAAATATTGGTAATTCCACCTTCCTCGCCTACCCTTTGAATCATTGGAACTATCAGGTTGCTTAGTGCTAATGAAGCTGTTCGAGGTACTTTTGACGCTATGTTTGGAACACAATAATGAGTAACACCATGCTTTTCGAATACCGGATTCTTATGATCAGTCATGAGTGATGTTTCAAAGCAACCTCCCTGATCAATACTAACATCAATAATTACTGCTCCTGCTTTCATTTTCATAACCATTTCTTCTGATACACATACCGGCGAAAATCCCGCTTTTGAACGTACGGCTCCAATAGCTACATCGGCTGACATAAGAGCTTCTCTTAATGCAGTGGGTTGTATTACACTTGTATAAATCCGCATACCGATATTATTCTGTAATCTTCGTAAACGGTAAACCGAACTATCAAAAACTTTAACAAAAGCACCCATTCCCATAGCAGCCCTTGCTGCGAATTCCCCAACCGTACCAGCGCCAATAATAACGACTTCAGTAGGTGCAATTCCACTCAATCCTCCAAACATTAAACCACGTCCATATTCCGGATGACACAGGTAGTCGGCAGCTATTATTACAGATGTTGTTCCAGCAATTTCACTCATTGCTCTTACTATTGGAAAGTTCCCGTCTCTATCTTTTATATATTCATATGCTAAGGCAGTTACCCGCTTAGATGAAAGTTGCTTAAAATGAAAATCTGTAAGCCCGGCAATGTTTAGAGACGAAAAGAGAACTTGCTTACCTCTCAACATTGATATTTCTGTTGTTGTAGGCGGGGCAACTTTAACAATAATATCTGCCTGATAAACTATTTGTGACTCATATGCTATCTCTGCTCCAATATCACTGTATAAGTGATTGGGAAAGTGAGCTGCTTTACCTGCTTCATTTTCAACAACAACTTTATGACCATCATTGATTAACAACCTTACTGCCTCTGGAGATAATGATATACGGTTCTCTAACCAGGCTGTTTCACGCGGAATTCCAATTGAAAGCCTGCATGCCTTGTTAGGAATTTCAAGCCGCTCTTCACTAGGCATCAACTGAGTAGTTGATGATGGAAATAGCTTGAAGTCTTTATTTTGATCTTCCATTACACTTACAACTTATCCTTTAATGCAAAGCTATTAAAAAAAAAGTATTATAGTAATATTCTCAGAAACTAAAGACCAAATTGGTAAAAACCACTTCTTGATTAGTAGTTATTTTCAATATCAATTGTAATATTTCTGATGCCTGTACTTTCTTCAACTTCAATGTTGATCATTACAAACCTTGAAGGCATTAAAGATCTTGCCATTTCAGGCCATTCAATTAAAACAACAGCACCATTATATAGATATTCCTCATAACCAATGTCCATCAATTCTGCAGGCGATTTTATCCTATATAGATCAAAATGAAAAACACTTGTACCATCTCTTGTGGTATATTCGTTAACGATAGAGAACGTTGGACTGTTAACTATATCAATTACACCCAAAACCTGACAGATCTCTTTGATTAGCGTTGTTTTACCAGCCCCCATTTTACCGGAAACCAGAAATATTTTTTCTTCACCATAGATATTAAGTATTCTTTCAGCAATACCAGGCAATTCAGTTACATCTTTACATTGTAGATTTGTTCCAGGCATAATTTATCTTGATTTAAGAGAGATGAATGGCACAAGCATCTCTTCCATTGAAATACCCCCATGCTGAAAAGTATTCCTGTAATAATTAACATAATAATTATAATTATTGGGGTAAGCGAAGAAATCACTATTCCTGCAAAACACATAATTCGAACTCACATTTGTGCGAGGCAAAAACGCTTCAGCGGGATTTCTTATCTCAAAGACTTCTTTCTTATTGAAACTTAAGCTCTTGCCAGTCTTATACCTAAGATTGGTGTTTGTTGCTTTATCTCCTATGATTTTAACAGGCGATTCAACCCTAACAGAACCATGATCAGAAGTGATAGCAACCGGAATCTTACGTTCAGCAAGAAAACGAATAATATCCAGTAACGGCGAATGTTCAAACCATGATACAGTAATTGAACGATACGCCGCTTCATCATCTGCCAGCTCTCTTATTACCTCCATCTCAGTACGGGCATGTGATAACATATCAACAAAATTGTATACAATTACATTGAATTTGTTAGCTAATAGATTTGGCAATACTTCCACAAGCTTACGTCCTGCAGTTAAGTTTAATATTTTATGGTATGAGTATTTCATATCCTTTCCAAATCTTTTTAGCTGTTCACCAAGTAATTCACCTTCAAACTGGTTTTTAGTTCCTTCTTCATCTTCATTCACCCAATATTTAGGATACTTTTTTTCAATTTCAGTCGGCAACAAACCTGAAAATAATGCATTACGTGCATATTGTGTAGTTGTTGGCAGAATAGCATAAAACACTTCATCGTTTTCAACATTGTAGTATTCTTCAATTATGGGTTGAAGTACTTTCCATTGATCGTATCTTAAATTGTCAATTAGAATCATGAATAATCCAGGCGTTTCTTCAACCATAGGAAATAACTTATCGCGAAGCAATGTATGCGACATAACAGGACGATCTTTAACTTTTGAATTAATCCAATCGAGATAATTGCTCTCTATAAATCTGCTAAACATCTGACCAGCTTCAACTCGCTGCATTTTTAAAACATCAATGATGCTACTATCCTTTGATTTCTCTAGTTCAATATCCCAATAAACTAATTTACGGTACACTTCCACCCATTCATTGTAATTGAGCCGATTACTGATTTCCATTCCAATATTTCGGAATTGTTGCTGATATATGTGAGTGGTTTTTTCACTAATAAGTTTTTTATTCTCCAGGTTCTTCTTAATGCTTAGAAGAATCTGATTAGGATTTACTGGTTTAATAAGATAATCTGAGATATTAGAGCCTATGGCTTCCTCCATAATAGTTTCTTCCTCACTCTTTGTTATCATAACAACTGGCAAATTAGGGTATGCATTTTTTATCTGCATTAGGGTTTCAACCCCCGATAGCCCAGGCATTTGCTCATCAAGAAAAACTATGTCGAAATCAAAAGGTTGTGATTTTATAATTTCAACTGCTTCTACTCCGTTATTTGTTGTTACTACATTGTAACCTTTTTCTTTAAGAAACATGATATGAGGTTTCAAGAGATCAATCTCATCATCAGCCCAAAGAATTGAAATATTTTCCATATTATCTGTCAGTAAAATAAGTATTTTAAAGTTGTACTTTTGTTTGAAGAATGTACCAGCCTCTTTTATAAAGGAATTTTGAGGTGTTTTATTATCCTTCTACTAATAATAAACATATTTTAACATACAAAGATAGTCTTCGTGAATCAAATTTACCCAAATCACCGAAAAATAGTGAATGATCCTGTATATGGATTTGTAACAATCCCAGGCGATTTTCTATTCTCAATGATTGAACATCCTTTATTTCAAAGGCTAAGAAGAATTCGTCAGTTAGGGCTCACTTCATTTGTTTATCCAGGTGCACTTCATACCCGTTTTCACCATGCATTGGGAGCTATGCACCTAATGATGGATGCAATTGAAACTCTGCGAATGAAAGGTTCTGAAATTACTGAACATGAAGCTGAATCTACACTTGCTGCAATTTTATTACATGATATCGGTCACGGGCCATATTCACATTCTCTTGAGCATAGTATTGTTACCGATATGAGCCATGAGGAACTTTCTTTAATAATTATGCAGAAATTGAATAGTGAATTTAATGGCAAATTAGATACAGCCATTAGCATTTTCTGTGATAAGTATCCTAAAAGATTTCTCCATCAACTTGTATCAAGTCAATTGGACATGGACCGACTTGATTATCTTAAACGTGATAGTTTTTATACTGGTGTTTCAGAAGGTGTCATTAATACTGATCGTTTGATTAAAATGCTGATCGTTCATAATGATGAATTAATGGTTGAAGCAAAAGGAATTTATTCAATTGAAAAGTTTATTGTTGCCAGAAGATTAATGTATTGGCAGGTATATTATCACAAAACCGTAGTTGCTGCGGAGAATTTATTAATTAACTTACTCAAAAGAGCAAAATTTCTTGTATCATCAGGGATAACGCTATTTGCGACTCCTGCATTCATGTTTTTTTTAAAGAACGAATTCAAGAAAGAAGACTTCTTCATGCAACCTGAGTTGATTGATAATTTTGCTCTTATTGATGATTATGATGTATTTACAAGTGTTAAGGTGTGGTGCGATCATCATGACAAAGTTCTTTCAAATCTTGCTCAAGGTTTAGTTAACAGACATCTTTTCAGAACAGAGCTACAAAACAACCCTTTTAATGAACAAGAAGTAATTTCATTACGTAATAAAATCGGTGTCTCATATAATATTACCAGAGAGTCGGATATTGATTATCTATATAGCATAGGTACAATCACAAATAACGCATATATTCCGGAAAACGATAAAATTAATATCCTTAATAAAGATGGTACTGTAGTTGATGTAGCAGAATCATCTGATCAGTTAAATGTTTCCATACTTACAAAGTCAGTCACCAAATATTTTTTATGTTATCCTAAAAAGATATTACGCTTTTAAGCGTTAACTTCTTAACTTGGTTGATTCTATATCTAAAATCGGTAAATTGCACAGATTTTAATCAGGGTGTTTTTAACAACCACTGCTATCCAAATAAACTGACTATCAATATTATACTCAATCAAATAAACTTAAATGAAATTTACTGCACAAGATATTGCCTTAATGATTGGAGGTAAAGTAGAAGGTAATCCTGCTATAGAAATTAATAAACTCTCTAAAATTGAACATGGACAACCGGGTTCTATTAGTTTCCTTGGCAATCCTAAATATACTCATTACATATACGAAACTAAGGCATCAGCTGTAATAGTAAGTAATGAATTTCAGACTGAGCAGTCACTTACATGTACACTTATTCGTGTTGAAAATCCTTATGAAGCATTTGCAAAGATGCTTGAAACCTATAACCAATTAATTCAGAATAAAAAGGGGATCTCCGATATGGCATTTATTGGAGACAATTCAATTTATGGAAGCGATTGTTATATTGGTGAATTTGTAAGTATTGGTGAAAATGTTATTATTGGTGATAATGTTAAGATTTATCCCGGTAGTGTAATTGGAGACAATGTGACTATTGGAAATAATACTAAAATTTTTGCAGGAGTTAAGATATATATTGGTACTTCAATAGGTAATGACTGCACACTCCATGCAGGTGTTGTAATTGGCTCAGATGGATTTGGGTTTTTCCCACAAGCCGATAACCAATATCAGAAAGTAGCTCAAACAGGAAATGTTGTTATTGAAGATTATGTTGAAATTGGATCCAATACAACAATAGATAGAGCAACACTTGGATCAACGGTTATTAAAAAAGGAGTTAAACTTGATAATCTCATACAAATAGCTCATAATGTTGAAATAGGAGAAAATACTGTAATTGCTGCTCAAACAGGTATTGCAGGGTCTGCTCATATTGGTAATAATTGCATGATTGGAGGACAAGTAGGTATCACCGGCCATTTAAATATTGGTAATGATGTTAAAATAGCAGCTCAGTCAGGTATTTCAACTAATGTTCCTGATGGTGCTACAATAATGGGAAGTCCTGCATTTGACATTTCTTTATACAGAAAATCGTATGTCCATTTTCGTAACCTTACCAAGTTGGCAGATCGAATATCAACCATAGAAAAAGAACTTAAATCTAACATTAAGGAGTAAGTAAATTATACTAATTTTGCCGTTCATATGTCAGTGAAACAAAAGACTCTTAAAGAATCTGTAACTATTTCCGGTGCAGGTTTGCATACAGGTAAAGAGGTGACTATAACACTCAATCCTGCACCTGAAGATCATGGATTCAAATTTCGTAGAATAGATCTGCCAGATAAACCAATTATTGATGCCGATGCTGATCTTGTGGTTGATACTTCAAGAGGAACAAGTATTGAATCAAAAGGTGCCCGTGTAAGCACAATTGAACATGTTCTTGCTGCATTGACAGGAATGGATCTCGACAATGTGCTTATTGATTTAGATTGTGCTGAAACACCAATTCTTGATGGTAGTTCAAGTTATTATGTTAACGCAGTTAAAAGTGTTGGTATAGTTGAACAGAATGCAGAAAGGGATTACTTTATTGTTGATGAAGTAATTCGCTTTTATGATGAAGAAAAAAATGCTGAATTACTCCTCATTCCGAATGATGTTTTCAAACTTTCGGTAATGATTGATTATGACACTAAGGTTTTAGGGACTCAAAATGCTCATCTCGATACACTTGATGATTTTGCTAAGGAAATTTCCGGATGCCGTACTTTTGTTTTTCTGCATGAATTAGAATTCTTGATTCAGAATAATCTCATTAAAGGTGGCGACTTAAGCAATGCTATTGTTTTTGTTAATCGGATGATTGAACCCGATGAACTTGACAGACTTGCCACTTTCTTTAATAAAACTCATGTGGAAGTTTTAAAGGAAGGAATCATTAATAATCTTGAATTACATTTTAGCAATGAGCCTGCACGGCACAAACTACTTGATGTCATCGGAGATCTTTCGCTCGTGGGCATGAGGATTAAGGGGCATGTTATTGCAACACGCCCTGGACATAGCAGCAATACTAAATTTGCAAAAATAATAAAGCATCATATTCAGAATAAGAAGTCACATTGTCATCCTCCTAAATATGATCCAAACAAGCCTCCATTATACGATATAAATGAAATCAAACGATTATTACCGCATCGTCCTCCCTTCTTATTGGTTGACCGTATAATAAGAATGAATGAAAAGGAGGTAGTAGGTCTCAAGAATGTATCAATGAACGAAGGCTTTTTTGTTGGTCACTTTCCCGAGGAACCTCTTATGCCAGGTGTATTGATACTTGAAGCAATGGCTCAAACAGGAGGCATACTTGTTTTAAGTTCAGTACCAGACCCGGAAAATTATATTACATATTTTCTAAAAATTGATAACGTTAAATTCCGCCAGAAAGTAGTGCCAGGAGATACCTTAATCTTTCATCTGGAATTAATTTCTCCAGTAAGACGTGGTATCTGTCATATGAGAGGTACCGCTTATGTGGGTAATAAAATAACAACAGAAGCTGAGTTAATGGCTCAGATAGTCAGAAAACAAAACAACTAATATGAATCAGCCACTTGCTTACGTACATCCACAGGCAAAGATTGCAAAAAACACAGTAATCGAACCCTTCGTAAATATTGAAAAGAATGTTGAAATAGGTGAAGGTACTTGGATTGGGTCAAATGTTACAATTATGGAAGGTGCCCGCATTGGAAAGAACTGTAAAATCTTTCCAGGTGCTGTCATTGCTGCTGTACCACAGGATCTTAAGTTTAATAATGAAGAAACAATTGTCAAGATAGGCGATAATACAGTCATCCGTGAGTTTGTTACTATTAACAGGGGAACTAAAGCAAATTACGAAACAGTAGTAGGAAATAATTGTCTACTTATGGCTTATGTGCATGTAGCTCATGATTGTATAATTGGTAATAATGTAATTCTTGCCAATGGAGCTACTCTTGCAGGTCATATCGTTGTAGATGATTGGGCAATAATTGGCGGTTTGTCTGCTGTTCATCAATTCGTCAATATTGGTACACATGTAATGATCTCTGGAGGTTCTCTCGTTCGTAAAGATGTTCCACCATATACCAAAGCTGCGCGCGAACCTCTTTCTTATGTCGGTGTAAACTCAATTGGATTAAGGAGACGAGGATTTTCTTCAGAAAAAATTAATGAAATCCAGGATATCTACAGATACATTTATTTAAAAGGTAAAAACGTTTCACAAGCACTTGAGTATATTGAAGCAAATTTACCTGCTACAAGTGAAAGAGACGAAATTCTAACTTTCATTTCCAAATCAAGTCGTGGTATAATGAAAGGATATTCAAAGCAATTATAAATTACTGATTTAATTATTGGCCATCAAGAATTTGAATTGATGGCCTTTATAATGCAAACTCTATAATGGTTGAAGTTATTCTAAATAACGTTAGTAAACAGTATAACAGTGACTGGATTTTTTCGGGCATTTCATACGAAATTAACCCTGAGAAACCAACTGCTGTGCTAGGTTCTAATGGCTCAGGTAAGTCAACATTATTGGGGGTGATTCTTTCAGCCATCACCCCTACTCTCGGGCAGGTTATTTATAAAAGCAATAACTTAGTGATAAGTGGAGAGAATGCATTTAGGCTTATGTCAATTAGTGCTCCATACATAGAACTTATTGAAGAATTTACTCTTGAAGAGATGTTAAATTTCCATATGAAGCTTAAGCCATTTTATAATCATTTATCGGCTAATGAAATTACTGTAATTACTAAATTAGAAAAGAGTAAACATAAACTAATTCGAAATTTCTCTTCTGGAATGAAACAAAGAGTAAAGCTTGCTATTGCAATATTAAGCGACACTCCTGTCCTTTTACTCGATGAACCTACTTCTAATCTCGATCAACCAGGTATTGACTGGTATTCTGAAATTATTACCAAATACAGGAGAGACAGAACCATCATTGTAAGTTCAAACTCAATAAAACATGAGTTCAGTTTCTGTAATCAAATAATTAACCTCGAAGATTACAAAACTGTACCTGAAACTGATTCATCACTCTTGTTATTTTAACATTCTTCGAATTTTCAAAAAATTCTGTGCTTTAATTTATAAGACAGACCATTGGGGTGTTGTTGATGTAAGATTAATTATTAATTTTGCACCTCAAAAATAAGTAGAAATATATGGCAACAACCGCTGATTTTAGAAACGGTCTCTGCATAGAATTTAATGGTGATCTTTATTCTGTAGTAGAATTCCAGCATGTAAAACCCGGAAAAGGAGGAGCTTTTGTAAGAACAAAACTCAGAAATCTTAAAACCGGTAAAGTCATCCCTAATACCTTTAATGCAGGTGTTAAAATTGATGTAGCACGTGTTGAACGTCGTCCCTACCAGTTTTTATATAAGGATGATAATGGTTACAATTTTATGCACAGTGAAACTTTTGACCAAATCTCACTTGAAGAAACAATTATCAATGCTCCTCAGTTTCTGAAAGAAGGACAAGGTGTGGAAGTCCTTTTTCATGCTGAAACAGAGACTCCTCTAAGCTGTGATTTGCCTCCTTTCGTTGAATTGACTATCACTTATACTGAACCTGGTTTAAGAGGTGATACAGCAACAAACGCTATGAAACAGGCAACTGTTGATACTGGTGCTACTGTTAACGTTCCTCTCTTTATTAATGAAGGTGAACGAATTAAAGTTGACACACGCACAGGTGATTATTCTGAAAGAGTTAAATCGTAAAATGTTTAAATTGAAACCGGGCATTCACCCGGTTTTTTAATATATCAATTTTCCTATGGACCTCCAACCATCCGTCAGTCTAAAAACTATAATTGAAATAACTGGTGCTGTAACTAATTATGATAATAATCTGCAAATTACAGGACTAAACGAAATCCATATGGTTCGTAAAGGTGATCTAACTTTTGTTGATCATCCTAAGTACTATTCTAAAGCAGTAAATTCAAAAGCAACCTTTATTATTATTAATAAACTAGTCGATTGTCCTGATGATAAAGTACTTATTCTTCACGACGATCCTTTTGCTGCATATGTTAAATTGGTGAAAAAATTCCGTCCTTTTGAACCTGCTCTTTCATCCGTTTCTTCTACTGCGTCAATAGGTGAGGGAACCGTCATTCAACCCAATGCATTTGTAGGTAATCATGTTAAAATTGGAAAAAACTGTATTATTCATGCAAATGTTTCTGTGTATGACTATACCGAAATTGGTGACAATGTAATAATTCATTCAGGTACAATAATCGGTGCTGATGCTTATTATTTTCAGCGCAAACCTGATGGCTATCGTAAATTCGAATCTTGTGGCAGGGTCATAATTAGTGACAATGTGGAAATTGGCGCCTTATGTTCAATTGATAAAGGCGTTTCAGGAGATACATTCATTGGTATTGGGACTAAGTTCGATAACCATGTACAGGTTGGTCACGACACTTATATTGGTAATCATTGTCTTATTGGAGCACACTGTGCTATTGCTGGAGTAACAAGAATTGAAGATGATGTTATCCTGTGGGGCAAAGTCGTTGTAAACAAAGATCTTGTAATTGGGAAAGGCGCTATCGTTCTTGCAACATCGGGTGTTGATAAAAGCATCGCCGGTGGAAAGACTTATTTTGGAGTTCCAGTTGAAGAAGCACGAAAAAAATGGCGTGAACTTGCTGCCTTGAGAATGTTACCTTCAGTGATAATGCAATTCAGAAAAGGTCTTCCAAAATAATATTGAATCACTACTTTTTAATACTTAACTTCCAATCAAACTTTTAAATAAGGTCTCAATTTCATTTGAGATCTTATTTTTTTATAATTTCAATAAAAGGATTATCAAGGTGAGTTGTTAACGATAATTCAATTAGAAATCAGTGTCGACTTCTTTTTCCGGATAAATTTCCTCTTTATCCTTATGATAAAGATCCAT
>JBLMZZ010000127.1:0-10962 GCA_050259095.1 Omnitrophica WOR_2 bacterium | reverse complement strand
AAGTCCGAAGGGAACAAGCAATTGTTTGAATCCTATAGGGCGATTTTATTTGTTACACAAAAGAAAAAAGTTGAGTATAATGCCGATAAGGCATGGGAGAAAGTCCAAAAACGCATAATGGCTTCTTCCAAAGATAACAATGGTTTACTTGTACTTAACAACCAATCAAAGAAACATTCATTTACAAAGTACGCTGTATCAGCTGCTGCTGCAATGCTGGTACTCTTAATCGGGTTAGTTTCAGTCATTAAAAATGGCAATGTTGAAATGCAAAAGTATGCAACAGGCACCGCTATTTCAACACCCGGTTTATTGCCCGATGGCAGTACAGTTATTCTAAATAGTAACACTACTTTAAATTTTCCTGAGAAATTTGAGCAAGATGTCAGAGAAGTCTCTATTTTTGGAGAGGCATTCTTTGAGGTTAGCCACAATCCCGAAAAGCCATTCATTATTCATGCCTCAGGCCTTGACATTAAAGTACTGGGAACATCGTTCAATGTTGAAGCTTATCCGGGAAGCGACTATGTTAAGGTTACTGTGAATACCGGCAGAGTAGTTGTTTACACTGCAGGTACTGCTGAAAATGAGATCGAACAGAAAGGTAAAGTCCTGACTGCCGGCGAAATTGCAACCTATAGTCGTACTTCGGGTGTAATCTTAAAGAGCGTTAACGACGATCTTAATGTGCTTAGCTGGAAAACAGGTGTCCTGACTTTTAGAGATGATCGTCTGACTAATGTTTTCAAAGCGTTTGAAGAAAAATA
This sequence comes from Omnitrophica WOR_2 bacterium, assembly GCA_050259095.1. Classification (GTDB taxonomy): domain Bacteria; phylum Bacteroidota; class Bacteroidia; order Bacteroidales; family Lentimicrobiaceae; genus Lentimicrobium. Next base: position 10,195 of record JBLMZZ010000127.1, on the reverse strand, counting down.
CCAAAAACAATTTGTTGTTGAAGATACCGGTATTCTTAATCAACGCCTGACTGCACGTTTTGAGAATCAGTCGTTAGATGATGCACTTGAGACACTTTCACTGATTTTCAACATTAAGTTCGAAAATAAAGAAAAGCAAGTCATAGTGCATAAGTAAAAGTCAAGTAACCATTCGTGGTAACCCAGACCCATGCAACTATGAAGTTTTCTACAAAATCAATCATCTTCTTTACCATTACTTGCTGCATTTGCACATTTTATACCACTTGTATAAATGCACAAACTGTTAAACTGAATGATAAAATTTCATTCTCAGTTAGTAATACTACTATTGCTGATGCTCTGGAATCACTTTCAAGAATTACAGGTTCATATTTTTCTTATAATTCTGACCAGGTTTCTTCTACCCGGATTGTAAGTGTTAATTTGCACGATAAATCTCTCCTTGAAGTGCTTGACGCTATTCTTGGTGCTTCAAAATTCAGTTACCGTCAAATGGGAAACCAGGTTATTGTTTATAGAAATAAGAAACAAGAAACCGATGCTATTGCAGAAAATGATAAAACAGCTGCACTAATAAATAATGAAGCAAGTGGACTGCTCAAAAAGCCAAATGCCAACAATACTACTGTTCCTTCCCAGATAAGACCTGATACAGTTATTATTTATCAGCAGGTACATGATACTCTTATAAAAACTGATACTCTTGTTAAAACTGATACGATCATTAGTAATGTATCAACACCTGTCTCAGGTAATGACATTTTCAGCAACTCGGTTGTTTTAAGCAAGGAACTTACTCCTGTACTTAAATTTGATATCGGTATTTCTGCCGGATTCTTCATACCACATGCATCTTATTCTGCAACCGGTTTATATAGTGAAAAGCTTACAGAATATAAGAATTCCTTCTCAAACCGTTCTTTTTCAGGATCTGCCGGCATTGATTTAAAAGCATCTTATAAAAAATGGTCAGCGGCCACCGGTGTAGCACTTACACTTTTTGGTCAAAAACTTGATTACAGTTATCTAGATCAAACAGGTGGTTTTTATCGTAAAGATACTCTCGATCCTTATTATACACTGATTGAAGGTGATACAACCTGGTATTATATTGTTGACTCAACGTATGTTCCAATTGACAGTAAACTTTATAATTACCGGTTAAATAATCATTTTAAATACATCGAGATTCCTCTTACTATTCAATACAACTACGGTTTCCATTCAGTTCTTTTTTTCGCTAAAGCCGGTATAATTACCGGATTCTTCCTTCAAAGTGACGGTCAGCAGATATTACCGGATGAAAATGGTATCAAACCTGTTAAAGATATTAAAGCCACTTCGGTAATATTTTCTTATACTGCCGGAGCGGGATTAATAATTCCTGTTGCAAGACAGGTGTTGTTTAGTACGTCTGTTTATTACAGGGAGCATCTTTCAAACATATATAAGGATTTTCCTGTAAATACTAAATTCTCCGCTGTTGGTATCAATATAGCCGTTAGTTACAAGCTATATTAAGACGAAATATTACTTTTTAATGCTCTGATTTGAGCTTCTTTTAAGGTATAATTAATTCCAAAGCATTAAAAATCGAACTCTGTATATTTATTTGGCTTATTTTTGAGCCTTCAATCGGAATATATAAAGGCAAATGAGGGTTAAGGTCAGGAAGTTTATTTCCGGAATCATTCTAATGTGCTTGGTAGCATTGGGTAATGATGCTTTTGCTGATGGAGGATTTCTTGGAGGTACATACACTCAGGATATTACTGTCACCCCTTCCGAAAATCCCTGGACTGTTTTTGATGTTGTAGTTATTCCTGAGGGAGTTACTTTAACAATTGAGCCAGGTACCGATCTTAACTTTATGATCAATACTTACATTGAAGTGAGAGGTACGCTCATTGCATTGGGCACTGCCGATAATCCTATCAGTTGTAGTTTGAAAGCTCCAACCGGTTCAAACGATAAATGGAATGGTTTTAAATTTATTAAATCAAAGAGCATTATTGATGAGAATCAAGGTTATGTGTCGGGCTCAATTATGCAGTATGTTGATATTTCGGAAGCTACAAACGGACTTATATTAAGCGATTCAACAGTTCTTTATGCTTCAAATATTTCAATCACCAATTGCGGTATAGGTATAAATGTTATAGAAAATTCACGAATCTTATTTTCCGAAAGTGTAATTGAATACTGTAGTTACGGCGTTTCAATCAAAGCATCAGGTTATAATAAAATATTTGGATGTGAAATAACACACTGCCTGTTTGGTATAATGTTCTTCTCTGATCTTGATTTTTACTCCAGCTATAATGTCATTGAAAATAATAACCTGAGCTATAATGAATCGGTAGCATTGTTTATGTCGCCCGGGAACAGCCACATACAACACAATACCATCAAAAATAATACAGTTAGTTATAACAATATAGGATTGCATATAGGCAATGGTGGTGAGGATGATAATGGATACAATGTTGTTTCGGATAATCAGGTTTATAATAATGATTTTGGCATAAAACTCTCCCAATACAATGATTCAATTAAGCTCAATCTCATTAAGGACAACAGGGTAGGATTGATGTTAAATGCGGCAAGTTTTAATCACATCACCAACAATATTGTAACAGGTAATTCAGAGTGGGCAGTAGCATTAGAAGAAGGATCCGACACAAACGTGATAGAGCATAATAACATTTACGGTAATCACTCGGGCATTAAGATTTCAACAAAAGATAATACACCTTCTATAGCCAATACTTTTAAATTTAATAGTGTGCGAGGTAATGCTGAAAATTCATTTCTCATTCTTTCAGGTCCGCAACTAAGTATAGAATATAACAGTATTACATCATTATCTGATACTGCATCGTTTATAAACCGGGATACATCAGATGTTCCGGCAATGAACAACTTCTGGGGTTCAGCTGATACTATTCAGATCAATCAAATGATCTCCGATATTCATGATTATCCTCAATTTGGTGAAGTTATTTATAAGCCTTTTTTGGAAATGTCTGATCCCTCAACACCTATTTGCAGGCCGGCGAATGTTGTAAAAAGACTTATTAATAATAATGTTGTGGTTAACTGGCATCAAAATACAGAGCCTGATTTAGCAGGATATAATGTGGTTTATGGCGTTGATCCTCAAACTTCAATAAATAGCATTGCCGATACAAGCATTGTAATACAGGGGATATTGCTCACTGAACTCATAAAAGTAAGTGCTTTTGACCAGGATGCTGATGGTTTGAGAGATCAGTTTGAAGGACACGAAAGTGCTTATTCAATAGCAATTGCAGGACCATATGCAGGCGGGAACAACTCAATTTGTTCCGGCGACAATTACTTTACAAGTGCATCAACCGCTATTGATTATCTGGCGCTTGAATGGTTATCGGATGGTGATGGTACTTTTGCTGATAAAACATCTTTGCATACCTACTATGTTCCCGGTAATGAGGACAAGGTAAACAGATCGGTTAATTTAACACTCAAAATTACTACCCTTGGAGGAATTGAACTCTTCGATAAGATGAAGCTTGATATCCTGGATTATTTAATTGTTGAAGCAGGCCCCGACACTGTTGTCACTGAAGGGACTGTTTTACAAATTGATAAAGCTCAGGCATATAACTATACGGGTTTAATATGGTCATCTTCGGGAGATGGACAGTTTATACAAGCTGACACCATCATTACCGGGTATATTCCGGGAGTTGATGATATTGCCAGAGGATGGGCAATATTAACATTGCAGATAAGTTCGGGGTGCGGCGATTTAGATGACAGTTTTAGATTAACTATAATTCCCGGATATGATATAAGCGGAACTGTATCAAAAGATCAATCACCTGTTAAGGGTGCTTTAATCCTGGCATACAATAAAAATCAATCGGGTACAAGGGCATTTGCAAGTACTTTATCAGAAGATGGTGGAAATTTCATTCTGCCTAATGTAAGTGAAGGTGAATATTACATTTATTCAGTTCCAAATCCCTCTGTTTTACAAACACATATTCCTACTTATTATGCTGAATCGAAAAATTGGCAGGATGGTTATTTGATGAAACTTGAAGAGAATGTTTATGATGTGGATATCAGACTCAACTCAGTCGATTTAAATTTACCGGAAGGTCAGTGCAGAATAGATGGAAAGATTGAATACGAAGGTGATATACCATCAGATTTTGATCTTTTTAATCGTGAATGGTTTGGTGAGGGGACAGGTACTCCTATAATTCCTCAACCCGGTAACACTTATCCTGCAGCAAATCACGTAATATTACTAATGAATCCTGATTTAACAAAAGTAATAGGTTGGACTTTATCTGAATTGGATGGTACTTTTTCATTTGACAAACTACCTTATGGGGGTTATAGATTGTGGGGAGAAAAAGCCGGGTATGCCAATAAAGTATCATCAGTTATTTACCTCACACCTGATGAAAATACAGCCAATGACATTCAATTGACTGTTGATGTTGAAAAGAAACTCATTGAAGCGATATCACCTTTTAGTGTTTCGGGTGATGGAATAATCTACCCAAATCCTGCCTCAAATAATTTCATTATTAATGCAAATGATTTTGAGGAATTAATGAGCGTTGAGGTACAGCTTATTGATCAAAAAGGTATGACTGTTTTGAGGACCACCGCAAACAGGTCAACAGGAGGTATCTTTGGGCCCATAGATGTTTCAGCTTTGCAGAGAGGGCTATATTTTGCTTTAATCAGTTCCGCCTCCGGAATCAGAAGGACTATCAAGATCACAATCAATTAAGGGAGAGCAAACAATAGAATTTCTTTTCCTTCCTTCTTGCAAAATCCCTTCCACTTTAATAAGAATCCAGTTAATAGAATTCTGCCGAAGTCAATTGATGCAGAATTTTCATTTAGTAATGCTTAGTTTGGTAATGGAATTAAGATGTTTGATGATCTTCTAAAAAACAGTCTGACCTCCTTCCACTTCCTTTTTTGTATGAATAAGCAGTGTAGAAACTGAATGCAGTGGTTCATAGAATGAATCCTTGAATTTTCCTAATAGCATTTAGAAACTATTTTCAAGAAAAAGCAAAAAAAAGTGCTTTTTAGTTTAGGGTAAAAAGTGTTTTTGTTGTCTGTATAATGTCCTGACTACACAAAGCCTCCGGGAAAGAGCTTTCGGGATCTACAAAATACTTGGATAACTAGGAATAACCGATCAGACTTGACTACTTCATTACTGAGCACTGCAATCTACAACTATGTGCCATATAACGAAACTGATGTTATATATGGTGCTACTACATTTTCCGGAATACCTTCCGGAATCCTCAATTTCAATTCTATACATTCCGACAAATACCCACGCAGCTGGAAGATCAATTCTTTTGGTTGTTCCGAAGACATTCAATTGTGTATAAATTTTTCTAACAACCAATAAAGGAGGACGACTACTAAGAGAGAGCGATGCAAATTTATTTCTAAGTTCCGGGAGGAACGGAAATACAGAAACTAACATTTAACTAAATTTTAACTTGTAACAAACAAAAATGAAAAAACTACTTACGATTTTGCTTCTGGTTGCTTTATTTGCCGGAAACACGTACGCTCAGTTTGTTTCATATGGTTTCCTGTCATCTACCGGAAATTATAATGAAATAACAGGTGGTACACTGGTAGGTACTGAGACTTCAGATGATCAGGTATATGTCAATCCGGCATCTCCTTCAACATCTGGTAATACTGGTCTTGGATTCCCTATTGGCTTTAATTTCGTTTTTAATGGGATTACATTTGATGTTCTTGGTATTAACAGCAATGGATGGATTGGACTCGGACAGAGTGCATTGACTCCAGCGGTTAATGTTCAATCCACATCAAGCCCATTATCATCAACAACTACATTCACTCCTGCCTTATTAAGGAACAGGATTGCAGCATTTTCAAGTGACCTTCAGGGACAAACCGGTGCTTCAATGAGAATTGAAACCATTGGTGTAGCTCCTAACAGAGTTTGTGTGGTTCAATATAAAAACTGGAAAAGATATAATACTACAGGTGATGTATTAAATTTCCAGATTCGCTTACTTGAGACTTCAAACGAAGTTCAAATAGTTTATGGAAGCATGACAGCAGTTGCTACTGCATCTACAACAGAACAAGTTGGTTTAGGTGGAAGTGTTGCAACTGAATTCTTTAACCGTACTTCTACAGGAAGTTGGAGTAATTCATATCCTGGAACTTCAAATTCAGCATCAATGACATTCTCAAATACTATTGCTCCTGTATCTGGTCAAACTTATACATTTGCAACTATGACTCCGCTGGCAGCTGTTTATCAAGCTCCTTCAAACGGTGCTCTTGGAATGCCTATAGATGTTAATCTCACATGGACTCCTAATATTTCTGGTGGAGCTGCTCCAGTAGGATATAAAGTTTACATGGGTTCAGACAATCCTCCAACCAACATCGCTAATGGTGTTAATGTTGGAAACGTTCTTACTTATGCAGCTCCTGCTCCATTAGCTTTGAACACTTTATACAACTGGCAGATCGTTCCTTACAATGCTATTGGCGATGCTACCGGTAATGCAACATATAATTTCACTACTACTTTAGGTAATGGTGATCTTTCTGGTTTTGTTACTAATGGTTTCGGTATTCCTTTAGCAGGTGTTACTGTAAACATTAATAACGGCATGAGCAATTTCTCAACTGTATCAGCTGCTAACGGAGCTTATACTTTTACTGCAGTTAATGCAAGTCCTTATACACTTACAGCTACATTAGCTTCTTATAATACTAACGTATTAAATGTAACTGTAGCTCCTAACACAACTACTTATCAAAATGTAGTTATGTTACGTCCTGCAATGGCTATTACTCCAAATCCATACAGTGTTTCAGTTAATCCTGAAGAAATGGTGGATGGCGCTCTCAATATTGCAAACAATGGTGACGGCCTTCTTACATGGAATGCTACCGTTTCTTTCACCTCTCCGGGTCCAAATACCTGGCTTACTTTAGGTCAGGCTAACGGCACTGTTAATGCTTATACAAACTTCAGTTTACCAGTTGCTTTCAATGCATCAGGTTTGACTTCAGGTACAATTAAAACTGCTGAAATTACCTTTACTTCAACTCCAAACGTTGGTACTGTTGTAATTCCTGTTAGCATGACTGTAAGTGGTGCTGCCCTGACTGCTCCAACCGATTTCACAGTAACTTTAAGCAATCCTGTAACCGGTGTTGCTTCTTTAGACTGGAATTTCACAACTGTTCCTTCATTCCAATATTTCGTTGTTAAACGTAATGGTGTTCAGGTAGCTACAACTACCCAATCAAATTACACTGACAACCTTCCTGCTTATGGTGTTTATTCTTACACTGTTCAGGCTGTTTTTGCTGATGGAAACTCTATTCCTGCTGGTCCTGTTACCATTGAATGGGCTAACCCAACTTTGGTTTTAACTCCTGCTTCATTATACAATGAACAGTATACCAACTCTTCAGAAAATGTAACTTTCCGTATAGAAAATACTGGTGAAGGTACATTAGCTTATTCATTCCCTGAATATACATCAGCCCGTGGTTTTGGCGGACCAGATGCATTTGGTTATGAATGGATTGATAGCGACGAATCAAACGGACCAGCTTATACATGGACCGATATTTCAGCTACAGGTACTGCTATTACAGGTTTATCAGATGATAACGTACTTGGACCATTCCCAATTGGATTTAACTTCCCGTTCTACGAAAACACTTATTCTTCAGTTAACGTAAGTTCAAACGGATATCTGATTTTCGGAAGTACTTCAAGTTCATTATCAAACCAGAATATTCCTAGTGCAACAGAACCTAATAACGTTCTTGCATGGTGTTGGGATGACCTTCATGGTGCTGGTACAGGTAGTACTGTTTATTATAAAAATGTAGGTGATCATTGGATTATTCAGTTTAATAACTATCATGAATATCCTTCATCAGGTACAGGAACAATTACTGCACAGGTTCATCTTTATAACAATGGTGACATTAAGATCTACTACAACAATCTTGCAGGTGGATTTGATGTAACAAGCGCAACTGTTGGTATTGAAAACAATGCAGGTTCAATTGCAACTAAAATCAATTACAACACAGCTTATATCCATAATGGTCTTGCTGTAGCTATTGATTTCCCGGTTCCTACTTTCATCACAGCAGTTTCTCCTGCTCAAGGTCAGGTAGCTCCTGGTGCATTTGTTGATGTAACCGCTACTTTCACATCTAATGATATCGATTTCCCAGTTGGAACACATACTGCTGAACTCGAACTCACAACCAATGACTTAGCTAACAGTACAGTTATGATCCCAGCTACAATGCTTGTTTATCAGCCTGGTATGATTGCCGGTACTGTTACAAGTGCTGTTGACGGATCACCTATTTTTGGTGCTACTGTTACTGCTGGTTCTTACTCTACAATGACTGACGAAGCTGGTGAATATACTATTACCGCTGATGCAGGTACATATGCAATGACTTTCAGCAAAACTGGTTATACATCATCTACTGTTACCGGTGTTATCGTTACTGAAACACAGACAACTACTGTTGATGCATCTCTTGAAGAAGTTATTTATCCTGCTACTTTAGTTCACGCTGAAGTAAATGCAGCTGATAACCAAGCTGATGTTACCTGGGGTGCTCCAAATCCTGATTATGAAGTACTTTATGATGATGGTACTGCTGAAAACTTTACAGCATGGGCTCTTCCGGGCAACATGAATGCTGTTAAATACACTCCTGCAGGATATCCTGCTACCGTTTATGGTGGTAAGATTTTCGTAGGTGATGGTAGTTTCCCTGCAAACAATACTGGTTTCTTAGGAACCACTTTTGGTGCAATGATCATGGACGCAAGTGGTGCAAACGGAATGCCGGGTGTAGTTCTTGATTCTATCGAAGTAACTGTAAATAACTACGGATGGGTTGAATTTACCGGTCTTGATGCCACTATCGAATCAGGTAGCTTCTACCTCGTAATGGTTCAGGGTGCTGCTTCTCCAAATGTAGCTGGTGTTGGTGTTGACCAAACTACTCCTACTTCTTACCGTAGTTACTCACGTAACGTTCTAGCAGGTGGTGCTTGGGGCTTATCTCCATACCAGGATATGATGATCCGTGCTTTCGTTAATGGACCAGCTTCTGACGACAATGCAAAATCACTTGCATCTGCAGAAGTTAGAACTCCAATGAAACAGCGTGGTATGATTTCTCTTATCCCAGCTCTCGCTAAGTCAGGTGCTGAAGGACAAGGACAGTTCCTTGCTATCCAGGGTAACCAGTCAAGTCGCGAAGTAACCAGCTATAAAGTATGGCGTATTGCTGTTGCTAATCCAGACGCTGGTGTACAATCAGGCGTTCTTACCCTCGTTGATGATGCAGTTTCAACAACTAACTATGCTGACGCAGCTTTTGGTCCATTACCAGAAGGTTGGTACGGTTATGCTGTTGCAGCTAACTATACAAATGGTGGTGAGTCAGTTAAAGCTTACTCAAATATCGTTGGTCATAAGAAACTTGTTGATGTAACCGTTAATGTAAGTCTTACAACCGGTGCAAGTCCTGCAGGTACTCTTGTTACCTTAACAGGTTCTGACTATCCTACTTCAGTTTATACACAGACTGTTACTGAAACAGGTACTGTAGTATTTACTGGTGTATGGAAAGGCAATTATACAGTTCTCGCTGAAAAAGTTGGATTTGATGATTATACAGTTACTGCTAACATTCAGAGTAACCGCACTTTCAACATTATCCTTGCTGAAAAGAAATACATGCCACGTAACTTATATGTAGATCCTCTTACTCTTGTTGCTACATGGGATGAGCCTCTTGCAATTGGCGTAGCTGAAGATTTCGAAGGCACTACATTCCCACCAGCAGGTTGGAATTCTTATACTCAGAACACTAATGGTTGGTACTCAACTACCGACGGTTCAAGTTCAAATTTCATTGTTCCTCCACATACAAAGTATGCTATTGCCAATGACGACGAAGCCGATGGTGATGGTTGCTGCGATTATCTGTGGACTCCAGCTATGGACTTAACTGATCTTCCTTCATACAGACTGAATTTTGCAAGTTATTTTACCGGTGAATACGGTCAGACAGCTACAGTTGAAATCAGTACAGACAATGCTGCTAC
>JBLMZZ010000126.1:0-24864 GCA_050259095.1 Omnitrophica WOR_2 bacterium | reverse complement strand
GCTTTATTTCCTGGAGCAAATGATAATGCCAGTGGCACTGCTATGATGCTTGATTTAGCATCTTATTACATGATGCCCGAACATAGGCAAACATATAATATTGTGTTCATTGCATTTGCAGGAGAAGAACTGGGGTTGAAGGGTTCGGAGTATGCAGCTGAGCATCCATTATTTCCATTGGACAAGATAAAGTTTTTGATTAACCTTGATATGGTAGGTACTGGTAGTGAGGGAATCACGGTTGTAAATGGAATACAACTGCCGGCTTACTATGATAGATTGGTTAAAATTAATGCAGACAATGAATATATATTAAAAGTGGCGAAAAGAGGTGAAAGTTGCAATAGTGACCACTGTCCTTTCTATAATAAAAAAGTGCCTGCAATTTTTATATACTCTTTAGGGAAAGAATTTACAGAATACCACAATACAAAAGATTTGGCCAAAAATCTTCCTTTAACTGAGTATGAAGATATTTTTCGCCTTCTAAGGGATTTTATTAATACCTTATAACCTTCCTGATATGTCGAAATTATACTTAGTGCCTACTCCTGTTGGAAATCTGGAAGATATGACATTCAGAGCCGTTAGAATACTCAAAGAAGTAAGTCTTATTCTTGCTGAAGACACCCGTAAAACAGGATTGCTATTAAAACATTTCAACATTGAGAATAAGATGCAATCCCATCATCAGCATAATGAACATCAAACTGCAAAGATAATTGCTCAGCGGATTGAATCAGGGCAAACGGTTGCGTTGGTTACTGATGCAGGCACACCCGGTATTTCAGATCCTGGTTTTCTACTCATCAGGACATGTATAGAAGAAGGAATAGATGTAGAGTGTTTGCCGGGTGCAACAGCATTTGTTCCGGCTCTTGTAGCATCAGGACTTCCATGTGATCGATTTTATTTTGAAGGATTTTTACCACATAAAAAAGGGAGAAATACAAGGTTAACGTACATCTCGTCACTGGATCAAACTATAATTCTCTATGAATCTCCATTCAGACTTGCCAAAACACTTTCACACTTAGCTGAATTTATGGGTGACGATAGAAAAGCTTGTGTTTCGAGAGAAATATCAAAGTTTTATGAAGAGCATAAGCGTGGCACTTTGAAAGAACTATCGCAATATTACTCTGAATCAGAGCCTAAAGGTGAAATAGTTATTACAATTAGTGGGAGAAAACCTGATTAAATCCAGCATTGTTGTTTCGAAAATGCGATAGCATCAGCAATAATTAAGCTATGATCAAATGCTAATACAGGCAAATGATCAACATGAAACCAATGGAATTCTGCAGCATCATCAGCTGCTTTAGCGGTTATTTTGTTATCAGGGAGTATGCCGGCAAAAGCAATGCTTATGGTGCGATGTCTTGGATCCCGGTTAGGTTCTCCATAAACTCCATATTGTTTCAGTGATATGTCTTTGAGTCCGGTCTCTTCTTCGAGTTCTCTTTTGGCTGCTTTATCAAGGGTTTCGTCCATCTCAATAAAGCCTCCGGGGATTGCCCACATCCCCTGAAAAGGTGCATTAGCTCTCTTTATCAGTAGTATCTGGGGTTCATTATTGTAAATCCTGAATACGGCCGCATCAACAGTGACTGCTGGTCGAGGATACTCATAAGTAAATGGCATAGAGGCAGTGAAGATTTTAGTTGGTCAGGATTCTTTAAAAACTTTAATTTATTCTATATCTTTGATTATCGCTTCGATAAGCTTATTGGTTCCAAGTTCAATTTGAAGGATATCTGCATTAAGCATGTAACAAGGAGTCGTATAAATTAACCTGCGATCGTCCTTAACGACTTCACCATGGGTAGTAATTTTATGTTTTGAGCCCATTTGAATTATATCATGTATGGTTTCCTGATCATCACCTACAGTGACTTCAACATTGCCGAGTATCTTTGAAATTATAACAGGTGAAATACACATAGCACCAATAGGTTTTTGTAATGAAACCATGTCCTTAACAGCTTTTTCAACATCGGGAAGTACATTACATTCGGCACCGTCAAAAGCATAAGTACAAAGATTTTTAGCTGCACCAAAGCCACCTGGGAAAATAAGTGCATCAAACATTCGTGCATTGAATTCGCTTAAAGGTTTAATTTTTCCTCTGGCAATTCTTGCTGCTTCAGTAAGTACGTTTCTTTTTTCGGGCATTTCCTTACCTGTGATATGATTGACTACATGATGCTGCATTACATCCGGAGCAAATATTTCATAATCAGCACCATGTTTTTTAATTGCCAATAAAGTCAATACGGCTTCATGTATTTCAGCCCCATCCCTTACTCCATTACCTGATAATATAACTGCAAACTTTTTCATAACGATTTAACCTGGTGTTTAAGAAGAACTATTAAAATGACATCTAAGATCAAATTGAACTCTTTGAATGTTTCTAAGTTCAAATATAAGTATAATCATTAAAAGAAGGGAAATAGCTCCCGTAATTTGTCTTATTTTTACCTAATCAACACTCTATTTGATTAGTTGTTAATTCTTCATTGACTGTTTATTTGATGTAAAGCATGTGTGGTAGATTTTCTCTTACTGTTGATGAACAACAGATTAATATTTTATTCGAACTCTCAGGAGCCAATGCTCCTTATGTTCCGCGATATAATGGAGCTCCAACACAGTTGCTGCCTGTTATTACTAATCAATTACCAAGGCATATGCAGCTATTCAGGTGGGGGTTGATACCAAACTGGTCAAAAGAAGTATCAAAAATTCCACTAATTAATGCAAAAAGTGAGACGCTAAATCAAAGGCCCTCATTTAGTGATGGGTTTAAATTGCGTCGATGCTTAGTTCCGGCTGATGGTTTTTATGAATGGGTACATTCGGGACGAAAACTCCCATACCGCTTCACATTAAACGATGAATCACTTTTTGCTTTTGCAGGTATATGGGATTGCTGGAGAAGTCCGAAAGATGAAAATATAAATTCATTCGCAATCTTAACTACTGAAGCCAATGAGATGATGGCACCAATACATGACAGAATGCCTGTAGTATTGGATAAAACTCAATTTAATGATTGGCTTGAAGAGAAAGATGACAAGAAAGTAATGACGATGCTAAAACCTTATCCATCAGAAAGAATGAAAATGTATAGGGTTACAGAAATGGTAAATAAAGCAACATCTGAAGGACCTGAATTAATTGTTCCTTGCAAATCAGATGATTTTTTTAATGGTGAGTTGTTCTGATAAATTTAATTTAAACTGTTTACCTTTGGAGTATGGTACAATTGTTGGGTACATTAAATGTTTAATACATGACTAAGATGAGACTAATTCGTATTTCTTTCTTTTCTCTGATACTGGTCATTACTATGTCTTGTAAAAAGTATGAACAATTCCCTCCTGAACCGGTATTAGAGTTTACTGATTTTATCCTGCTTCGTGATACTGCGGGTATTGATCAACGGGGTATCTTAAAGTTCAGTTATACTGATGGTGACGGAAATATTGGGTTATACGATTATGATACGTTGCCTCCTTATGATTATAATCTCTTCATAAAATACTTCGAGCAACAAAAAGGAGTCTTTAAAGAAATCTTTCTCATCACTCCTAATTATATCAATGATACCACAATTGAGTATGATACCGCTACTTTTAATAGTAGAATCCCCATATTAACACCAGCTGGAAAAAATAAGGCTATAAGAGGTGAGGTTGAAGATACATTGTTTGTGAATAATCCTTTATCAAAGTACGATACGATTAAGTTTGAAATATACGTCGTTGACCGTGACCTTAATAAGAGTAATGTTATTTCAACCCCTCCCATTGTTGTTAAAAAAAGGTGACATTACTTTCATTCATTTAATAAGATTAATTTTCAGGTAACTTCTTACATTTGCTACTTAATAAGTACTTATGAAGAAATTTTCACCACTTATTCTAGTTACTGCTACACTGCTAATTCTTAGCTGTTCGGGAAATAAACACTTTATTAGTGACAGTGAATACAGAGCACTGGTAAACAAACAGTTTGAAAACAGACATCAACTTTTTCATTCAAGAGAAAAGCAGCTATTTAGTGTTTTAGATCAAAAGTTAAGTCTGCAACAACAGGAAGCTTTGAAATTCCTTTTTGCTTATATGCCTTTAAGCGATTTGGCAGATTATGATGGAGAATATTATTTACAACAAGTAAATTATTCTTTCATGGCGCGTGATACTTTTAGTTGGGGAAAAACTATTCCGGAAGATATTTTCAGACACTTTGTTTTACCCATAAGGGTTAACAATGAAAATTTAGATACTGCAAGACCTGTATTCTTCAGAGAACTGAAAGATCGAATCAAGAATATGACGATTCATGATGCAGCACTTGAAGTAAACCATTGGTGTCATGAGAAAGTAAATTACAGACCGAGTGATGCTCGTACATCATCTCCTCTTGCATCAGTTCGCACATCATTTGGAAGATGTGGGGAAGAATCGACATTTACAGTTGCTGCAATGCGTTCAGTTGGTATACCTGCACGTCAGGTTTATACACCAAGATGGGCACACACTGATGATAATCATGCATGGGTTGAAGTTTATGTTGATGGTAGGTGGCAATATCTTGGTGCTTGTGAGCCTGAAGCTGTGCTTAATAAAGGATGGTTTGATGTTCCGGTAAAGCGTGCTATGATGGTACACACCAATGTTATCGGAGAGTATGATGCTAATGAAAATGTGATTGAGAAAAATGCATTGTACACAAAAATAAATAGCCTCTCTTCCTACACTGCAACAAAGCAACTAGTTGTTAAGGTGCTAAATAATAGTGGACTGCCTGTTCAAGATGCTCGAGTTGCATTTGGTATTTACAACTATGCAGAATTTTATCCAATGGTAGTTAAACAAACTGATAAACAAGGGTTGGCAGATTTGCTTACCGGACTTGGTGATTTACAGGTTTGGGCATCGAAGGATGATATGTATGGATACAATGTTGTTTCAGTTGGTGTAACAGATACTTTAACTATTACGCTTGCAAGAAAAGCTGGTGAAGAATATGTTGAGAAGACTAATATCATTCCTCCCGTTGAAAAATCGGTTCCATCAGTTTCTGTTGCCACTCAAAAAGAAAATGACTTAAGATTGGCACTTGAAGATTCTATAAGAGATGCATATATGGCGACTTTTATGAAACCCGGTGAAGCTGAAGCATTAGCATTGGAACTTAAACTTGATACTGCACAAGTTAAGAGGTTTATTGCATTAAGTTATGGTAACTGGTCTGAAATTAAATCATACCTGACTGAGAATGCCGCTAATCCACACGTGCTTGATCTTTTAAACAGCATTGCAGAAAAGGATATCAGGGATATACCCGCCAACTATCTGAAAGATCATCTTATAAATACTGTGAGTACCTCTTCTTATCCTAAAGAAATATTTAATGAAGGTATTCTTTCCGCCAGAGTTCTTAATGAAGGAATAAAGCCATGGAGATTATTTCTAAAAAGCAAATTCAAAGGTAAATTCGACTCAAATGCTATTGAAGATCTAAATAAGATTACCAAATGGGTGAATGATAGTATTGCAATTAATACAACTGATAATTACATGGGTTGTCCCATAACACCAATAGGTGTATATGAATTGCGAATTGCTGACAAAAGATCAAGAGACATATTCTTTGTAGCATTATGCAGATCATTAGGGATACCCGCTAAAATTGATCAGGCTACTTTACTTCCAAAAGTATATACTGCTAATAAATGGTCAAATATCTCATTTGAAAAAGAAGAGCCAAAAATTGAAAGCGCATTATTGATACTCAATAATTCTGATAGTAATCTTTTAAAACCAGAGTATTATATCCATTATACCTTGCAAAAATTTGACAATGGGAAATTTGTAACACTTGATTATGAAGGGAGTTCTTTGGTTAATGAATTTCCGGTTAAATTACATCTGGAACCCGGGTATTATTTATTAATGACAGGAAACAGAAGAGATGATGGGAGCGTGGTATCAAGAGCTGACTATTTTAATCTGAATACTGGCGACAGTATAGTTAGATCTGTGATTTTGGAACCACTTAAACAAGAAACTACAATAGTTGGGTTACTGGATCTTAAACATTCAGTGTCAGTAAAGGGAAGTCAGTCATCAGCACTTCAAGATTATACCGGTGAAAAGGGAATGATATTGGCCTTCATTAATCCAGGAAACGAACCAACAAGGCATATAATGAATGACATTCCACTTCTGAAAATAGATTTTGACAAATGGGGAGGTAATTTCTTATTTATGGTTCCTTCTTCATTAAGTATAAAAGATTTTGATGGTCGTAATTATAAGAATATGCCGGTTAATTGCAAGTTTCTGGTTGATGAAAAGGACGAATTACTCAAATATGCATTAAAAGCAACAGGAAAATCAACAGCCCCACTTTTGCCACTGGTAATGTTTGTCAACAGCAAAGGAGAAGTGACCTTCCTGTCCTCAGGTTACAGAATTGGAATTGGAGAAAACTTATTAAAAGCTCTTAAGAAAGACTAACCTCTTAATAGTAGGTTAATTTAAACACATTAAAGGCACTATATAATTCAGGGTTATCTCTTTGATTTTTTTCCTGAACTTTTAGGAAACTTCTTTTTTTGATCTTTTGAGTTTTTCGGGAAAGTGCTTTTTTCTCTTTTATGAGAAGTATTTTCCCATGGTTCTTTTATCTGATCAACGATAAAGTCCATTTGTTTTCGCTGTAAATCTACACTCTGAACTTTTATTTGAATAGGGTCGCCTAATCTGTATTCTTTACCTTTATGTTGACCAATGACTTTATAACTATCTTCATCAAGATAGTAAAAATCATCATCCAGATTTCTCATAGCAATCATTCCTTCACATTTATTGCCATCAAGTTCTACATATATTCCCCACTTGCTAACACCTGAAATAAGGCCTTTAAATGATTGTCCGATCTTATCCTGTAGATATTCAGCTTGCTTATATTTAACTGAAGCACGTTCGGCCTCAGCGGCCTTACGTTCCATGTCTGAACTGTGAGTACAATACTCTTCATATTCTTCTCTGTCAAATGATGGATGTCCATCCATATAAGCTTCCAGAAGTCTATGAACCATTAAATCGGGATAACGGCGTATTGGCGAAGTGAAGTGAGTATAATAAGGGAAGGCAAGACCGTAATGTCCGATATTGAATGTTGAATAAACAGCTTTGGCCATTGTCCTAATAGCAACGCTTTCAATCATTACCTCTTCCCCTTTACCTGAGATTTCCTCAAAAAGTGAATTAAATGATTTTGATAACTGCTTTCTTGAACCTATATTCATTTTATAGCCCAGTTTGGCAACGAATTCAGCAAACTTTTGAAGCTTTTCGGGATTAGGCTCATCATGAATTCTGTAAACAAAAGTTTTAGATTCAGCTTCACCGTTTCTTTTTCCAATCTTTTCAGCAACACTTTTATTGGCCAGAAGCATAAAGTCTTCAATAAGCATGTTGGCTTCTTTTTGTTCCTTGATATAAGTATCAATTGGTTTTCCTTTATCATCAAGGATGAATTTAACCTCCTGACTTGTAAAAGCAATAGATCCCTTTTTAAATCTTTCCTCCCTGAGTTGTGAAGCAAGATCATTTAATACCATCAATTCATCCTTATAATCGCCATCTTCACCTTCAATCATCTTTTGAACTTCTTCATAACTATACCTGCGGTTGCTATTTATTATTGTTTTACCATACCATTCATTGTAGATTTTACCCTTTTGATCCAATTCAAAAACTGCTGAGAAACATAACTTATCTTCATTGGGTCGTAATGAACATACGTTGTTTGATAATTTTTCAGGTAACATTGGAATAGTCCTGTCAACAAGATAAATTGAAGTGCCTCTATCGTATGCCTCATCATCTATATCAGTTCCCTGCCTTACATAATGTGAAACATCGGCTATATGAACTCCAACTTCCCAATTCCCATTTTCTTTCTTTGACAATGACAGCGCATCATCAAAATCCTTTGCATCAGGAGGATCTATTGTACAGGTCCAGATATCTCTGAAATCTCTTCTTTTTTTGATCTCTTCTTTTGAGATAATGACGGGAATTGCCTCAGCTTGTTTTAAACTTTGCTTAGTGAATTGAAGTGGAAATTCAAAAGATGCGAGTATGGAGTTCATTTCAACATCATTATCACCAGGGCTTCCCAGTACCTGAATAATCTCTCCAAAAGGATTTTTAGATCTATCAGGCCAATCAACTATTCGAGCAATAGCTTTTTGTCCATTGATACCATTATTTAAAGATTCATTAGGTATGAAAATGTCGAAAGGCATATTTGACTCATCAGGAATCAGGAAAGCGAATTTACCGGTGACCTGTATTTTACCAACAAACTGACTCTTTACTCTTTTAACAATTTCGATGATTTCCCCTTCAATTTTATGGTTTTTTCGAATAGGGAATAACCGGACTTTTACAATATCACCATGAATTGCATGACCTGTATTGCCTGAAGCTATAAAGACATCATCATCCACATCTTTTGAGATTACATAGGCCTTACCGGTTTGTTTCATATCAACTTTTCCCTCAATAATAACATGTTGATATTTTTCAGAAAGAAGATCAGGATTATATTTAATCTTCCCTCTTGACAATTCAATTAAAACATTTGACTCGACAAGCGATTCTATTATTTTATTTACAAGATCTTTACTAATTTTGTCAGTAGCACCCAACATGAGGGAAACTTGCTTATAATTGAATGCTTTAGAAGGATTTAACTGAAAAAGTTCCTCTACAAGCTTAACAAAAGGGCTGTGAGATATTGGAGCAGGTTTTGTTGATTTTTTACGTGGCATACAAGCTTGAATATTATATCTGTAAAGGTATTAAATATTTAATGACCTAAAGTTTGCGGTCTTTACTTAAAGAATGATAGTTTAATAACAGTTTTTTATTCTTTTTTATTAGAATGAGTATTACTTTTGGGACCTTCGGTCATTAACTCATAGCAAACCGTTAGGACAATGCATAAATCTCTTGCACTAATTAAATGTTTTCATGAAGAAAAAAAAGATTCTCATTGCTGAGGATAATGTTATCAACCAAAAAGTTGCTCTCCTTATGCTTAAAAAATTTGATCAGATAATTGAGCTGGCTGATAATGGTTTAATTGCTGTTGAAAAGTTTAGGAGTAATAACTATGATGTGGTTCTTATGGACCTTCATATGCCAGAGTTAGATGGCTATGAAGCAACAAAAAAGATAAGAAAGATTGAAGTTGAAGAAGATCGTCCTGTTAAAGTAAAGATATATGCAATGACGGCCAGTTCAGTTCAGGATGAGCGTGAAAACTGTATAGAAGCTGGAATGGATGGATATCTTTCAAAACCATTTAAGCATGATGATGTTATCGCTATACTAGGTGAGTAATTGATTTGCCAGGTATAGCATCTATTAATAACCGGGTATATTCCTGTTGTGGTGATTCATAAATTGCATCAGCTTCACCTCTCTCAATAATTTGACCATTTTTCATTACAAGCATTCTGTCTGACATGAACTTTACCACCGAAAGGTCATGAGAGATAAAAATATAAGTAAAGCCAAATTCCTTTTTAAGATCGTTTAATAGATTAAGAACTTGTGCCTGAACTGAGACATCAAGAGCTGAAACCGATTCATCACAAATAATAAAATCGGGATTTAATACTAATGCTCTTGCTATGCATATTCTTTGACGTTGTCCACCTGAAAATTGATGCGGATATCTGTTATAATATGAAGAAGAAAGGTTAACCCTCTCAAGTAATTCCATTACTTTTTGTTTTCTTGATTTCAAACTTGATCCAATATGATGAGCATTTAACGGTTCAATAATTGATTGACCAATTGTTAAGCGTGGGTTAAGAGATGAATATGGGTCCTGAAAAACTATCTGCATTCTCTTTCTCATGACTCGTATTTGATCTTGTTTTAAAGCAAGAAGATCTTTGCCCTCAAATTTGATACTTCCTGAAGTAGGTTCTATTAACCTGAGTAATGCCCTGCCAAGAGTGGTTTTGCCACAACCTGATTCACCTACTAATCCGAGTGTTTCACCTTTATATGCTTCAAAACTTACATCATCAACAGCTTTAAAATATTCCCTTTTATTAGCAAACCACTTTTTGGGTAATGGATAATGAACTGAAAGATTGCTAACCTCCAGGATAGGAGAGGTAGAATACAATGATTTGTGGTGCAACTCGCGTTCACTTGTTGAAGCTATAACTAGTTGAGGATGTTTATCGTTATCAATGAAATCGCTAACAGTTGGTAATTTCCTTAGCCTAATTTTCATTGAAGGACGACAAGCTAATAATCCTTTTGTATAGGGCTGATTAGGATTAGAAAATATTTCATTTGAAAGACCTTGCTCAACAATATGTCCTTTTTGCATGACAATCAAATGGTCAGCTATCTCTGAAACAACACCAAGATCATGACTGATAAAAATAAGGCTTAGTTTATACTTTAGCTGAAGGTCCTTTAATAATTTTAATATTGATTTTTGAACAGTTACATCTAATGCAGTTGTTGGCTCGTCGGCTATTAATATTTCCGGTGAACAGGAAATTGCCATAGCAATCATTACTCTTTGTTTCTGACCACCAGAAAGTTGATGAGGATATGCATTAAAAGTGTATGCTGGATCGGGCAGCATTACATCTTGAAATAATTTGAGGGTATATTCTTTAGCCTTTTGTTCAGAATACTTTAAATGAAGCTTTAAAGATTCGGTAATTTGTTTACCACACTTCATGACCGGATTTAGAGAAGTCATCGGCTCCTGAAATATCATAGAAATTTTGTTACCCCTGATCTTTCTGCTTTCAGATTCCTTGAGTAAAAGCAAATCACTATTATTATAAATAATACTTCCCCTGTCTATGCGACTCATTCCTTGTGGAAGGAGTTTTAATATTGAGAGTGAAGTAACTGATTTGCCTGAACCACTTTCACCTACAATTCCAATAGTTTCACCTCTATTTACATTAAAGGAAATATCCTCAACTGCTTTAGACCATACACCTTCATTAAGGAATGAAATACCCAGATTTTTAACACTAAGAATTGTACTATCTGTT
Organism: Omnitrophica WOR_2 bacterium; assembly: GCA_050259095.1. GTDB lineage: Bacteria > Bacteroidota > Bacteroidia > Bacteroidales > Lentimicrobiaceae > Lentimicrobium. Next base: position 13,733 of record JBLMZZ010000126.1, on the reverse strand, counting down.
TCTAGATTCTTTGGCATATGATAAGCATTGTATCAGAGCAGTGCATTTCTGTTAATATCCTGTTTTATAAAAATAAACAAAAGAATTGTAAATGCCCATAAGGATGATCCTCCATAACTAAAGAACGGTAATGGAATACCTATAACTGGTATTAATCCTATCGTCATCCCTATATTAATGAGAAAATGGAAAAACAAAATAGATGCAACACCATAACCATATACTCTGCTATATTCTGATCGTTGTCGCTCCGCCACTACGATAATCCTGGCTAAAAGCATAATAAATAAAGCGATAACTACTGTAGATCCTAAGAATCCCCATTCTTCACCAACAGTACAGAAAATGAAGTCTGTGCTTTGTTCAGGAACAAAGTTATATTTAGTTTGTGTACCATTAAGATAGCCTTTGCCAAAAAATCCTCCTGAACCAATAGCAATCTTTGATTGATTCACATTATAACCAACCCCCTTAAGATCAATAGTTTTTCCTAACAATACATTAATTCTTGCTTTCTGATGCTCTCCAAGAAATTTATTCACTCCTAGTTCAACACTATAAGTTAGTGCTATTCCAACTACAAGTAATCCAATAAGTACAACAATATTCCGTCGGTTTCTTTTAACAAAGAAAAACATAAGGCCGGCTAATCCAACAAGTAAGAAAACAACATAGAGTGTTCCTACCATTAATGTGGAGACTGATACAAGAACAATAAGCAAACCTGCAATAAGAACGTTACCAGAAAGTCCCATTCTATATAATACTAAAACAAAAGAACTATAAACAAGTGCAGAACCGGTATCATTTTGAAGCAGGATCAATAATGCAGGGATTCCCATCAGAATAAGTGGTATGACCTTGTTTCTGAAGAGTTTTAAATTTAGGTGTTGTGAACTGAAAAATTTAGCTAAAGCAAGGTTTGTAGCGAATTTACCAAATTCGGCTGGTTGAATTGCGATACCACCTAATTGAAACCAAGACTTTGATCCTGACACTTCAGTTCCAATTCCAAGTACAATCAATAAAACGATTATAACCAGGCAATATATTACATAAGCAAACGTACTGAAAAATCTGGCATCGGTTAGTAAAATCAACAATGCAAGAAATAGTGAAGTCATTATCCAGATAAGTTGCTTACCATAGCTTTGTGTAATATCAAAAATGCTGTTGTAATCTTCATTGTAAACAGCAGCATAAATATTCAACCATCCCATTACCACTAGTAAAAGATAAAGTGTTGTTAATGGCCAGTCGATATTACTAAATACGTTATTCCTCTCTCGCACCTTCTTTTATAAGTTTAGTTGTGAGCATTCTTTCTTCCAGATCAGTACGTTTGACCGTACCCGTAAGATATTTTTCAATCATTAAAGAAGCGATAGGTAATGCCCAGGTTGCTCCAAACCCTGCATTTTCAATTACTACAGCTATTGCAATTTTTGGATTATCAACTGGTGCAAATGCCATAAATAATGAATGGTCATCACCGTGGGGATTTTCAGCAGTACCTGTTTTACCTGCCATTGTTACCCCTTCAATTTGATACCATCGTGCAGTTCCTAATGTAGCAACCTGTCGCATGCCTTCTATTATCACATCAAAATGTGATTTATCTATTGTAGAGTATTGTTGCTTAAATGCAATGTTTGAAGTCTTTTCATTTCCTACAGCTTTCACCACATGAGGAATTACATAAGAACCTCTGTTAGCAATAGTTGAAGCATAATTAGCAAGCTGTAGCGGAGTAACCAGAATTTCTCCCTGGCCAATTGATAAGGATCGTATTGTCATGGAGTTCCAATGCCCTTTGCCATATATCCGGTCGAAAGTCTTAGCTGACGGGATATTACCAGGTAATTCAGATTGAATATCTGTACCTAGTTTTTTGCCAAATCCCAGACTCATTACATGATCGCGCCAGGCTACGTAATTGTTACGGATACTACCATACCTGGAATTATTTATTATAGATCTGAATACCTGCCAATGGAAAGGATTACAGGATTGCTGAATGGCAACAAGAACATCAAGGGGCGACTGGTGATTGTGTGTACATCTTATTGGAGATGATCCGGGTCCCTGACAAGTGTATCTTGTATGCAGATCAAGCAATCCTTCCTGAAGTCCCACCAAATCATTTACCATCTTAAAGGTAGAACCAGGAGGGTAGGCTCCCATCATTGCCCTGTTTAACAATGGTTTCACAGGATCCTCAGTCAATAATTTGAAATTGTGTCCGCGTACTCTTCCTACTAAAAGATTGGGATCATAAGTTGGACTTGAAAGAAAAGCAAGTATCTCGCCTGATGAAGGTTCAATTGCTACTACGCTTCCCATTTTACCTTCCATCAGTTTTTCACCATATTCCTGAAGAGCACCATCAATTGTTAAATAAAGATCTTTACCCATAACTGAAGCAGTATCATAACGACCTTCACCATAACTACCTACCTCCCTATTATGAACGTCGACCATTTTGATCTTCATTCCTTTTTTTCCACGCAGCACTTCTTCATAGGATTTTTCTATTCCACTTATACCGATATAATCGCCTGATTTATAATAAGGATTTTTATCAATTACTCCCTGAGTAACTTCACCAACATAGCCAAATAAATGAGCACCTATTGGTTTTGGATATTTCCTCAAAGTTCTGGGCTGAACGAAAAATCCTTTATACCGGTACATTTTTTCTTCAAGATAGCCATACGTTTCTTTTGAAATCTGCTTTTCAAACAAACTTGGCTTATATCGTGAATAATGTTTTGCCTTATCAAGTCTCTCTCTGAATCCTTCAACAGTTATCTGTAAAAGATTACAGAATTCAGTTGTGTCAATTTCTTTAACCTGCGCTGGTAATACCATGAGGTCATAAACAGCTTCATTATAAACGAGAAGCTCGCCTTTACGGTCATAAATTAAACCTCGTGCGGGATATTGCGTTACATATCTTAAGACATTATTATTTGCAGAAAGAGTGTAACTATCATCAATCACCTGGATATAGAATAATCGAGTAATATAAATGACACCGATAACGAGAAATATAGCTATAACCGTTTGTTCACGTGATACATTTGATTTTTGGGTCATTTCCTCTCTTAAATTACCATACCAACACCTATAGTATTATTTGTTGCCTCATCAATAATAATTAATGCTCCTGTTCTTCGATTTCTTGTATATGGGTCAATGTATAAAGGTTTTGTAGTTTTTATGCTTACACAAGCAATATCATTGAGTCCGATGCACTCAGATTGAATGTGCTCCATATTGTTTACATTCACTTTATACTTCACCTCTTTAATAAGACATCTTACTTCATGGGTTGTATGCTTAAGTGCATACTTATTATTAAGCTGCAAAGGTTTATCACTCATCCAACAGATCATTACATCAAACTCATTGGTGATTTGAGGAATATTGTTTGGTTTAACCAACATGTCACCTCTGCTAATATCAACATCATTATCTAGTGTAATGGTGATTGATTGTGGAGGGAAAGCTTCTTTCAGATTGCTTTTATAAATGTCAATTGATTTTATGGTGCTTTTTAACATTGATGGTAGAACAAGTACTTCATCACCAGGAACAAATACTCCACCTGCTATCCTTCCTGCATAACCACGATAATCATGATATTCATCTGAAAGTGGCCTTATCACATATTGTACAGGAAATCTGGCATCAGTCATATTATGATCATTGCCAATTTGAATGTTTTCAAGAACATCAAGTAGTGTACCTTTTGAATACCATGGCATATTAGATGATTCAGTTACCACATTGTCACCAAGCAATGCACTTATTGGAACGAAGGAGATATCTTTAAGATCAAGTTTCTTACGAAATGCAATGTATTCATTCTTGATTCTATTAAAAGCAGATTCACTAAAATCAACCAGATCCATTTTGTTTATACAGACTATGATATGAGGGATCTGTAATAAGGATGCTATATAAGAATGCCTGCAAGTTTGTTCTGTAACCCCATTTCGTGCATCAATAAGAATAATAGCAGCGTTCGCGGTAGAAGCTCCCGTAACCATGTTACGTGTGTATTGAATGTGGCCGGGAGTATCAGCAATAATAAATTTTCGTTTTGGAGTTGCAAAGTATCTGTAAGCTACATCAATAGTGATTCCTTGTTCTCTTTCGGCTCGTAATCCGTCAGTTAGAAGAGCAAGGTCAACATGTTCATTACCTCTGCGTATACTGGCTCTCTTAATTGCCTCGAGTTGATCTTCAAAGATTGACTTACTATCATATAAAAGTCTCCCAATGAGTGTGCTTTTCCCATCATCCACACTACCTGCAGTAGTAAACCGCAGTAACTCCATATCAAGATATCCTTTTGTTGAAAAATCAGCCATATAATTAAATCATAAAGTAATTAGTGAGTGGCACTTACTCAAGATGTCAATATTTTAAAAGTTATTTGATTAAAAGTACCCCTCTTTTTTTCTATCCTCCATTGCAGCTTCAGATCTAAGATCATCAGCCCTGCCTCCTCGTTCAGTAATCCTGGTTGCAGCAATTTCTTCAATAATATCTTCAATAGAATTAGCAGTAGATAATGTTAAACCTGTGCAAGATATATCACCAATTGTACGACATCTTACTGTCTTTAATTCAAAGAATTCACCATCCTTTAATTTCATAAAAGGAGCTTTAGCAAGCCACTGCCCATCACGATTAAAAACTTCTCGCTGGTGTGTAAAATAAAGACTAGGTAGATCAATATTTTCCTTCATAATGTACTGCCAAACATCCATCTCTGTCCAGTTACTAATAGGAAATACTCTAAAATGTTCTCCAGGATTTTTCCTTCCATTGAAAATATTCCAAAGTTCGGGTCTTTGGTTTTTAGGATCCCATTGTCCAAACTCATCACGATGAGAAAAAAAGCGCTCTTTTGCCCTGGCTTTTTCTTCATCACGACGTCCGCCACCCATTGCTGCATCAAATTTATATTTTTCAATAGTATCGAGGAGAGTTGTCGTTTGAAGTATATTACGACTTGCATTTACACCTGTTTCTTCTGTTACCCTTCCCTTATCTATACTTTCCTGAACAGATCCAACATAGAGTGTTGCACCTATTTTATTAATTAAATTATCGCGATAAGTGATAGTTTCTTCAAAATTATGGCCGGTATCGATATGCAATAATGGAAACGGCAGTTTGCCTGGCCAGAATGCTTTAACTGCCAAATGAGTCATAACTATAGAATCCTTGCCTCCGGAAAACAAAAGCACAGGTTTTTCAAATTGCGCTGCTACTTCCCGAATAACATAGATTGATTCATACTCCAGCTCTTCAAGATGGGTAAGATTAAATTTACTTCTCATGCGGACTAACTAAAGGTATCAAATAATTATAGAGTTCTTTTACACTTTCAGCAGGATTAAAGTCTGCTGTATATAGCTTAATGTGAGGATTTGAAGGAACTTCAAAAGGAGCACTAATTCCTGTGAAATCACTTATTTCACCATTATGCGCTTTTTTATACATTCCTTTTACATCGCGTTGTTCGCAAAGTTCCAGAGGAGCATCTACAAATACATTGATAAAATAATCTTCACCTGTGATTTTAAGAGCTAATTGCCTCAATTCTTCAGTAGGAGTAATGAAAGCACAAATAGTTATAATTCCGGTTTCAGCAAAAAGTTTTGCAATTTCAGCAATACGTCTAATGTTCTCACGTCTATCGTGTTCAGTAAAACCAAGATCATTACAGATTCCTTTTCTTGTTACATCTCCATCAAGCATTCTAACAAGAAATCCTGATTCATTAAGAGCTTTTTCGAGGCCTGTTCCGATGGTAGTTTTCCCAGAACAAGGTAACCCGCTTAACCAAACAACTATACCACGCTGATTTAATACATTCCCTCTGTTGTATATCCTCATCACTGTTTCTCAGTATTCAAAAAGCAAATTTACTACTATTTCAGTATGTAATCGTAATTCACTGATTTAATAAAAAATGCCACAATTCCGTGGCATTTTGATTTAACTTACGGATGTTTTTTTAAGATTTTTTTTCTTTGGTTTTCCATTATTTTCAGCATCATCGTCAGTATAATATCCATTTCCATAACCATAACCGTAGCCGTAACCATAACCATAACCATATGAGTAGCCGTATCCGTAATTGCTATTCTCATATTTAACATCATTAACTAAAATTGTAATGTTTGCCAGTTGTCGTTTTTCAATATCTGAAATAATTGATTCAAACACTTTCTTGTTAGTAAAATTCTGACGGGTGACAAAGATGTTCACATCTGAATACTTCATAAGGAGATAAGCATCTGTTACAACACCAACTGGAGGAGTATCGATGATAATAAAATCATACATTAGCTTCAACTTGTCTATTAATTCATCATTCTTTGCTGAAGCAATTAACTCTGCAGGATTCGGTGGAATTGGACCTGCAGCCATGAAATCTAAGTTCTCAAGTGAAGTTTTTTGAATAATTTCACTTACCGAATTTTGATTGATCAGGTATGAGCTTACTCCTGCAGTATTTGATAGTCCAAAATCCTGATAAATTTTAGGTTTCCTTAAGTCATAACCTATTATGAGAGTCTTTTTCCCATATAGAGCAAAAATAGAGGCTATATTCATCGAGGTAAAAGTTTTACCTTCATTAACCATTGTTGAAGTAACTAAAATTATCTGTTTCTCCTGATTTTTTGTAAAGAACTGTAGATTAGTCCTAATTAATCTGAATGATTCTGCAATGGAAGACTTAGGAAACTCTGCCACTACAAGCTTGCTATTTCTTGAACTATGCATAACATGACCCAATAATGGAAGCGAAGTTATTTTTTCAATATCTTTTTTATCCATTATTTTATCATTCAAATAGTCTTTGCCTAATATATAACCCACTGGTATAATCAATCCTATTAATAGGGCTATTGTATAATTTAAAGTCCTCTTTGGTAAAACAGGAGTCATTTCATCAGGGTCAGCATTATCAAGTACTTCATTGTCTGGCATGTTTGATGCTCTTGTAATCTGTGCTTCAGATCTCTTCTGAAGCAGGAAGGTATATATAGCATCATTAAGTTTAAACTTGCGTTCAATTCCAAACAACATTCGTTGGGTTGTTGGCAATTGATTAATCTTACCTGACATTGCATGTATGCGGTTATCAATGCTTCTGATGGAAATGTTAGAAGTATTGATGATGTTTTTAATATTTTCTGCTAGAGTACGTTTATTGATGTTGATACGAGAATCGAATGATGCAATTATTGGGTTCTTGTCTTTAGCCATCAATTTTGCTTCACCTCTTTCAGCATAAAGTCTGGTTAAATCTGTAATCAGCTTTGTGAGCACAGGATCTTCAATTCCCATAGATGAGGGTACTGTAAGTCCTGTTAGATCATTCCTGTTATCATCCAAATATTCCTTCAGATAATTATAATATTGATTTTTAACTATAAGCTCAGCTTTCTGTTTCTCAAGATCTTCCATTGTCTGAAATACTTGTTGCGACTGAAAATCAAGATCCATAACTTCATTTGTAGTCCTGAACTGTTGTAAATCGCTTTCTGCAAGTCTTAGTGAATCAGTGATGCCCAACAATTGATCATCAATAAAGAGGATTGTATTTGTTGCTATTTGGTTCTTTTTCTCAAGACTTCTAACAAGATACTGAGTAGTTAGTGCATTTAAAAAATCTGAAGCTTTTTGAACGTTATTGCTCTGAAGTGAAATTTCAACAATTGAAGCCTCCCGGTTAATAGGCTCAATAGTAAATAGCATAAATTCCTTTGTTAGGTCTTCAATTTTATTAAAGACAAAACTCATATTGGTATTCAGGTGGTGGTCACCTTCAAAATTATGATTAAGAACTATTTTGAAGTTGTGATATTTCCCTTTTACCTCCTGCCCAAATCTATATCTCCCTTTAATGTTAATCGGAGTGTTAATAGGTTCTTCTTTTCTTGCTTTTGTATAATAGTAGGAAGAGACTTTTTCACCTTCAGTAGAAAGGGTAAATTCTCTATTGTTTTTTATAACAATATTAAATTTAAGTCCTGCAGGCTGTGGATTAATTGTATCAAATATTACTGTAAAAGGTGTTTCATTGTATAACTCTCGTGTAATAAAATTTTCATCAATAAAATAAGAAATATCAAAATTGAGTGATCTGATAGCTCGAGTGACTAAGGACCTTGATTTCAAAACTCCTATTTCATTTTCAATACTTTGAGCATTCTTTATATTTCCTAATCCAAGCAAAGCCTGAGCATCTAGTGCAGATTTTTCATCTTTAATCAACATAGTAGTACCTACTTTATAAATAGGTTTGGTGAACCTATTAAAAAGATAAGCAACTGATAATGATAAAATTACTGCAATTATAAACAGATACCAGTATTTAAAAAACTTAAAAAATATTTGTTTTAAGTCAACAACTTCTTCGTTTAATTCATTATTGTAATTGTCCACAGTCAGAATATTATTTAAAAAAATTCATTATTAAGAGAGTAGTTGTTATAGTAGAAAGCACAATAGAATATGGGAATGCTGTAAAAGCGAAATTTTTGCTTTTCATAGGTTCTACATAAATGACATCGTCAGGTTGTAAATAATAACCAGGTAATTCCAGTAAGGAGTCACTCAAGAGGTTAATCTTTAAAATCTCCGTACCTCCATTATTAGTTTTTCGTATAATATTGACATTACGGCGATTCCCGTATACTGTCATGTCTCCTCCCATACTTAAAGCCTGAAAAATATTTAATCGATCCTGATAAACAGCATATGTTCCTGGCCTTATGATTTCTCCCATCAAGCTTATTTTAAAATTTACCAATTTAACAGTAACAGTAGTCAGTTGGTAAAAATCATCCATAATGGATTGAAGCTTGTTTCTTATCTCATTCACTGAAAGTGCGGCAACTTCTATTTTCCCCACTACAGGAAAAGTTATAAAACCTGAATCATTTACCTGAAAACTCTTCAAATAAATACTCATTTCACTTTGTAACTGATATTCATTTCTTTCATTCCCTTCAAAAGTGGTGAGGTTCTTTGGATCAAGACTGCTTACATTAATGTAAAGAAAATCACCAGGTCGCACTTTATAAACTGACATATCATTTTCATATGTTGTGCTTCCGGCAGAATATTTACTCTTATTGTTGAGGTAAATTGTTTTCTTTTGTGAAATGCAGGAATTCAATACAAGCATAGTAATAATGAGTACGGCTAAGTACAACTGAGTGCATTTAAATAGTATTTTCATTCGTATACATTTTTCATTAGAATGTTTTGCATAAAGGAAGGTTCGTGCATTAAATTCAAGCTAACCAATTAATTACAGAAAGGAATTTAATTTTTATAGTTTGCAAAAATATTCATTTTTGTTAACATTTCCTGTTTATTTTCAACTATTGGACAAATATATTAAATGTCAATTAGTTCTCCTCTTAAAGTTGCCGTAGTACAAGATGTTATTAATACATTTACATACTCTCCGGGTAAATGATTCTTTGAAGGAAATACTATGACTTTGTTCTGACTGTTTCGTCCTGACAGTTCTTCTTTAGATTTTTTAGAAACATTTTCAATCAGCACTTCAAAGGTTTTTCCAATATCTTTTTGGTTACTTTGATAAGAAAGCTCTTGTTGGACATCAATAATTTCTTGTAAACGTTTGCCTTTCAGTTCTTCATTTACATCGTCCTCATACTTTTTTGCAGCAAGTGTGTTTGGACGTTGAGAGTATTTAAACATAAATGCATAATCATAGCCAACTAATTTCATTAGTTCAATTGTCTGATGATGATCTTCTTCAGTCTCTGAGCTAAACCCAGCTATAATATCGGTTGATATTGCGCAATTGGGAATTGTACTTTTTATTTTTTCAATTCTTTCAAGATACCATTCACGAGTATATTTCCTGTTCATAAGTTTAAGCATCCGGTTACTACCAGATTGCACCGGCAAATGGATATTCTTACAAATATTATTATGCTTTGCTATTGTATCAATTAATTCATTAGAAATATCTTTCGGATGTGAAGTTGCAAATCTTACTCTAAGTGAAGGATCAATTAATGCTATTCTTTCAATTAGTTGGGAAAAGGTGGTTCCATCCTGACCAATGTAAGAGTTTACATTCTGACCAAGAAGAGTGACTTCACGAATCCCATCATTAAATAGTCTTACAGCTTCCTGTTCTATTGTTTGAGGTTCGCGACTTCTTTCTCTTCCACGTGTGAAAGGAACAACGCAATAAGAACAGAAATTTTCACAACCACGCATGATTGAAATAAAAGATGAAATACCCTTAGTGTGAATGGGGTTTATATCTGCATAAGTCTCATCCATTGAAAGGATTACATTTACTGCTTTTTGACCTGTTTCAGTAATGTTTAATAACCTTGGAAGATCTCTATAAGCATCTGGCCCAATAATCAAGTCAACGATTTGTTCTTGTTCTAAAAGTTCCTCTTTCAATCGTTCTGCCATGCAACCAAGAATTCCAACTTTCAACTCTGGTTTTAACTTCTTATACCGCTTGAACTCTCTAAGTCGTGCTCTAACCCTTTGTTCAGCGTGATCTCTGATAGAACATGTATTTATGAATATGAGATCAGCATCTGAAATATTATTCGTGAGTTCAAAATCATGATCGACCATTATTGAGCTTACGATTTGACTATCAGAAAAATTCATCTGACAACCGTAAGTTTCTATATAAAGTTTTCGTTTCTCCACTTTGATTCGTATAGTTGATAAAACACATAAGCTATATGGCACTAACCCTAAAGCTTAGCAGGGTGCAAAAATAAGTATTTTTGAACCCCCTCATTATTAAATTGTTGTAAATAAAAATTATAAAGTTGAGAAATGTTTCCATTTTAATTGCTTTACTTTGTGCCCGTTTTCAGAAAAATTAATAGCATTTATACTGTAAAAATAACTTATGTCAAAAAACTTGGTTATTGTTGAATCTCCTGCTAAGGCTAAAACTATTGAGGGGTTTCTTGGTAAAGATTTTATTGTTAAGTCTAGCTTCGGTCACATTCGAGATCTTTCGAAAAAGCAATTAGGGGTAGATATTGAGCATGATTTTCAACCAAACTATGAAATAGCACCTGATAAAGTTAAACTTATTAAGGAACTAAAAAAGTTGTCAGATGATGTTGAGGTTGTTTGGTTAGCGTCCGATGAAGATCGCGAAGGAGAGGCAATTTCCTGGCATCTTAAAGAAGCTTTAGCATTAGATGAAGATAAAATCAAACGCATTGTATTTCATGAAATAACAAAGACTGCAATAACAAATGCAATAAATAATCCACGTTCTATTGATAAAAATCTTGTTGATGCTCAACAAGCAAGAAGGGTACTTGACAGGCTTGTAGGTTTTCAAATTTCACCTGTTCTTTGGCGCAAAGTTAAGCATGCACTTTCAGCAGGTCGCGTACAGTCGGTAGCTGTTAGACTAATTGTTGAACGTGAAGAAGAAATTAAAGCGTTTACAACTTCATTTCATTATAAGGTTACTGCTAATTTTAGATTAACTGATGACCAAGGTAAACATCAAATTTCAGCAGAGCTTTCAAAGAAATTTAATGACATTGAAGCTGCAAATAATTTTCTCAAGAGTTGCATCAATTCAAATTATCGTGTAAGTGATATTGATGTTAAACCAGCAAAAAAATCTCCGGCACCTCCATTCACTACTTCTACACTCCAACAAGAAGCTAGTCGAAAGCTTGGCCTTTCTGTTGCAAGAACAATGCTTTTAGCACAAAAGCTTTATGAGAGTGGAAAGATCACTTACATGCGAACTGATTCAGTTAATCTGTCTAAGTTAGCAATTGACATGACAAAAAAAGAGGTCACTTCATTATTTGGTGAGAAATATGTGAAAGTGCGCAATTATGTAACTAAGACTAAAGGTGCACAGGAAGCTCATGAAGCAATAAGACCAACCGACCTTCATCGACAAACAGTTGGTGGGGATGCTTCTGAACAAAAATTATATGATCTCATTTGGAAACGGACCATAGCATCACAAATGGCCGATGCCGAACTTGAGCGTACTACTGTTAATATTAATATCCTTAAAGACTTAAAAGTATTTGATGAAAGGTTTATTGCAAAAGGGGAGGTAATTAAATTTGATGGCTTCTTAAAAGTGTATCTTGAATCAACTGATGATGAGAATTCTGAAGATGAAGATTCTTTGTTGCCACCGGTAAAATCAGGTGATACTTTGATTTTAAATGAAATGAAAGCGACACAGAAATTCGCACAAGCACCTCCAAGGTTCACTGAAGCAAGTCTTGTTAAAAAGCTTGAAGAACTCGGAATTGGCCGACCTTCAACATATTCACCAACAATTTCTACTATTCAAAAAAGAGAGTATGTTATCAAAGGTGATAAAACTGGAGAAAAAAGAGAATATGATCTTTTGATTCTTAAAGATGATAAAATTACTAAAACAGTAAAATCTGAAAATACCGGTGCTGAAAAAGGAAAACTCCTTCCTACTGAAATAGGAACTCTTGTAACTAACTTTTTACTTCAAAATTTCGAAAATATTCTTGATTATAATTTTACAGCAAACGTTGAGAAAGAGTTTGATGATATAGCACAGGGAATTAAAGTATGGAACCAAATGATAAAGGAATTTTATGGCCCTTTTGCTATCCAGGTTAAACAAACCCTTGAAAATTCAGAGAGAGTTAAAGCTGAAAGGCAACTTGGCATAGATCCTGAATCGGGTAAACCTGTATTTGTAAAGATTGGACGTTTTGGACCAATGGTTCAAATTGGTCAAACAGAAGATGAAGAAAAACCTCGTTTTGCCGGTTTGAAGAAAGGCCAAACCATGGAATCCCTCAACCTCGAGGAAGCACTTAAACTCTTTGACTTTCCACGTTTAATTGGCGAATTCGAAGATGCTGAGTTAACAGTGGCTATTGGTCGTTTCGGACCATACATTAAACATAGGTCAGCCTTTTACTCTTTGGCAAAAACTGATGACCCTGCAACTATTCAACTTGAACGGGCACTCCAGATTATTGAGGAAAAACGTAAAAAAGAAATAGAGAAAATTATTAAGGAATTCGATGAGGATTCTTCTATTCAAGTTCTTAATGGTCGTTACGGCCCTTATATTTCTCAAGGAAAGAATAACTTTAGAATACCAAAAGATATTGATCCAAAATCTTTAAGCTTCGAACAGGCAAAAGAGATTATAGATAAGTCAGGTGTTTCTGCCACTCCTATAAAAAAGAAAACAACTCCCAAAAAATCAAGCAGAAGCAAATAACTTCCTTTTCTTATTGTGATCACTCAGGTTCACATTCCAACTGGTATTTAATGATGATAACTCGCAAGTTATATATTATTAACAGGTTGTGTGAATAAAACGTAAAAATTCCGTACGTTTGAATAGTTTATTAATTATTTCGCATGGATCTATCAATATATTTCGAACCCGTTCCTACAGATATCATAAGGGACCTGGTTATAAGTAAACCTGTAATTGGTAATGTAACTAAAGTTTTTCTTGAGGATACTTCTTTCCCTGATACTTCAGATTTCGACATTGCAATCATTGGAGTTCCTGATGACAGGGGCTCTGTTAATAATGTAGGATGTGATCATGCCCCAAATGAAATACGTAAATATCTTTATAATTTATTTCCTGGTGCATGGAGGGCAAGAATTGCTGATCTTGG
>JBLMZZ010000125.1:0-5626 GCA_050259095.1 Omnitrophica WOR_2 bacterium | reverse complement strand
TCGGATGCTTTTTGACCAACAGTAAAACTACTGAGGCTTAATATTAAGAGGATATAGAGCAACGCTTTTTTCATAAAACGCTATTTAAACAAACCACCCCGGATTCTTTATTAATAATCAGTTTCGGCATTATAACAAACAAGTACATAACGGGTTTAAACATTGAATAATTAATTGACGTTTAAATCCTGATAAAGTTACATTAATCTCCTGTTTTTGTTTAATAAAATCAGTGTAACTTGCCGCCTCTGTCAGATTAGGTGATAAATTTTATAAGAATCTGAAAGCCAATAATAAGTGAGAATTACACCGATAAAAAACCACATTCCTGTAGCTAAAAACTGGTTGAAAAAGCTTGGTGCTTTTGTTAAAAGGTTGTTTTCAATGCCTTCGTTTGCCAAGTATTGGTGGCAGAAATTATTAGTACGTTTTGGGCAGTTTCTTCTTATAGTCTTTCTGGTAATTGGTGCTATTGACATTAACTTCCTTTGGTTGTTTGGTCAATCGCCTGATATCATGGACTTAAAGGAACCCGACATTAACATTGCATCTGAGTTATATTCGGCCGACAGTACTCAGATTGGTAAATACTATATTGAAAACAGAGTACCGGTTGAATTTAAGGATCTGTCACCCACCATTGTTAATACATTACTTGCTGCTGAAGATATACGGTTCTTTAAACACAATGGTATAGACTTTAAAGCTACAATGGCTGCTGTATGGAGTACTGCGAAAGGCAATAAAAGAGGTGGAAGTACTATAACACAGCAATTAGTCAAAAACCTCTATAAAACCAGACATAAAAACAAAAAGGGCCTGCTTGGCCATATAAAAGGAGTTAGTATTCTGATAGATAAATCAAAAGAATGGATCAATGCGCTTAAGCTGGAGTTCTTTTATTCGAAGGAAGAAATCCTTACCATGTATTTGAATACAGTTGACTTTGGAAGCCATTCTTTTGGAATAAAAGCAGCTTCAAAAACATTCTTTAACAAATTACCATCTCAGCTTAAACCTGAAGAAGCCGCGTTGATTATTGGATTGTTGAAAGCACCTACATACTATAGTCCGGTTTCGAATAAAGAAAATAGTCTTAGAAGAAGAAACAGTATTTTAGCTCAGATGGGTAAATACGGTTTCCTGAGTAACGAAGAGGCGGATTCTCTACAGAAACTACCCATCAAACTCAGATATCGCCAACCAACTCCTGATGTAAGTGATGCTACCTATTTTAAGGATGCGGTTGCAAGAGATCTACAGGATTGGTGTAAAGAAAATGGCTACAACATTTATACTGACGGACTAAAAATTTATACTACCATTGATCCTAAACTTCAGCAATATGCCGAAGAAGCTGTTGCTAAGCATATGAAGAGACTGCAAAAGAGGTTCTTTGAGCATTGGAGAGGTGAAAATCCATGGGTAGACAGTAAAGGAAATGAGATAAAGGGTTTTATTGAAGACCTTGTTGAAGAAACACCTACCTATAAAATACTTAAAGAAAGGTTTGGCGATAATACTGATTCAATTGACTATTATCTCAACCTTCCACATCAAATGACTGTCTTCTCATGGAAGGGAGATGCTGATACTCTGATGAGTGTTGTTGATTCAATTAAATATTACCGTCATTTATTGAATACAGGTTTTGTTAGTATCGATCCTTCTACAGGATATGTAAAGGCTTGGGTTGGTGGTATTAACTATAAGTTTTTCCAATATGACCATGTTAATCAGGCTAAAAGACAGCCGGGTTCAGTGTTTAAGGCATTTGTTTATGCAGCTGCATTTGAAAACGGTTTAGGACCATGTGATCGTAGGATTGATGAACCTGTGACTGTTAATTATGTTGAGAAAGGAGAGAATAAATCATGGTCACCACACAATGCTAATTACGCTTTCACTTATAATGATGTTTCATTAAAGAATGCTTTTGCAAGGTCAATTAATTCAGTAGCTGTTCAATTAACAAAAGAAATTGGCTGGAATAAGGTAATTGACATGGCTCATAGAATGGGCATTAAATCAGACTTGCAGGATGTTCCTTCTGTCTGTTTAGGGTCAAGTGATGTCAATCTTCTCGAACTGGTTAATGCTTATTGTATTTTTCTGAATAAAGGTATGATGAACCATCCTGTACTCGTTACTAAAATCACTGACAGAGATGGGAAGATACTCTATGAATATCATCCAAATCCTAAAAGAGTGCTGGATGAAGAGACCGCTTTTCTCATGACTATTATGCTTAGAGCCGGGCTTACTGAATATGGTGGAACTACTCAGGGTTTATGGGAGTATGATATCTTTAAGTATGATACTGAATTTGGAGGTAAAACAGGCACATCTTCTAACTTCTCTGATGGTTGGTTTATTGGAGTAACTCCAAAACTAGTGTCGGGAGTGTGGGTAGGAGGTGAGCATCGTAATATAAGGTTCAGAACTTCGCAACTAGGTGAAGGACTGCGCACTGCTTTGCCTACATTCGGTTATTTTATGGAAAGTGTTTTGAAAGATGAATCACTTAAAAAATATAGAGGCAAGTTCCCTAAACCGGATATAAAAATTTCAAAAACATATACTTGTGTATCTCCAAGGTATAAATCTGATTCAACAAGTGTTGATGAATTTGAACCAGTTGACAGTCTGGTAATTGAACCATTGAAGATTGATATGACTAATTAATTTAATGTGGTTGTCAACAAAGAAGTACAGCCCATTGTTTTATGTAATAATTTAAACTAAAATCAATGAATATTTCGCAAAACAAAGTAGTGTCATTGACCTACGAACTCAAACTTGATGATAATACCGGGGAAACAGTTGATATGGCGGATGCCTCTGCACCTCTCATGTTTATTTATGGTACAGGTAGTATGCTTCCTAAATTTGAGCATAACCTTGAGAATCTGAAGTTAAATGATACTTTTGAATTTACTCTTGATCCTGTTGATGCATACGGTGATTTAATTGATGAAGCCATAGTTGATCTTCCTCTTGAAATCTTTAAAATAGACGGAAAGATTGATGAAGAGATGCTGACAGTAGGCAATGTTGTTCCTATGCAAGATAATGAAGGACATCCTTTGGAAGGGAAAATATTAGAAGTTAATGGTGACAATGTTAAGATGGATTTTAATCATCCTCTGGCTGGTAAGACTCTTCATTTTACAGGGAAAATAGTTGATTTAAGAGATGCTACTCCTGATGAAATTACTCATGGTCATGTGCATGGCCCACACGGTCATCATCACTAAGAAATAAGTGAAACGGTTGCTCAGCAATCGTTTTTTCTTTTTTAAGGGATTGATGTGAGTACGAAGGTAATTAAGTTAACTTCAGGTAGACTTATACTCAAGAGTCTGTTTTCCATTACTTAGTGGAGACATAGAGTATGTGTCAACTATTCTTGACGAAGATAATTGCATCTTTTTCCTCATCTGAGATCACCTAATTTCTCAGTCTGTTCTAGAACTCGATTTTACAGTTGTTGCAATCTCAGATAACTTTTTTGGGTGCTTTGAGTATTGGTAAAATTACTAGAGTAGTAAATATACTGTAGGTTTCTTCCCCTGATCAGGTTTGCTTTTACGCCATTCTTTAATAGTCTTGGTATGAATTGACTCGTCAGGTAGAGTGATATTGCTGGCAATACACAGTAAGGTATGTTCATTACAAGTCTCTAGTAGCGTATCAATCATTTGCTTATTGCGATAAGGAGCTTCAATAAAGATTTGTGTATGAGATTGCTTTAATGAAATTCGCTCCAATTCTCTTATTTTAAGTTTCCTCTCATCGGGTTTTGCAGGAAGATAACCATGAAATGTAAATTGTTGTCCATTCATACCCGAAGCCATCAATGACAAGATAATTGATGAAGGCCCTGTTAATGGAATGACTCGAATATTTTTTTCATGAGCAAGAGATACTATCTGAGCGCCAGGATCAGCAATTGCGGGACAGCCTGCTTCTGAGAGTAACCCTACATTCTTACCTGCCATTGCCTCATCCAAATAACTTGTAAGCTCTTCAGGTTGAGTATGTTCATTAAGAAGATGAAAAGTCACTGTTTCAAAATCTCTGGTGTAACCACTTTTTCGAAGAAACCTACGGGCTGTTCTTAATTCCTCAACTATAAATATATCCAACTGCATCATAATGCCGGTATTATAGTCGGGGATGACTTCGTTAACTGCATTATCTCCTAATGGAGTTGGGAAAAGATAAAGATTCCCTTTTTGAATCATCTACTTATTTTAATTAATTCGTTATTATTTATGCTTACTATTTTTTAAATGGAAGATCATCAAGATCAACATTCCCACCTGAAATAATTATACCCACACGTTTATTTTTAAAGAATTCTCTGTTTTTAAGTACAATAGCCAATGGTACTGCAGAGGAAGGCTCAATGATTATCTTCATACGTTCCCAAACAAGCCTCATTGCTGCAATTATTTCACTATCACTGGCAGTAAAAATTTCATTTACAAATTTAATGATTACCCTAAAAGTAATGGAACCTAAAGAAGTAAGAAGTCCATCAGCAATAGTATTTGGAGAAATTGAAGGTATAAACGTTTTTGAATAGAAAGAACGGAAAGCATCATCTGCTCCTGCTGGTTCTGCGGCAATAACCTGTACATTATCGCCGAAGTAATTGGCAGCTAATGCAGTACCACTCAACAGACCACCTCCGCCAACAGGCGATATAACGATTTGGAGGTCAGTAACCTGTTCAAGAAGTTCCTTAGTCGCGGTTGCCTGACCAGCAATCACTTTAACATTGTTATATGGGTGAATTTCAATAGCTCCCGTTTCTTTCTGTATTTCTATAAGTGTATCTTCTCTTGCTTTAAGCGTTGGTTCACAAAAAGTAATGAATCCACCATACTTCTCTACTGCTTTGATTTTTATTTTATTTGCATTCCTGGGCATAACAATATATGCCTTTGTATTCCTGAGAGAAGCAGCCAGAGCAAGAGCAGCAGCATGGTTTCCGGAAGAATGGGTAACAACCCCTTTCAATAATTCAGCTTCGGTTAAATTGAAAACTGCATTTGTTGCTCCCCGTGATTTAAAAACCCCTGCTTTTTGAAAGTTTTCACATTTAAAGAATATGGAGCAACCTGCTATCTCATTAATTGCTGAGCTTGATAACACTGGAGTTATATGAAGATATGGTCTAATCAATAAGGCGGCATCGTCAATCTCCTTTTTACCGGGAATGTCCACTAACTCCATATATTCGTTTTAATAAGTTTGATTATTTCATCGGTTGCTTCATCGAGCATACGATAGGTTTCCTGAAAATGTGTGCTTCTTCCATAATAAGGATCAGGCACATGAAGATTACTACCAGGATATTTAGCATTCATAATGTAATCGACTTTTTTGAGGTCTTCAGTACTTCTGGCTCTGGCAGCAACCATTTTGTAATTATTGGCATCCATTACCAATATCTTATCGTAATGATCGAAATTAGACGAAGTAAAAAGCCTGGCCTTTTTATTTGTAATGTCGATATTGTGATGAGAGGCGACTTCAATTGCCCTATAGTCGGGTTGAGAACCAAGATGATCGTACTCAAAACCACAAGAATCAACCACAACATCAAGAGCATGAT
>JBLMZZ010000124.1:0-5466 GCA_050259095.1 Omnitrophica WOR_2 bacterium | reverse complement strand
AGTTTCCATGTTTTACCTGTGGCATCAGTACCAGCAAGAATTGCCTGCATTTCATTTGAATTTACAATAGTAACAGGTTGTGTTACATTATCTGATCCACCTGAGTTAGTAGCAGTTAGTTTAACCTGATAAGTACCCGCAGCTGCGTAGGTATGAGTAGGATTAGCTTCAGTTGATACTGCAGAGTTATCTCCAAAATCCCAACTTAAAGAAGTTTGATTCGTTGAAGTACTCGTAAAATGCACTATCATTGGATTAGTAGCATCAATTGTGTAAGTAAATCCCGCAGTAACTTCATTTACATTGTTGTTATTATCCTTTTTACAGGACGTAACAAACATAATCGCCAGGAGTCCGAAAAGTACCCAGCTTAATTTCAAGGTTTGTTTCATGGTTTTAGATGGTTTTGTTTAATTTGAATGATTTATAACTACTTTTTGAATAGCTTCATTGAAGAACAAATTCGCAAACCACACCGGTTGAATATAACCTATTAGGTTTACAAATATAACTATGATTAGCCCATATAACAAATAAAACCGCTTTTATCCTTTAAAAGTAAGCAAAAAAAACAGATAAATCAACTGTTTTCAGAAATTTTTACTGATGAAAAGACGTAATTTTTTGATTAATTCATACCAATTATCAGTACGAAACACTTTAAATGTCAATGCCTTCGCTGTTTTATCGGTGTTTAAAGTATTATATGCCCCATAATCATATCAATATACTTATTTTGATCTTTATGATCATTAACACAATTTGTTTGTTGATGGAACATATAAAACAAGGTATCTTTACTTAAACAAAAATTTTAAGCTATGAAAGTATTTAAAACTACTATGCTTGTAATTTTTATTCTTGCAGGCGCTTTAAACATTTATGCCCAGAAGAAATCAATTACTATTGGTCAGCCGGGCAAGAAAGTAACTGTTATTACAACCGCTGAAAAGACCGACTATAAACTGACACCGGTTGCTGAAGTTAATTTTAAACCACTTGGTCAGCCACTTGAATCACAAGTGTGCGTTTTTGTTGACCCAACTAAGACTTTTCAGGATTTTATAGGAATTGGCGGTGCAATAACCGATGCATCCGCCGAAACCTTTTACAAATTGCCAAAAGACAAACAAGAAGAGATCCTTACTGCTTATTATGATAAGGATAAAGGAATTGGTTATACTCTAGCACGGACAACCATTCATAGCTGTGATTTCTCAAGTGCAAGTTATACCTATGTAACTGAAGGCGACAAAGATTTAAAGAGCTTCAGCATCGATCATGATAAAAAGTATAGAATTCCTCTGATCAAAGCAGCTATGAAAAAAGCGGGTGGAAAGTTGACTCTATATGCAAGTCCATGGAGCCCTCCGGCCTTTATGAAGAGTACTAAAGATATGCTCCATGGAGGTAAACTTCTTCCCGAATATTATCAGGCCTGGGCCAACTACTTTGTTAAATTTATAAAGAGTTATGAGAAAGAAGGAATGCCGATTTGGGGTATTACCATTCAGAATGAACCAATGGCAACTCAAACGTGGGAAAGCTGCATCTTCACCGCCGAAGAAGAACGTGATTTCCTCATCAGGAACCTGGGTCCCTTAATGCATCAGCAGGGATTACAGGATAAAAAAATTATGATGTGGGATCATAATCGCGATCTTATCTATCAACGCGCCCAAACATATTTCTCAAATCCTGAGGTTAGAAAATATGCATGGGGACTTGCTTTCCATTGGTATGAAGATTGGAGTGGTGGAGAACCAATGTTTGACAACGTTCATAAAGTAAAAGAAGCATATCCTTATATTCACCTCCTTTTTAGCGAAGGTACTGCCGAAGATTTTAATGAATCGGAATATGACATGTGGTCATTGGGTGAAGAATATGGTGAATCAATGATACACGACTTTAATAATGGCGCTGAAGGCTGGACCGACTGGAATATATTACTTGATGAAAAAGGTGGCCCTAATCACGTAGGCAACTTCTGTTTTGCCCCTGTTCACGGTGATACACAAACGGGAAAAGTGCGTTATACTAACTCTTATTACTATATTGGCCATTTTTCAAAGTTTATTAAACCAGGTGCTAAAAGAATCATTGCATCACCCAGTAGAAGTCAGTTACTTTCAACGGCATTCTTAAATCCCGATGGTTCAGTTGCAGTTATTGTTATGAATAAAACCGATAAAGCAACCGATTATTTTCTTTGGGTTAATGGACAAGCCGTTCCTGTAACAAGTTTACCACACAGCATTTCAACATTGCTGTTTTAAGATTTTTCTTTCTTTCTGTATGTGATTATGTAAAATTAAACTGTTAGGTTACACACACAGTATTTCTTGCTGTTATGAACTTAATAGATGACATTTGAATATAGTTCCCTTTTGGATTCATTGTGGTTAGCTTTGACTCAACTATGTACCACTTGTATTCAGCCTTGCTTCCAGCTATATTCAGCTTTAGCAAACGATGATTATAGCTGGTGTACAGTTGAGTGAGAGTTGCTCATAATAGATCTTAAATGGATCCCTATTGAATCCTTAATAAATTTTTCTTGATTCATATTGTCATCAACAATTCCGTTTAACTTTGAAGAAATAAAAGCGCTAAAATGGATAATTCCCGAATATTTTCAATCCCTTTTGCAAACATATATCCGCTATATATACAAAAAGTAGAAAAAAAGGGACGTACAAGAGAAGAGCTGGATGCTGTGATAATCTGGCTTACAGGTTATAATGAGCTAACATTGCAACAACAAATCGACAAGAATAATAATCTTGAAACTTTTTTCGCACAAGCACCGGAGATAAATCCAAATGTTTCAAAAATAACAGGTGTTATTTGTGGTTACCGTGTAGAAGAAATTACAGATAAGCTTATGCAGAAGATTCGTTATATGGATAAGTTGGTTGATGAATTGGCAAAAGGGAAGGCTCTGGAAAAGATTTTAAGAGCCTGAGAGAGTAGTTTAACGACATATTGTATTCCTGCGCCCCCAAAGGCCCTACTGTCATTAAAATACACGCTAGAAGACGATATCAGCATGATGCCTTTTGATTAAAGTTAGTAACTTTTTGCATTTACAAAGAAAGGTATTACTCTTTATTTCAAACTACCAATCTCTTTCCTTAACGTTACGATTGCTACATCTGATGATGCAAACAAAAACCATTGAAAAATCATAACTTTGTTGCCTCATCAATTCAAATTATGCAAGCTGTTACCAAGCTTATAGTCAAATACAAACTTACATTGCTTATTGCAATTTCAGCTGCATTACGACTGATGCTGGGTTCAATTACTGAACTTGGCAATGATGAAGTGTATTATGTCACTTATGCCTTGTACCCCGATCTTAGTCACTTTGACCATCCACCTATGATAGGTTGGTTAATTCAGCTTTTCACATTAAACTTATCGCTAAGCTCTGAAACCTTTATAAGACTTGCCTCAATCGTCTCAGGAACATTATGTACCATCATCATCTATCATATTGGGAAAAAGATTGATGGACCAATAACCGGTTGGTATTCTGCCTTGCTTTATAATCTGTCTGTTTATGGTTTTGTAATCACAGGAATTTTCGCTATGCCCGATAGTCCTCAGGTTCTTTTTTGGCTGCTGGCAATTTTACTTATCATAACCTCAATGGAATATGATAATGCACTACAACAAGGATCGGGTTACCAAACTAATCGGAATGAAGTTGCAATGAGTTTCTTGCTTGCCGGATTATCTGCAGGTCTTGCTTTATTATCCAAATATACTTCTGCATACTTGATATTTGGCACTTTACTTTATTTCTTTCTCCACACTAACCGTTTTAAATACTGGCATACGTATGCAGCCATCCTAATTTCATTATTTTGCTTTATTCCTGTATTGATATGGAATTTTCAAAACGATTTTATCAGTTTCACCTATCATAGTGAAAGAATTGAAATGACTGAGAAGTTGTTCAGAATGGATTCATTTGGCAAAGAAATAGGAGGTCAATTCCTTTACAATAACCCCATCATTTATATTCTTACTATTATTGCGGTAATAGCAAGCTTTAGGAAAAAACTAATCTTTAATAACGATTATGCTCGTTTACTCTTATTAATTTCATTACCTCTTATTGTTACTTTCCTTATTATTTCACTCTTCCGTTCAACCTTACCTCATTGGACCGGACCAGCTTATGTAACATTGATTCCTCTCACTGCAGCATGGATACGACAGAAGACTGCATGTGGAATTGAAGGAAAGCTTTTCCCACGCTCAGTCAAATGGGCTTTAACATTTATTCTTCTTTTATTAATCGCCGCATTGCTTCAACTTTTTTATGGAGTATTTTTTAATAAAGGAATTGACCCTGATACAGGAAAGAGAATTGGAATAAAAGATATTACTCTTGACATGTATGGATGGAATCAGTTGGATAAAGGGTTTTCTAAAATATTCAGGAGTGACCTGAATAATAATGTGATGGATACCAATGCAGTTATAGTTTCATACCGCTGGTTTCCAGCTGCAAACATTGATTATTACGTTGGAAGTCACGAAAATATTAAGGTTATTACCATGGCACCACTTGAGCGTTCACATAAATATGCCTGGATCACTAATGCACGGGGAGGATATACTCTTGGAATGGATGCTTATTTCATCTCTTCAAGTTATGATTATAAAGATCCCCGAGAATTATATTCAGAGCTTTTCACTATAGGTAAGCCCGATACAATACCGATATATCGTAATAATGTCCTTGTTGAATATTTTTACCTGTGGCGTATGAAAGACCTCAGAAGAATACCTGATTTCCCACTACACTAGAAGATAAATAACACAATATCAAATCATCTTAGCAGGATCAACCCACTCATCAAACTGTTCATTGTTAACTAATCCAAGTTCAATAGCTGCCTGCCTGAGTGTTGTTCCCTCATGGTGTGCCTTCTTGGCTATTTTAGCTGCATTCTCATAGCCTATATGAGTATTGAGTGCCGTTACCAGCATCAATGAATTCTCAAGATTCTTTTTAATAACCGAAAGATTTGCCTCAATACCTACTGCACAATTGTCATTAAATGAAACACAAGCATCACCCAATAACCTTGCTGCCATCAGGAAGTTAAAGATGATTACCGGTTTAAATACATTTAACTGGAAATGGCCATGAGTAGCAGCTACTGTAATGGCAGCATCGCAACCAATTACCTGAGCGCATACCATACTTAAAGCTTCGTTCTGTGTTGGATTAACTTTCCCGGGCATAATAGAAGATCCGGGTTCATTAGCCGGCAGAGTCAATTCGCCAATTCCTGAACGTGGACCAGATGCAAGTAACCTAATGTCATTAGCAATCTTCATCAGACTGACCGCTAGTGTTTTCAAGGCACCTGAAGATTCAACAATTGCATCATGCGCAGCAAGAGATTCGAATTTGTTTGGTGCAGTAACAAAGGGAAATCC
>JBLMZZ010000123.1:0-7603 GCA_050259095.1 Omnitrophica WOR_2 bacterium | reverse complement strand
TAACCTCTCCCCAACCTACTCCGCCACCATTATGTATTGAAACCCATGTTGCTCCTCTAAAAGAGTCACCAATAACATTTTGAATAGCCATATCAGCAGTAAAGCTACTTCCGTCGTATATATTTGATGTTTCTCTGAATGGTGAATCGGTACCTGATACATCATGATGATCTCTGCCAAGTACTACAGGTGCGCTTAGTCTTCCATCGGCAATAGCCTTATTGAAAGCGGCAGCTATCTTAGTTCTTCCTTCACAATCAGCGTAAAGAATGCGTGCCTGCGAACCTACAACCAACTTATTCTGTTTTGCTTCACTAATCCACCGGATGTTATCTTTCATCTGCTGACTTATTTCAACGGGAGCTGTTGCTGCTATTTCTTCAAGTACCTGCATGGCAATCATATCGGTTGTATCCAGGTCCTCAGGCTTTCCGGAGGCACAAACCCATCTAAAAGGACCAAAGCCATAATCAAAGCACATGGGGCCCATAATATCCTGCACGTAACTGGGATATTTGAATTTACCATCAGCTTTAAAGATATCAGCACCTGCTCTTCCTGCTTCAAGCAGAAATGCATTTCCATAATCGAAGAAGTACATTCCTTTGGCCGACAAGCTGTTAATTGCAGCTACCTGTCGTACAAGGGATTCTTTTACCTTTTGTTTAAAGAGTTCAGGCTGATGCGCCATCATCTCATTTGATTCTTCAAAAGTTAATCCGGCCGGATAATATCCTCCTGCCCATGGATTATGCAGTGAGGTTTGATCTGAACCCATATCAACTTTAACATTCCGCTCATTTAGACGTTCCCAGAGATCAACAATGTTACCTATATATGCAATTGACCTTGTTTCTTTACCGGCAACACAATGCTGTGCTCTATTTAAAGCTTCATCTACATCTGAAGTGATTTCATCCACCCAACCCTGACTGTAGCGCTTATTGGCAGCGTGAGGATTAATTTCGGCGGTAATGCTCACCACACCGGCTATATTGGCTGCTTTAGGCTGTGCCCCACTCATACCACCTAGTCCGGCAGTTACAAACAATTTTCCTGCAAGACCTTCATTACCACCGGTTATCTTTCTACCGGCATTAAGAACTGTAATGGCCGTTCCATGCACTATACCCTGAGGACCAATATACATATAAGATCCGGCAGTCATTTGTCCATATTGTGAAACGCCCAATGCATTAAATCTTTCCCAGTCATCAGGTTTTGAATAATTGGGTATCACCATTCCGTTTGTTACAACTACACGGGGTGCTGATTTATGCGAAGGGAATAATCCCATAGGATGACCTGAATACATCACGAGTGTCTGTTCATCAGTCATTTCCGACAGATATTTCATGGTAAGCAGGTATTGTGCCCAATTTTGAAATACTGCTCCGTTTCCGCCGTATGTGATAAGCTCATGCGGATGTTGTGCTACTGCCGGATCAAGATTATTCTGAATCATCAGCATTATAGCAGCAGCCTGCCGGCATTTAGCCGGATATTCGTCAATTGATCTGGCATAAATGTTATAATCCGGACGAAACCGATACATGTAGATGCGGCCGTATTTATTTAATTCATTTGCAAATTCGGGTGCCAGAACAGTATGAAATTCAGTCTTAAAGTATCTTAGTGCATTTTTTAGAGCAAGCTTTTTCTCTTCAGTGGATAATATATCTTTTCTGATGGGTGCATGACTTACACCTGCATCATATATCTTAGGTTCGGGCAATGTATCAGGGATCCCAGCTTTAATTGCTTCCCGAAAATCAATCGTTTTCATGATTTCAAATATTTTATTCCACTGAAATTAACTTAAAAATTGGCATGTGGTTCAGTTGCGGCGACTGTCATTTACCACTGTGTTTTCTTCGAAAACAGTCCTACAAAACCAAGCCACGTATTTACAAACAGCAAAAATAGTTCAAAGAAGGGCACCAGCAACAGGAAGTGTTTCTCTTGCATGCGTATCATGGTTCGTTTGATGATATAAATTTGCGTTCCCAGGCGAAGAATAAACAAACTACCCAACACAAGAGGTTCCACTTTAAAGACAGCGAGGAGAATAAGTAGTGCAAAGAATAGGAATTGAGTGAGTGAAAATGTTCCAAGCACCAGTTTATGTTTCAGTTTATAGAATCCTCCTGTGGTGAGATGCCTTCGTTTTTGTCTTATCCAGGAACCTAAAGTCTGCTTTGGTTTTGAGTATGTAAAAGCATCAACAGCGGGTTGCACTCTGGTATTGTACTTGTTGGCAACCTGATTGATAAACAGATCATCGTCACCGGATATAAGCTTATAATGTTTAATAAACCCTCCCGAATCATAGAATAGTGAACGATGGTAGGCAAGGTTTCTGCCAACTCCCATATAAGGTAATCCAGAAAGAGCAAGGCTCATATACTGCATAGCAACCTGAAGGGTGTCGAACCTTATAAGTTTATTCAGTAAGCCAGGTTGTTCGAGATAAGCGCCATAACCCAGAACGATTTCTGTCTTTCCTGTAAAGGCTCGCTGCATCTGTTCAATCCAATGAGGACCGGCGGGACTGCAGTCAGCATCTGCCAAAAGCAGCTTTTCGTAATTCGCCGATTTAATACCAAGTGATAGTGGGAACTTCTTACCGGTAAAGAAATTGAGGTTTTCTCTGATGGTTACTACTTTAAGCTTGTTGTATTTATCGCTAAGCTCCCGAAGCAGGTAAAATGTATCATCATCAGATGCATCATCAACCACAATCACTTCATACTCCGGATAATCTTGCTCAAGGACAACAGGCAGAAAACGCACAAGATTATGGTATTCATTCTTTGCACAAATGATGACTGAAACAGGGGGCCTCTCATCAGTGAATGTTCTTTTTGATGCATTGTAGAAAGCAAGCCTGCTGAAAATAAACCAGTAAAAGATCAACTGGATAATGGTTACCACTGTTAAGGCAACTATAACAGGAAACCAGGGTGATTTTATCAGGGTAAAGATCCAGTCCATATATTTATATTTCAGCCGCAAAATTATTGAAACAACCCCACTCTTGAAAGTTAAGTTTTCAACAATTTGGTACCAGGTGTTTTAAATTAACGCATTGCACTAAGCTGGACACCTGTTTTAAAAGTTTATGACTTGTGTTACCGGCAATTAGTTTATATCTGCCTGCACTTCGCTCAACCCATTTTCAGAAAGTATAACTCAGCACAAAACTAACTGCCGGGTGTATGGCATCTCTTCCTACCAGGAACTCACTTGTAATACCGGCATTGGCAAACAATGACCACCTGTTCAGAAAGTATAACTCGCCAGGAAACTAACGGCAGGACCGGCTACTTTACCCAGGTTCCATGTCTCGTATCTGGTCTCCAGGGAAAAGTGGCTATACCTTGCTCCTACACCGGCACATGCTCTTAAGGCCCTATACTTGCCGGTTGTATCTTTGTGATAGTTACTTTTATTTCCTAGGATTGTAACGGTTACTGTGGAGTAATCTGAACCTTTCAAAAGCTCACTAGTAATACCCGCATTGGCAAACAATGACCATCGATTCACAGGTCTGGTGTACCTGATCATATTTGTCCATTGAGTTGACTTAGCCCGATAATCCAAAGATTTCACTGTATATGACTCATTTTCTGTTATTCTGGTAACCTTTTGATATCTATAAAAGTTCAAAAGTTTGAACTCAGTATAAAAGGACCATGTGGGATTGCTTACAGGTCTGGATATTTCAACTGCAGCTCCAAACGGATAAGTATTGAAAGTTACAGGATCATTTGGATTATTAGGATCTTTTGTAAGAAAATCGAAATCAAGTTTCCTGATTGAGTATCCGGCAATCAGGCTTAACTTGAAAGAAATATTTTTCTCCGGCTTAATTATCTGCACTTTTTCTCCGGTACATTTATAATACTCTTTAAATAATCCTTTCAAGGCTTCAATTTCATACTTAGCGTTATTTATCTTTGATCTAATCTGCGGACAATCACCTAAGTAGATTAACAACTGACCGACGTATCTTTTATTTTCTACGGTATTAGTGGTTGTCTTCCAACTTCCATCGACTTTACTAGTCTTAAGGTATTTCTTATAAACCAGTAGTTCATAAGTCGAATCTGTTTTGATATAAAACAGTTCATTGATGGTTTTACGATACACAAACAGTGACTTATTTCCTTTAATGATTGCCTGAAGGAATACAAGGTCTTTTTCGAGAAAAAGGTTAGGATCTTCAGACAACTGTCCATCTGATTGAGAACTTACTTCCACATCTACAAAGCCACCTTCCCATACTTCATTACCTATGCCAAATTGCTTTATATCATATGGGTCATATGAAGTACCTTCATCACCCGGATAGGTCTTAAATAATACATTAGAAGGGTTCATCCCCCACCCGCTCACATCAATTAACCCGTGAACAGTGTCACCTTTCAGGGTGATAATATATCCACGTTTCAGATTATCCTGTGCAGATAAGGAGGCCGTTATAAGCATTAAGCCTATTACTAAGGTAATTGGTAATGATAATGACTTCATAAATATGAGTATTAAATGTTGAAGTTGCTAATATCTAAACTTTATTTTAATTAAAAAAAAGAAAAAAGATGATTTTTAATAAAAATCTCTGAAGTAGCTGCCTGTATGAGGTAGTTAAAAATTGTGTAATTTTGTTAATCTTAAGGAGATAGACGACCCCGGGGAGGGGAATATTCATTTAAACCGAAGCTTATGGAAAATCTATGGGATCAGCGTTATGCCACAGATGATTATATATACGGTACCGAGCCTAACGATTGGTTCGTAGAGAAATTAAAGATATTGAAGCCTGGCAAAATACTGTTACCTGCCGAAGGTGAGGGTCGCAATGCTGCCTGGGCTGCTGCGCAGGGATGGCAAGTAACTGCCTTTGACCAAAGTCCCGAGGCTAAAACCAAGGCAATGCGGTTAGCCGCCGATAAGAACGTTGAGTTCAATTATCTGGTTAAAGATCTCAGATGTTTCAGGGGCGAAGAGAGTACTTTCGATGCTATTGGTTTGATATATGTTCATATGCCCTCTGATTTTAGGCTTCAGGTGCATACTGAACTACTCAGGCTGCTCAAACCGGGCGGTTGCATTATTCTCGAAGCTTTCTCAAAAACTCAGATGGAAAATACAAGCGGCGGTCCTAAGAACGCCGACTTACTATATGATGCCGAAGACCTTAAAATCGACTTCATGCAGCTTAGAATGCTTGAGTTTCATACAATAAGGCTGCATCTCGAGGAAGGCAAACTGCATCACGGTATTGCCGATGTAATCCGTTTATTTGGAAGAAAGCGTTAAAAATCTCCTCTTCAAATGACTCGTTTATTTGCTTGTAAACTTCTCGAAGATGCCGCTTTTGAAAGACTGCGCCCGGCAATGATGAGTAGTGTACCTGAAGCTACCGCTAAAAAGGCTGCTAATTATTACCATGCTAACGACACACAACGTCACCTGATTGGTGAACTCCTGGCACGTTATGCATTGCATCATCTGTCGGGAAGTAAACCGAATGATCCTTTTATTACTGGTGAGAAGGGAAAACCGCATCCTGATGGTTTTAACGGTGTGCATTTCAATGTTTCACACTCCGGCTCATGGGTGGTAGTTGCCACCTCAACCGCACAAGTGGGTGTTGATGTTGAACGTATTCGTAAAACTCCCGAAGGTGTTGCCTATCGTTTCTTTTCGGAAGGTGAGAAGGAAATGCTTGATATGGCGGAGAATGAAATTGAGAAGGCGCACATTTTCTTTACACTCTGGACACTTAAAGAGAGTTTTCTTAAAGCAATAGGTAAGGGCCTGTCAAAGAGCCTTAGCACCTTCTCGGTGCAAAAAACATCAAATGGTGATTATATCCTTCTATCAGATCCTGAGACCAATGGTTTTCACTTAAAGACTTACTCGTTTGACGAAGGATATAAATTAGCGGCATGTGCTACCGATGCACTCTTCGACGATAAAGTGCTTATCATTGAAGCAGCATCTTTAATCTGAGAAAATGACACAGCCTTTTAATCTTATTTGATGTATTTGTTGATTATTTTTTGCCCCATAAAATTACGTAAAGTCCGTAACGTGATTTACGCAATTTTTAATTTCTTTCCTGATCCGGTATCTTTCTTGTTTTATTTGCAAAAAAGGGAAGTATACACTCCACCTGTTAGTGGCACAAATCTATGCATGCGAACATTATACTAGCAATACCCGGGACTCTATCAAAAGTGAAGCTCAACGCATGAACACCTGAATGCTTCAAACTATTCCTTACTTTTGCATTTTATTTTAACTGAATGAACTTTACTCTCGAAGCGCTTGACCCCCACTCTTCGGCTCGTGCCGGTACCATAACAACCGCTCATGGCAACATTGCCACTCCGGTCTTTATGCCCGTTGGGACTGCCGGAACAGTGAAGGCAGTGCACATGAAGGATGTTGATGAAGATATAAAGGCACGCATTATCCTTGGTAATACCTATCATCTCTATCTGAGACCAGGTACTGATGTGCTGAAACAGGCCGGCGGACTGCATAAATTCAATGGATGGAGTAAACCTATACTTACCGATAGTGGTGGTTATCAGGTGTATTCACTCACCGATCGGCGCAAGATGCATGAACAGGGCGTTACATTCCAGTCGCATATTGATGGTTCACGTCATTTGTTTTCCCCTGAAGGGGTTGTTGATATTCAACGGCTTATTGGTGCAGATATCATGATGGCATTCGATGAGTGCACCCCCTATCCGTGCGAGTACGACTATGCTAAGAAGTCAATGGAGCTCACACATCGCTGGCTCGACCGATGCATTCAGCAATTCAGGGCAACCGAAGGAATATATGGTTATCCCCAGGCAATATTTCCTATTGTTCAGGGTAGCGTGTACAAAGATCTGCGTATTAAGTCGGCCGAAAAGATTGCATCAGTGGGTGCCGAAGGTAATGCTATTGGTGGCCTCTCAGTAGGTGAACCCGTTGAACAGATGTATGAATTCACCCAACTTGTCTGTAATATACTTCCAAAGGATAAACCACGTTATCTCATGGGCGTAGGTACTCCGGTAAATATACTCGAGGGTATCTCGCAGGGCATTGATATGTTTGATTGTGTGATGCCTACGCGCAATGGCCGTAATGGAATGATCTTTACCTCACAGGGAATCATAAATCTCAAGAATGAAAAATGGAAAACCGACTTTTCACCACTCGATCCCGATGGACCTTCGTTTGTCGATCAACAGTACTCCCGGGCATACCTCAGGCATCTGTTCGTGTCGGGCGAAATACTCGGTCCCATGATCGCCAGTCAGCATAATCTGGCTTTCTATCTTTGGCTGGTTGATAATGCTCGTGAAAAGATAATTGATGGTACCTTTGCTACCTGGAAAAATATTATGATTGAAAAACTCGGTCGCAGGGCCTGAAGCTGTTAACAGAGTATGAAAAAGCTGGATGTTTATATCATTAAGAAGTTCCTCGGCACCTTCTTTTATGCAATCGCTCTTCTGGCAATTATCATTATCATCTTCGATTTCTCAGAGAAGGTCGACGACTTTATAGAGAAGAAACCTTCGGTATATGC
>JBLMZZ010000122.1:0-23263 GCA_050259095.1 Omnitrophica WOR_2 bacterium | reverse complement strand
GATTCGTCCTGTTCAGGTTCAGGTTATTGAGAACTTTGAACTCGATAAGATCAGCAGTTTAACAACTCCAAATAAAGTACTGGCTGTTGCTCATATACCAGCTGAAAAACCGATAGGAAATCTTAAAGATGAACTTGTTTTGTTGCTCGACAGGATAAATGATCCCGGTAATATGGGTACAATAATTCGTACTGCTGAATGGTTCGGCATTCATCGGGTGATTGCATCAAATGATTCGGTTGATTTCATGAATCCAAAGGTTGTTCAGTCAAGTATGGGTTCAATATTCAGAATGCCTGTTAATTCAGTGGATATTCTGGATTTTCTTCACGGAATAAATAACATCCCCATCTATGGGACTCTTTTTGATGGTAAACCTGTTGGTGCAACTAAGCTTACTGCTAATGGAATTATTGTTGTTGGTAATGAATCACACGGTATTTCTGACGGTGTAAAGAAGTACATCACCGACAAACTAACGATACCTGCAGCTAAAACATCAGGTTCAGAATCTCTTAATGCTTCTATTGCAACAGCCATTGTTTGTTATGAATTTCGCAGACAATTTCCACGATAAATGTTGTATTTAGAAACATTTAATAGCTAACGGTGTTTATGAAGGCCGGAAAATGAGTAATTTTGACTTGTAAAATTAAATTGAAATGATAATCAAACTATTGTTACTGAGCATTATATTGGTAGGAATTGCCCTTGCAGGCATAGCTGTAAAGATGTTTTTTAAGAAAGGTGGTGAATTCAAGAAACAATGTAGCAGCGTTGATCCTACAACAGGACAAAGATTGGGCTGCTCATGCGGGGGAACCGGTGATGGCAGTTGCAGAAATGAATTATGAACGCTAAGAATGTCAAAGTAACTACTACATCAGGATTTGATGGAGTTGAAATTGAAGAGTATCTTGAACCTGTTGCCGCACATGTAGTGGTTGGTATGAACTTGTTTAAAGATTTAATAGCAGGTTTCTCTGATCTCTTCGGCGGCAAATCAAGTACCTATCAAAACACTTTAGCTACAATTAATGATGAGGTGATTAATGAGCTTCGTAAGAAAACTCATGCACTAGGAGGTAATTGCATCCTTGGCTTGAAGATAGATAATGACGAAGTAGCCGCACAAGGTAAATCAATGATCATGGTTACTGCTATTGGTACTGCAGCGAGAGCGAATTTTAATAACCAAAATGCAGGCGCATTAAACAAATCGAGGACAAGCAGTATAAGCATTGAAAAGTACAATTTCCTGAAACAGAAGAAACATTACATTAATGCCGGTGAAAAAGGTACATTGCTGATAAATGAGGAGTTTTGGGATTTCGTTAAAACGAACAGGGTGGCTGAATTGGCGCCTTATCTTTTGGAAAAGCTTCTGCACCTGGTTGAATCAAGCAAAGGATATACAAGTGAAAGTTTAACATACCTTACGGGAAACATTAAAGACTATTTTTCAATAATAGATACTGAATCGGCCATTGCCTGTTTATATGACCGATTACTAAAGGAGCCCCCTTTTGCGTTAAGAAGTGCTATTGTTGATATTGTAAAGGATCTATACCTTGTTGATTTTAAAAGAATTATTAGTTTTCTAGAGTCGCAGGATTTTAACGTTCAAAAAACCGGCATTCATTTACTCGTTGCACAGAAAATGAGCTATGACAGAGCTGACATTCAATATATAGAAGATATCATTGAATTGATTTTTGCAACTTTCAAAGAAAGAGGTGAACGAACTACCAAAAAGAAAGTCCTTACCGGCAAACACAAGGACATATGGATATGTGAATGTGGTCGTGAAAATGATATGGATAAAGCTTACTGTTCCAATTGTTATAAAGATATATACGGTTTCTTTGAAGAGGAAATTAAGCACCCTGTTGTGATCATCAAATTAAAGGACGAACTAGAGATCTTAAAAGAAGAGATCGGTTGATAACCAAGTATAGAATTATCAATCAATAACAGCCTCAACTAACATTTCGGGAGGATTATGCAGATGACGCTTAACCGTGCACAGGTTAGCTGCATTTATAACCGCATCTTTATATTTTTGAGGAAATGAATCGGGGAGATGAATAGTGATATTCAAATTACTGACCATGCGGGTTTCAGGTTCAAGCTTCGTCTCTTGGGTGAGATGGATTCCCTCTGTTGAGATGCCTCTCTGATCACAGAACATCTTTACATAATAGCCTGCACAGGTCCCTAATGAAGCAAGGAACAAGTCAAAGGGTGCAGGTGCTGAATTCTCGCCTCCAGCCTTTTCGGGTTGATCAGTAATAATTTTGAAGCCCTTATAGTTGGCTGCAATTTTCTTGTTTCCTTCGAATGTTATTTCCATGGTATTGATTTGTAATCAGATATGATTGTATAAGTACAAAAATAAGGGAAAAATATGAGAGTCTGGAATAAAGTGGTTTATTAAATAAAGGTAATTGACACTTCTTTAAGGAATTTTTCCTGTAATAGCTTGGCAATTCTTTTAATGACTGTGCGTCGTATTTCTAATTCAACCGGTAAACTCGGATCCTGATGTGCAATGTTTATACGGGTGCCGATAATAAAATCGATTTCATCACTTTCAATCAGAAGCCGTACAATTCTATCGGCAGGTCCTTTAGTGAGTCGTGTACTGTTGTTATAAGTTTTTAAAATCTCAGTCACTTTACCCAGTGTTAGGATCCCTTCAGTAACAAGATCAACACCGTCCATCATAGAGATAGGAGGAAGGTCAGGGTCATCAAAGTCGAAAGAATCGATGATCTGTCTGCCGAGCTCACGTGCAATGATATCTCCTGTTGTAGCGCCGCAGATGATTTTCTTTCCATCGAATGTATCAACCTTTTCAGCAAAAAGTTTATCATTCTGTTCATCGAAAGGAGGCCCCGAGCAAATGAGTAGTTTGCGAGGTTGTCTGAAATAAATAACTGCACAACTGGTATCATCTTTCGACAGGTATCCATCGTTTACATTGGCCATATTTACCAACTTGTGTGCAAGATTAGGAGCAGCTATATCATGTTCATGACTGATTAATTCACTTATATAAGCAATAGCATTATCACGACCCCAGCCAAAAGGATATTTACCACCCCCAAGACCTGATTGGGCAACCCCATCGGTAAAAAAGATGATCCGGTCCTCTTTTTCGGGAGTAAACTCACAACTCTTAATTTCTTTACCCGCATTTTTTTCTCCTTCAAGCATTACACATGTCCACTGAGGGTCAAAAACTTTATCACCACGCATGATAACTGTTTGCGGGTTATCGTATTCGAGAATCCTGACATTACCATCAAATTCAATATCAATGATAGTAAAAGTTGAATAACTCATTTTACGCTCGCTGCAAACAGGGAGAGTATTCATTATGATTTCGGCAATGCGGTTAATTTCCTTATGCTCTAAGGTAAAGTTAAGTGCCATGGTTGCCGTTAGAGTAGCGAGAACATTGGCTTTTACCCCATGCCCCATACCATCGCTTAAAACAGCAATTATCCTGTTTTCATCATTCAGTCTTCGAGAAATAAAAACATCGCCACAAATACGGGAATCGTGGTGATACTTTAATTCGGCGTTGACCTCAATATAGAAACGGTTGTCCATGCTGTCCTATTTTTTACCGGCTTTATGCGATTCAATAATCGAATTGAGCATACGTTCGGTTTTAGCAGCACCTTCACCAAGGAGGAATGCTATTTTTTGAACAAGTTCGAGGTTCTCATCAATAACATCAGTAACTCTGTTGATGACTTCTTCCTTACGAACTTCGGGTAGATACATGTCGCGGAGCACTGCGCCAACAATCTTTCCTTTCTTGATAGAGAAGACTGACACATTTAAGAGTCGTTCGCCCAGATGGACATCACGGTTTATAAGGTTTTCATTATTGCTTAGTACCGCTGAAAAGAGCTTATAAAACTGAAACGGGAGCAGGGTTTTTAGGTCGGCACCCATAAGTCCCGGAATAATCTCATTGATTTCGGCAGCTTCTTCGCCAAGTGTATTAATGAAGCTTTGATTAGATTCAATTATCTTTAGATTTTCGTCTACTATCACAATAGCACTTGGCAGCTTTTGGAGCATTGATGATGTGCGTTCAAGTGCTTCTTGTGCCATCTGTTGTTCCTGTCGCGCTTTTTGTTCTGAGTCGACTAGTGCTTCCTGAGTTTTAGCAAGTTTTTCGTTTGTTAACTTGAGAGTCTTTATGAAATCGTGTTTACTCTTCATTGAATAAGAGATACACATATCTGTTTTGGTAAGCCCTTTGGCAACAGCTTCGGCAAAATCACGACATGACTCATACCCACAACTAGCACACCCTATTTTTTCACCTGCTCCTTGTTTGCCAAGCACTTTTAGTATCTCATCAACTTTTTCAACAGGAGGTTGATCAACACGTTGGTCATCAATCTCAAATGATGCTTTGAAATCAGTTAGTGCTTCATATTTTTTACACGCATCATGCCATATGTCAACATTAAAATCTTTTAGTTTTTTATTGGCATAATCAGTAACCAATGTTTTGCGCACGTATTTTTTACCACCATAGGAAGTGCCGGGACCCATAAGGCAACCTTCGCAATAGAACAGGTTAAAATGTTTACGGATAAAATCAATGGCTGCATCAAATTCTTTAAGGGCATCAAGAATATTATCTTTGCCTTCGGCAGTAATAATGTTGCCTGTCATTAGATCTTCACTTAACCCGGCAGCCTGCAAAATTCCATTACTTGCCGGATAGAGAGACCCTTTATAACCTAGGGGAGGATCAAAATCAGAATATTCAACATTACTTTCTTTAATGTGAAACTCATTGAAGAGGTTACGTAATTCAACGAAAGTTAGTACAGAATCAACCTTTGAATTGCCAGTATAACGTAATGCTTCGTCTTTTGCGCCAATACATGGACCAATATACACTACAGCAATTTCCTCACCATAAAGGTGACGAACGAGCTGAGCAGATGCAATCATAGGAGAGATAATTGGTGCAAGATTGTCGATAAGACCGGGATAATATTTCTCGATCATTGAAACGATAGGAGGACAGTTTGCACTCACATAATAACGCCCCATGAAACTAGTAAAAAGTTCCCTGTATTGTTCAGCAACCATATCAACACCAAAGGAAACTTCATTAACATAGGTAAAACCAAGTTCCCTGATCATCCGAACGAATTTGCGGTAATCGGTAATATCATCGAATTCGCCTGATATACTTGGAGCAATGATAGCAGCTACTTTTTTGCCTGAAGAAAGTATTGCTTTCGTTTCGGCTGTTGAATCGCGATAGGAGATTGCTTCGGGGGCACAAACTTTAAGACAACTGCCACAACCAATACATCTTTCTGAAACTACCACAGGAGCTTCCTGATCGACCCTAACCTGCAATGCATTAACAGGGCATACCCTCACGCATGCATAGCAAGCCTGGCATAGGTTATTGTCAATATTTATTAATGTTGAATTCATTCATGCACCTTTATAACTCTAAAAACTTTATCAAGGACCTCAGTAACAGACTCCTCTGTTAGATGATGGTAGTAGATACCATCGGCTAATAAGGTGGGCCCGTTTTCGCATTTAGAAAAGCAATGACTCCCATGAAAATATACTTTTCCGGCAAGATCATTCACTTTAATGTACTCTTCGACAATCTTTACGATTTTCCGGTTACCTCTGGAAAAGCATGAACTGCCAAGGCAAATCTGCAAATCAGTCTTCTCATCCATTGCTTCTTAACTTATGGTAAAGTTACTATTTAATCTAATACCAGTAACTGAGCAAAATTAGTAAAAAAAAGTAAAAAAAAGCTGTTACAAAAATAACATTGTTATTATAATAACAGTATCTTTATGGTCTGATTGGTCTAAATATCATTAACATGTCAGAAATCCTTGATGAAATTATCAGGCGGAACATGAATGTTCAACGCGACAGCCTTTTACCGTTGTTGCAGGAAATACAGAATGAGCTTGGTTACCTCTCTGAGGAGGCAATCAATAGAATTAGTCAGCTTACTAGTCTGCCAACCAGTAAGATATACGGAGTAGCTACCTTTTATGATCAGTTTAGATTTGATCCGCAGGGTAAATTTCACTTTAAAGTGTGTCATGGTACTGCATGCCATGTGAATAATTCAATACATATTATCAGAGAATTAGAGAGAGTGCTCAAAATTAAGGCAGGCCAGACAACACGTGATGGCACATATAGTCTTGAGGTAGTTAATTGTATGGGAGCATGTGCCGTATCACCGGTAATAAGCATTAACGGCCATTATGTGCACGATGTGGAAGTTCAGAATATAAAGGAAATAGTTGAAGGTTGTCTTTCCAAATCAGCTGCATATGAAAATTGCAAGTAAAAAGGAATCTGCTCTGACTGACATTCCGGTACACGAAAAGTCACTGCCCGAAGAAGAAATTTTAAGCCGCTTACGGAGAGACACCGTGATTAAACCAGTCATTTATATTGGTACCGGTACCTGTGGAATGGTTGCCGGAGCAGACAAAACAATTATTGCTATTGAAGAATATCTGCAAGAAAAGAAAATTGATGCCGAAATAGTAAAAACCGGTTGTATTGGCATGTGCATTAATGAACCTGTTATGGATGTGCAACTGCCCGGCAAACAACGTATCTCCTTTGCAAAAGTTACGGATAACAAAGCTGCTTTCATTTTAGATCATATTCTCAATTACTCGGTACCCGATGAAAATATACTCGGTCAGTATCCGCACGATAACCTTCAGTCGTGGGAGAATGTGAAGAATATAACGGATATTCCGTTTTTTAAATACCAAAGCAGGATTGTACTCAAAAACTGCGGTATCATTGATCCTCTTTCAATAGATGAATATAAAGCAAGAGGTGGTTATAGTGCACTCACCAGAGTTTTAAGAAAATACTCAAGCGATAAGGTATGTGAAATTATTGAAGATAGTGGATTAAGAGGCAGGGGCGGAGGAGGCTTTCAAACCGGCAGAAAATGGCGTATGGCTTTAAATACAACCGATGATGAGCGGTTCCTGATATGTAATGGTGATGAGAGTGATCCGGGTGCCTTTATGGACAGGGCAATCTTTGAGGGGGATCCTCATAAACTAATTGAGGGTGTTATCATTGCATCATACGCAATTAGAGCAAAACGGGCTTATATTTATTTGAGAGCCTCGTATAAACTTGCTGTTGAAAGACTTCGACACGCCATTAAAGCAGCAGGAGAAGCCGGGTATCTTGGTCAGGATATTCTTGGTAGTGGTTTCAATTTGAACATTCATATTCGTGAAGGTGCAGGCGCCTTTGTGTGTGGTGAAGAAACAGCTTTAATAGCAAGTATTGAAGGTAAGAGAGGGAGTCCGTCAATAAAACCTCCATATCCTGTAAATAAAGGATTATTTGGCAAACCGACAGTAGTTAATAATGTGGAGACATTAGCCAATGTTCCCGATATAATTGAAAGGGGTCCATCATGGTTTGCATCTTTAGGTACTGCCACCAGCAAAGGGACAAAAGTATTCTCTGTTTCAGGGAAAGTGATGTTTACCGGAATGGTGGAAGTTGAAATGGGAATCAGTTTCAGGGATCTGATTTATTCAGTAACAGGTGGTGTAAAAGACCACAAGCGATTAAAAGCAATTCAGATTGGAGGACCAACAGGCAGTTGTTTACCTGAAGAGAGTTTGGATGAGTTGATTGACTATGAGTCACTACAGAAGATAGGTGCAATGATGGGTTCGGGAGGCATTGTGGTGATGGATGAAGATACCTGTATGGTTGATATCGCTTGTTTCTTTGCCGACTTTTTAAGAAGAGAAAGCTGTGGGAAATGTATCCCGTGCAGGGAAGGCTCAAACAGAATGCACGAAATACTTCGTAATATAACCAAACGCCCTATGAATGAAGCAGGATATGAGACATTAGAGCGTTTCAAAGGTATTATGCAGCTTGAGAACCTCGCAGAAGTTATTAGAGATACTTCACTTTGTGGACTCGGTCAAACTGCTCCTAACCCTGTGTTGAGTGCTATGAAGTATTTCAGGGATGAGTTTGAGGAACATATTTTTGATCGTCATTGCCGTGCCGGAGTATGTAGAGATTTGAAAGTATACTACATAGAAGTTGATAAATGTTCAGGTTGCACGGTTTGTGCCAGGAAATGTCCATTCAATGCGATAATTGGTTCTCCACGTGTGCCACATTTCATTATAGAGGAAAAATGCACCGGATGTGGTATCTGTGCTGAAGTGTGTAAGTTCGTTGCTGTATCAGTCAAATAACTTTAAATTATGCCTGATTATGAATTTCCCAATTGAAGTAAACAACAAGATCATCATAGCAAGAAAGGGTGAAACTATTCTTGAAGCCCTCACCCGTAACGGGCTAAAGGTGCCTACATTATGCTATATGCCTGATTTAAATCCTTCAGGCTCATGCAGGATGTGTGTTGTGGAGGTTGAAGGGAAAAGCAACCTAATAACAGCATGTTCTCACCCCGTTGAAGAGTGGATGAAAATAAAGACCCACTCACCCAGAGTGGTAAATGCCCGAAAAACAAATGTTGAGTTACTACTAAGTAATCATCCCGATGATTGTTTGTACTGTGAACGTAATGGCAAATGTGAATTACAGCGTTTTGCTGAAGATTTGAATATACGCGAACGCAGGTTTCCGGGAAAGAAGAATAAGCAAAAAACCGACCCTTCAGGATTAAGCATAGTAAGGGATCCTGCAAAATGTATTTTATGTGGACGATGTGTGCGCACATGCGACGAGGTAATTGGCTCTGCTACACTTGGCTATATTGGCAGAGGCAACAGCTCAATCATTGGTCCATCATTTAACCGGCAATTGAATTTATCTAGTTGTCTGGCATGTGGACAATGTATCATGAGTTGTCCGACAGGCGCATTACATGAAAAGCGACACTCATCTGATTTACAAAATGCATTGCATAATGCTGATAAACATGTAGTAATTCAATATTCACCAACCATATCGGTAAGTATAAGTGAAGATTTTGGTGCTAAAGCAGGCAAGGATTTGTATGGAGTTATAAATGCAGGATTAAGAAAGACAGGTTTTGACAAAGTATTTGATGCTTCTTTCTCAGCTGATCTTTATATCATAGAGTTAGCTGCTGAATTTGAAAAACGATTACTTAACGGTGGTACTCTGCCATTGTTTAGCAGTGATTGTCCGGCATGGGTAAAATTTCTTGAACAGAAATATCCTGAATACATACCACATTTAAGTTTGTGCAAATCGCCACAGCAGATGTTTGGAGCCGTAATAAATAATTATTACACAAAGATGTTCCATATCAAACCCGACGACTTGTATACAGTTTCGGCAATGCCTTGTACAGCAAGGAAGTTTGAGGCGAAACGTGAACAAATGACTCAGAAGGGAATCAGTGATGTTGATGCAGTTCTCACTACCCGCGAGTTAGTGCAATTTATAAGGCTCAATGGAGTTGATACGCATCAGTTGGAACCTGAAATGGCAGATTTTCCTTTCCATGTTCAAAGTTCAGCCGGCAAACTTACCGGAGTAACCGGAGGATTAACAGAATCTCTGATAAGAACTCTTTTTTACAGAATGACCGGGAAAGAACCCGTTCAACCGAAGATTAATGATCTGAGAAATATAAAAGATTATAAAGAGTACCATGTTAAGATTGGTGATTTTAAACTAGGTTTCGCTATCGTTAATACAGTTAAATATGCATCGAAGATTATAGAAGAGATTAAAGCCGGCCGTGATGATATTCAATTTATTGAAGTAATGGCTTGTCCATTTGGATGTGTAAATGGAGGAGGACAACCAATAACCGGTGATGTGAATGCTGTAAAAACAAGAATCAAGGCTATATACGAAAACGATGATAAAGACCCAATAAGGTTTGCACATAAAAACCCGGCTATAGTTGATTTATATCGTGAATTTCTTGGGGAACCGGGAGGTACAATGTCAGAAACCTACTTACATACCACTTATGCAAAAAGAGATGTTCCTTTATAAAAATAATTAAACCTGCATTTAAGAATTAATACAGTTAATAACATTGGCGCTAAAGATTTGAAAAGTTAATGGAGATTCAGGAATCAAAAGAACGCAAACCACTCGTAAGCACTATAAAAGAAAGGTGCCGTGTGTGTTATACGTGTGTGAGGGAATGTCCTGCAAAGGCCATAAAGATTATCAACGGACAAGCAGAGGTTATGTCGGACCGTTGTATAGGGTGTGGCAACTGCATTAAAGTATGCAGTCAGAATGCAAAAGTTTTCAGACGTGAAACACTTAAAGCTGAGGAATTAATTGCTTCGGGTAACAGAGTAGCTGCACTTGTAGCTCCAAGCTTTCCTGCCGAATTTCTTGAAATTATTAACCATCGCCATCTTGTATCACTTATAAGGGCAATTGGATTTAATTATGTTGTTGAAGTTTCATTTGGTGCCGACCTTGTGGCAAGGGAATATAAGAAAGCCTATGAAAATAAGTCAATGCCTCCTGTAATATCTTCTGATTGTCCTGCTATTGTTAGCTACATAGAACACTATCATCCTGATTTAATTGATTCCCTGGCTAATGTGGTTTCGCCAATGGTTGCCATGGCTAAAGTAATGCGAAAGAAATATGGTGAAGATTTAAAAATGGTATTTATTGGGCCGTGTATTGCGAAAAAAGATGAGTCGGATGAAATTGATGCAGCATTGACGTTCAGGGAATTGCGTGAAATGTTCTTAAACAGAAAATTAAGGACTGAAGATGTGCAGCCCACTGATTTTGACCCTCCAAGAAGTGGCAAGGGGGCTATATTCCCTGTAAGCAGAGGATTGTTAAATACGGTGGAAGTTAAAGAAGACCTTTTTGAACAGAATATCATTATCGCTGAAGGAAGAAGTGATTTCCAGGAGGCTATTAAAGAATTTGAGAACGGTCATATTGCACATGAACATCTTGAGTTGCTATGTTGTGAAGGTTGTATAATGGGTCCGGGTATGTCGCCCTATCCCTATTTCTCTTCCAGTAGTAAAAGATTCAGAAAAAGATCAAGTGTTAGTGATTATGTGATGGATAAGCTTGAGTCTCTTGATCGTAATCAATGGGAGAAAGATATTGCTGATTTTAGTGACCTTGATTTTTCTAGGAAATTTACTAACAGAGATAAACGGTTAGACCGTCCTGATGAAGCTACAATAACCGCTGTACTTAACAAAATGGGTAAATTTGAACCACAAGATAATCTTGATTGTGGTGCCTGTGGTTATGATTCGTGTGAAGATCATGCTATTGCAATAATAAGAGGATTGGCCGAACACGAAATGTGTCTGCCTTATACCATAGAAAAACTTCACAACTATATAAGGGAATTAAATATTTCAAAAGAAAAGCTGGCCAATACGCAGGAAGCACTCAAACAGTCGGAGAAACTGGCTGGTATGGGACAACTATCAGCAGGAATAGCTCACGAACTAAATAAC
Source organism: Omnitrophica WOR_2 bacterium (assembly GCA_050259095.1). Classification (GTDB taxonomy): domain Bacteria; phylum Bacteroidota; class Bacteroidia; order Bacteroidales; family Lentimicrobiaceae; genus Lentimicrobium. The sequence goes on along the minus strand of JBLMZZ010000122.1, from coordinate 11,759 downwards.
CCCCTTGGCGTAATTACCATGTATAGCAACATTCTTAAAGATGAAGCTGAAATTGATAACCCAATCAGGCAAGACCTTGATATCATTGTTGAACAAGCCGAAAGGTGCAAGAAGATTGTTGGTGGGCTGCTTAACTTTGCAAGAAAAAACCAGGTTAACCTGGCTGAGGTAGATATTAACAGACTTATTGAGCGGTCAATCAGTGCAGTTGTATTGCCCTCAAATGTTAAAATATCGCTCGAAACTGTTGTGGAAGATCCTTTGATTAATCTCGACTATGATCAGATGGCACAAGTGTTTACTAATTTACTTAAGAATGCTGTTGAAGCAATGCCATCAACTGGAGGGAGAATAAGTGTGATTATAAGTGGTAATCAGGATGATATTGAAGTAGATATTAAAGATACAGGTACCGGGATTGAAGAAGAAAATATGAGCAAACTCTTCACACCTTTCTTTACTACTAAAAAAGTAGGAAAGGGTACAGGATTAGGTTTGCCAATTATATACGGAATTGTCAAGATGCATAAAGGAAGTATTGCAGTAAAATCAAATGCCGATTTGAGTAAAGGTCCTACAGGATCTACATTCACAGTAACACTTCCAAGGATAACGATAAACCATTCAGAAGAAACAAAAGATATAAAATAAAATGAAAAAGACCATTTTAATAGTCGATGATGATGTTGATTACTTGTTCCAGATGCGTCTGAAGGTTGAACAGTTTGGTTTTGAAGTTATAACTGCAGATGGACAAAAGGAAGCAGAGACTATCATTGAAACAGTGAAACCTGATTTGGCGATACTCGATCTAATGATGGAGACTGATGATAGCGGATTCATTTTAGCGTATAAAATCAAAAGAAAATATCCTGATGTACCAATAATAATAGCAACTGCTGTAACTGCCGAAACAGGAATGACTTTTGAATCCAATCATGATGAGAGTCAGCAATGGATAAAAGCAGATCTTTTTCTCGATAAAGGAATAAGAGCTGATCAACTGCACCGTGAAATAAATAAACTTCTTAAAATATAAGCAATGTCGGAATACAAAGTACTTGTTGTTGATGATGAACCCGGTATTAGAATGGGCACTCACCGCATACTCCAGAATTTCAAGGTTGATTATCCTTTCATGGATGAGCATATAGAGTTCAGGGTACTCGAGGCTGCCACAGGTGAAGAAGGGATAGATATAATAGAAAGTGAGAAGCCTGATATTATTTTGCTTGACAATAAACTGCCGGGAATACAAGGAGTTGAGGTGCTTGAATATGTTAAGAAAAAATTGTATGATATAGTGGTTGTGATGATTACATCATATGCGTCCCTGGATTTGGCGGTTAAGGCAACACGTGACGGTGCATATGATTTCATCCCAAAACCTTTTACTCCTCAGGAACTTCGATCATCTATTGAAAATATTACCAAGCAGTTGTTCCTTAAGAGGATGACCCAGAAGATGAACAAGGAAGGGAAACAGATCAGGTTTCAATTCCTGTCGGTGCTTTCACATGAACTTAAAGCACCAATCAATGCAATTGAGGGTTATTTGAAAATCATGAAAGACAAGTCGTATGGTGACGATATTTCAAATTATACCGAGATGATTGAGAGATCACTTGAACGGATAAATGGAATGAGAAGCCTGATCATGGATCTTCTTGATTTGACAAAGATTGAATCAGGATCGCCTGTACAACATCTGGAACCTGTTGATATCACACGTATTGCGTTGGTTTCAATGGATACGATGCGTCCATATGCCATACAGAAAGATGTTGATCTTTACCTGAATACGAAAGAAAAGGTAATGATGGAAGCTGATCCAAATGAAATAGAGATCATCTTCAATAACTTAATTTCGAATGCTGTAAAGTATAATAAAAATGGGGGTAGGGTAGACGTATTTATTAAAGAAGCAAAAGATAGCATTGTAGTGAAAGTAAGTGATTCGGGTATTGGAATGACCGATGAAGAAAAAGCCAGATTATTTCAGGACTTTGTGAGAATTAAAAATCAAAAGACAAAGAATATTACAGGATCAGGTCTTGGATTATCAATAATGAAAAAAATAGTTGACATGTATCATGGTGAAATTGACGTGATAAGTATCCCGGATAAAGGCAGTACATTTAGTATTACATTTCCACTTAATTAATAATTTTAGCAATACACTATATGGCAAGTAAAAAACTTCCCGATAAAACAGTAGAAAGACTTAGTATGTACCGTCGTGCCTTATTTAACTATTTGGCAGGAGGCAAACACCATATTTTTTCACATGAGATTGCCAACTTATTGCACATAACACCAGTGCAGGTCAGGCGCGATATTATGCTCATTGGCTATACAGGTACCCTTAGGCAGGGCTACGATGTGAAAGAACTCATTGAGATAATTGGTAAGATTATTGATACCAGAGATGGGCAGAAAATTGCGGTTGTTGGTATTGGTAATCTTGGAAGATCAATAATGGGCTATTTTAGTGGTAAGAGAACCAAGTTAACTATTGTAGCTGCATTTGATACAAATCCTGATAAGATTGATAAGATTTATGCCGGTGTTCCTTGCTTCCATATTGATCGTATGGTGGAAGTAATTAAAAATGAAGGGATATCAATAGCCGTAATTTCAGTTCCAGGTGAAGAGGCTGTTAAAGTAGCAGAAACACTGGTAATGGCCGGAATTAAAGGAATATTTAATTTTTCACCTAAGCCTTTAAATGTGCCTTCACATGTGTACCTTCAGGAGTTTGATGTAATAACTATGCTTGAAAAAATTGCGTACTTCGTCAAGAAAGTATAACAGGAAACCTGATTAATGAAGATTCATTACGGATTTGAGAATATTGAAGAAATCAAGAACCCTGTTATTACTACCGGGTCATTTGATGGAGTGCATATAGGGCACAAAACAATAATCAACAGGATTTGCGAAATTGCTGAATTTACAAATGGAGAATCAGTACTCATAACTTTTCATCCACATCCGCGCAAGGTTCTTTTCCCTGAAACAGCAGGCAAGAATTTATTGCTTATAAATTCACAAAAAGAAAAAATTGAACTTCTTTCAAAAACCGGCCTTGACCATCTGATAATAGTTGAATTTACAAAGGCATTTTCCGAAATATCCTCTATTGATTTCATCCGAAATATACTCGTTAAAAAGTTACATGCAAAGAAGGTGGTTATTGGTTTTAATCACCATTTTGGCCATAACCGCGAAGGGAACTTCGATTACCTGTATGAACTGGGTAATTACTACAAGTTTGGAGTTGAAGAAATTCCCGAACAAGATATACAGAAAGAAACAGTAAGCTCAACACTGATAAGAAAAGCTTTACTCGAAGGTAAAATACAACGTGCAAATGCTTATCTTGACCATTTATACATAATAATGGGCACTTTTTGTGATGGTAGTGAATCATGCAAATCACTCAACTTCTTAACCTACCGTATGCCGGTTACTGAAGATAGTAAATTAATACCTCCCGACGGAGTGTATGCTATTAGCATTTTTACGGGTGGTGTGTATTATAAGGGAATATTAAATATTAAGAATTCACTGCCACCCGAAATAAGATCAATGAAAGATATTTTGATTGATGTACATGTTTTTGATGGAGGTCAAATGGTTAATCTGAAGGGTAAAGAAGCAGTTTTATTTTTTGCGAAACGAATGAGAGATGAGCTTGAATTTACTAATGAGGAAGAGATGAAATCACAACTGGTATATGATGTGAAAGAAGTTGAGGAGTTAATTTATTAGAGTTTTTAACTACAATCGGGCATTATGAAAATAACATTTTTAGGTACAGGAACTTCCATTGGTGTACCTGTGATAGCTTGCAATTGCCCGGTATGTAAATCGAGTGATGCAAGAGATAAACGATTTAGGACTTCGGCTATGATAAATGTTGACGGACAAAACATTATAATCGATTGTGGTCCTGATTTTCGTTTTCAAATGTTGAAGCAGAACGTTGAAGATATCAATGCTGTTATTTTTACACACGAACACAGGGATCATATTGCCGGACTTGATGATATTAGAGCGTTTAATTATGTGTTAAATAAGAACATACCGATCTATGGAACAGAGCATGTACTTGAGGCAATAAAGACTGAGTTCCCTTATATCTTTTCTGAAGGCCGCTATTTTGGAGCGCCTCAATTGACAGTGCATGAAATTGACTCATCACCTTTTTCAATTGACAATATTGAAATAATCCCTATTGCTGTAATGCATAATAAGCTTCCAATAACAGGTTACAGGATAGGAGATTTTACCTATATTACCGATGCAAGCTTCATTGCTGAAACAGAGAAAATAAAAATTGCTCATTCAAAGGTACTTGTGATAAATGCACTAAGAAATTCAAAGCATGTTTCACACTTTTCTCTGGGAGAAGCTCTTGAATTAATTGAACAGGTGAAGCCTGAGCAGGCGTATATAACCCACATAAGTCATTTCCTTGGTTTGCATGAAGAAGTAGAGAAAAAACTTCCCCCAAATGTTCATCTCGCCTACGATAATTTAACGGTAAACCTTTAAAATTTGTATCTTTGCAATACAGATTTGATTGCTACTTTATACTATAAAAGACATGATTTTTAATCCAGAAAAATGTAGAATTCCCGACCAAAGGATGAAGCCTTTCATTGATGCAGATGAACTTTGGGATTACATCCATAACACTAAATCAGATGGTGTTCGTGTAAGGGAAATTATTCAGAAATCTCTGAGTAAACAACGATTGACTTTAGAAGAGACTGCAGTACTTATAAATGCCACTGATGAAGATCTTATAAATGAAATTAAAGAAGGGGCACGAGAGCTTAAGAAAAGAATCTATGGGAACAGAATAGTTCTGTTTGCACCTCTTTATGTTGGAAATAAATGTATTAATAACTGTCAGTACTGTGGTTTCAGAGCTTCAAATAAAGAGGCCATCAGAATGACTCTTTCTGATAATGATCTTATTCATGAAACAGAAGCATTAGAAGAAAATGGGCAGAAAAGGCTTATTCTCGTTTATGGTGAACATCCCGAATACTCTCCTGAGTATATAGCACATACAGTAAAAGTTGTTTATGGAGTTAAAAAAGGTCCGGGTGAAATCAGAAGAGTCAATATTAATGCAGCTCCTTTGGATATTGATGGATTTAGAACTGTAAAAGAAGCAGGCATTGGTACTTATCAGATATTCCAGGAAACATATCACCCTGAGGCTTACAAACTTTATCACCTAGGCGGGATGAAGCGTAATTATGAATACAGGTTAACCGCACTTGACCGTGCACAGGAAGCCGGTATTGATGATGTTGGTATTGGAGCATTGTTTGGATTATATGACTGGAGATTTGAAGTGCTTGGTCTTGTAAGGCATACCAATCATCTTGAAGCTTGCTATAATGTTGGTCCTCATACTATTTCATTCCCTCGTATTCAAGATGCTTCTTCATTAAATATTGGGAAAGATTACTCGGTTAATAATGATGATTTTGCACGATTAGTAGCTATTTTAAGACTAGCAGTACCTTATACCGGTATGATACTTACCGCTCGCGAATCAGCTAAACTAAGAGAAGAGGTTATTCAGTTTGGTGTTTCGCAGATAGATGGTGGTACAAAGCTTGAAATAGGTGCTTATGCTGAAGAATCAGTGAACGAGCAACAGGATCTTAACAGAGAACAATTCCAGATTAACGATAACCGGTCGTTAAATGAAATTATCGATGAGCTTCTTAATAAAGATTTCCTTCCTTCATTTTGCACCGCCTGTTACAGATTACATAGAACAGGAGAGCATTTCATGGAATTTTCTGTACCGGGTTTTATCAAAAGGTTCTGCTCACCTAATGCTATGCTAACATTAGCTGAATACCTTGAGGACTATGCACCTGCAGATACTAAGGAAAAAGGTTGGAAGGTTATTGAAAAGAATATAACTGACCTCGAAGGACATAGTGATGCAGTAAATCTTGACGATTTAAGAGACAGACTTGAATTGATCAAGGAAGGTAAGCGCGATATTTATTTCTAATAATGATAAAATGAAGCAAACGCGTATTATTGGCTTGTTAATTCGTGATAGAATTAAGGAAGCCGGTCGTTTACAGGAAACTCTAACCAACCATTCAAGTGTTATTAAGAGCAGGTTGGGATTTCATGAACTTAATGAGAATACTTGCAGCCGCACTGGTGTGGTGATTCTAACTCTTTCGGGTGAAGCGTCTTCATGGGCTAATCTTGAGAAAGAGATTAATGAAATTGAAGGTGTTGAAATGCAACAAATGTCATTTATTCAATAAGTCAAACATTATGCATAATATTAGAATATTGGGAGTCAATGTAATTGACCGTTTGCAGGTAGCTGCAGAAGTACAAAAAGTACTTACCCGTTATGGATGCTCTATTAAAACAAGACTTGGATTGAGTGACAATGATGGGGATGATGACCAAGGTTTAGGCGGCTTGATTATATTGGAATTAACCGGCGATATTTTGGAATGGCAGAAGCTTGAGAATGAGCTTTTGTCAATTGATGGTGTGGATGTGTCAAAAATGGATTTTTTTAAAGCACCCGCTGCTCTATAAAGAACATCCATTGTTGTGAATGTCCATTTTAGTAAATCATATCTCTTTGATAATTACCAGTAAATTCTACCTGATAATTGAAACTGCTCCTTTATAACTTTCGTCCTTGAAATAGCCAAAAGTATCAAGTCGGTAGTAATATGTTCCCTGTGGAAGGTTATCGCCATCCCAGTCGTTTCTGTAATCATGATTATCATAAACTTTCCGTCCCCAACGATCAAAGACAACTAATTCCATTCTGATAAATTCCTGATCAATGGGAATTTTCTGATCATTCTCATTCTTGGCGATCTTGAAGAAGTTATTGATTTGGTCTCCATTATTTGGAGTGAAGACATTAGGGATGAAAAGGTTAGCTTCGGCAACAGGTATAGACACGGAAACAGTATCAGTGCAGCCGCTTTCATTTACTATATGCAGCACAGCTATAAACTTATCAATTCCGGGATTAGCAGCACTGCTGTATAAATGTACTGGTGCTTGTTCCCGAGAACCCTGTGAACCGTCTCCAAAGTCCCAAAGCCAGTCAACAATATCCTGGTCACCTGTAAAAGAAAAATGAATTACCGGGTTTTGCAGATAAACGGTATCAGGATCTGTAACCATCTCTATTTGTGAAGCCGGCAACACATTCACGTTGAAATTAGTATCAAGTACACAACCATTTGCATCCGTAACCCTGAGATTGTTTATTCCACCACAAGCACCTGCTACAACACTATCGAAAACAGAAGCTTCTCCCTGCCAGAGAAAATTATAGGGACGCTGACCACCGGTAACATATGCTGCCAGATTAGCATCACATGATTCGGGACAAGTAGCGTCAATCTCTTCAATTACCACTGAAAGAGGAGTGAAATAACTGAAAAGTGAACCCTGCCAGATTGTTTCTATATTACCGGTACTATTGCGAAAATAAGATGCAGTTGAATCAAAATGTAAGTACCCATTTTCACTACCTGTAAAGAATGTTATTTCAAGAATCTTTGCATTTGAAAGTGTTTGAGGAGTAGTTGCTACCCATTTGATACTTACTGTGGTATCATTTGTATTAGTAACAGTGAAGATTCCATTAGAATTAAGCTGAGGATTATGTTGGAACTCACTTCCATAAGTTAAAGTACCAGAAGGATAATGTATTATAAGCAATAATGAATCGACCTGATCAATTGATGTTACCATGACAGGAACGGTGAACCGGTCATTTGGACAAAGACTTCCTTCGGGGCCTGGCAAACTTGCAATATTTGTAGTCTGGGCAATTAACCGACCAGATAGAAATATTAATAAGAAGAAAGAAATGATGTAAATAAAATGCCTTTGTAATCGGTTGTTCATAAGGTTGTTATCCGTTATTGCAGGAACTTTAAAAGAATTAAACGGCTAAATTAATTCTTTTTGTTCACGTCTAAAACGATAAAGGTAAGATTTTGGTGTATAGGATGCTAAAAATCATTAGTAATATCCACCGGATATCATCATAAGGGTACAATTATTGACAACCTCAATGTTGTTTTCCTTAGCTAATGTAACAAGTTCCTGATTCCAGGTACCGGGATTGAAGATTATTCTTTTAGGTTTTAAGTCAATAATATAATCATAAAAAGACTTCTGGTTTTTGGGTCCAAGATAAAGTGTAATCGTATCAATATCGTTAAAAGAAGGGAAGCCTGTCTTAATGTGAACACCAGAAACTTCACCTTCCCTAAGTCCTAATGCAAGAGTAGGAATGTTATTATCAACCAATGTACGAATACAGATATTAGAAAATCTTGATACATTAAGACTTGCTCCAAGGACTAACGTTAATTTATCACTTTTTGTCATCTTGAACCTTTAAATTAGCACTCTAAATACAGATAATACAGTATAAACAACTCAAAGACTTGATAGCATGTTCACACTTCAGACAATAATGTATCAAGGTTCTCAAATTTACGACGATAATCTTCAATTGATGCTTCAATTACTTCTTTTGCTTCATCAGGACCATAAGTGTGAGTTATTTCACAATCGCGTTGTTCACCAGGTAAATCTTTGTATGTAAGGAAATAATGCTTTAGTCTGTCAATAATTAACGGAGGAAGTTCATTAACATTGTGATATGCTCCATACACAGCATCGTTCTTTAATACCGCAAGAATTTTATCATCAGCTTCATTGCCATCAATCATCTTAAAGCCACCTATTGGAATAGCTTGTACGAGGAGGTCACCGTGTGAAATATACTTTTCTGACAGGATACAAATATCCAAAGGATCTCCATCACCAATAATCTCCGTTCTTCCTGTACTTTCATTGGCAAGCTGTGAAACTTTTTCAGCACAAAGTGTTTGAGGAATAAAACCATACAAGGCAGGAAGAACATTTGAATACTTCTGTGGTCTGTCAATTCTCAAATACCCCGATACTTTATCTACCTCGTATTTAACAGTATCAGTTGTAACCATCTCAACAAAGCAAGTAACTATATCAGGTGCTTCTTTACCAATATCTACTCCATGCCATGGGTGTGATTTATATCGTAATCCCATCAAACGCCCTATTGGGTCCATTAACCGGTTGGCCATATTATATATTATTAAATTATTGGCAAAGTTAACATCAGGAAGCGCTTTTTGTTACTCTTTCAGTGATTTTTATTTATGACAGTTTGTCAAACAACACTACTGAGAAATGGTCATATTGACTTTGAAATTAGCTATTTAAACATTGGCTCATTATTTGAATGAAAAGAAGAAAAAATTCTGATATATGGATAATTTGACTATCAAATCACAGAAAGCAATACAACATGCACAGGAGATTGCCACTGCCAACAATAATCAATCAATAGAAACGGCTCATCTTCTTAAGGGGTTGCTTGAAACAGATGAAAATGTTAGTCCATACCTCTTAGGCAAATTTGGAGCTGATGCAGCAGCTATTGAGAATGCATTAGATAAGATGATTGCATCATTCCCAAAAGTTACCGGAGGGGGTGAGCAATACCTTAGTAACAAAGCAAATAGGGCAATACAGGAAGCTACGACATATTCAAAAAAGATGAACGATGAGTTTATCTCAGCCGAACATTTGTTACTTGGTATATTGGCAACTAATGATGACGTTTCAGCTTTACTTAAAAAATATGGTGTCAATGAAAAGGACCTGCTCGCTTCAGTTAAAGAACTAAGAAAAGGATCAAATGTTAATTCTGCTTCTGCTGATGAAAGCTGGAATGCATTAAACCGCTATGCTCGAAACCTAAATGATTTAGCAAGAGCCGGTAAGCTTGACCCGGTTATTGGAAGAGATGATGAAATACGAAGAGTACTTCAAATATTAAGCAGAAGAACAAAGAACAATCCAATACTTATTGGAGAACCGGGTGTTGGTAAAACAGCCATCGCAGAAGGTATAGCCCATAGAATCATCAATGGTGATGTGCCTGAAACTCTAAAGTCAAAACTGCTTTTCTCACTCGACATGGGTGCACTTATTGCAGGTGCGAAATATAAAGGGGAGTTTGAAGAAAGATTAAAGGCAGTAATTCATGAGGTCATCGAATCAAATGGTGAAATTATTCTCTTTATCGACGAGATTCATACTTTGGTAGGTGCCGGTGGTGGAGAGGGTGCTATGGATGCTGCCAATATTCTTAAACCGGCATTGGCAAGAGGAGAGCTCAGGGCAATTGGTGCAACTACACTCAAAGAGTACCAAAAATACTTTGAGAAAGATAAAGCACTCGAACGTCGTTTTCAGATAGTTATGGTGGATGAACCTGATGCACTAAGTGCTATCTCGATACTTAGAGGTTTGAAAGAGCGTTATGAGTCACATCATAAAGTTAGAATTAAGGATGAAGCTATTATTGCATCAGTTGAGCTCTCACAACGATACATCAGTGACAGGTATCTTCCTGATAAAGCAATTGACCTCATTGATGAAGCAGCTGCTAAATTAAGACTTGAGATAAACTCAGTTCCCGAAGAGCTTGATCAGGCTGAAAGAAAGATAAAACAACTCGAAATTGAAAAGGCAGGTATTGCTAGGGAAGGCGATCAATCCCGACTTAAATCCTTGTCAGCTGAACTAGCTAATCTTATTGAAGAGAGAAACAATCTGGCAGCCCAATGGAAAGCTGAGAAAGAAGTTGTTGAGGGATTACAGCAAACTAAAAAAGACATTGAAGATCTGAAATTTGAGGCTGAAAGAGCTGAGCGCGATGGTGATTATGGGAAAGTCGCCGAAATTAGGTATGGCCGAATCAAAGAAGCTGAAGCTAAACTGGAGTCACTGAAACAGAAACTTAATGACATGCAGTCAACACATGCTTTAATTAATGAAGAAGTTGGTGCTGAGGAAATTGCTGACATAGTATCACGATGGACAGGTATTCCGGTTAGCCGCATGCTTCAAAGTGAGAGAGAGAAATTACTGTCATTAGAACAAGAACTTCATAAAAGAGTGATTGGTCAGGATGAGGCTATTGAAGCTGTTTCGGATGCTATCAGACGAAGCAGGGCAGGATTGCAGGATACGAGGCGCCCAATAGGATCATTCATCTTTCTGGGTACTACGGGAGTAGGTAAAACGGAACTTGCCAAAGCATTAGCTGAGTTCCTCTTTAATGATGAAAGTTCTATGGTAAGGATTGATATGTCGGAGTATCAGGAACGCCATACCGTATCACGACTTATTGGTGCTCCTCCGGGATATGTTGGTTATGATGAAGGAGGACAGTTAACTGAGAAAATCAGAAGGAAACCCTATTCTGTAGTACTATTGGATGAGATTGAAAAAGCACATCCGGATGTGTTTAACATTTTATTGCAAGTCCTTGATGAAGGAAGATTGACAGATAATAAGGGAAGGACCGCTGATTTTAAAAATACAATCATTATAATGACTTCTAACCTCGGTTCAGAATATATTAATGAAAAGATGGAAGAAGTGAATCAAACGAATAAAGAGGTTGTCTATGATGAGATGAAAGAACAAGTTATGATGATGTTACGTAAAACCATCAGGCCTGAATTTTTGAACCGAATTGATGAAATTATAATGTTTAAACCATTAACAGAAAATGAAATCGATCAGATAGTCAAACTTCAATTGGACAATCTCACTGAAATGCTTGCAAAGAATGATATCACCTTTGAAGCAAC
>JBLMZZ010000121.1:0-24641 GCA_050259095.1 Omnitrophica WOR_2 bacterium | reverse complement strand
CTGAAGAGAGTAGCCGTTTCCATGTCAATAGCAATAGCTCTGATTAAGCGAAGGTATTCTTTAAAAGCGTCATCATGTTCCCACACTCTGCGATTGGTAGTATAAACGGTACCTGTAAAGTAATCTTTCCCATAATCACGTATTGTGGTGGAGGTTGCCTTTTGAAGATTAAAAGCAGGCAGCGCCGGTACTTCCGCCGGGAAATAGTCATTTGAGGTTCCTTCACCTCTGATTGCTGCAATAGGTAGAATAAGGTCGCCAAGTTCGGCCTTACGTTTAAGACCACCACATTTACCAAGAAAGAGGACTGCCTTTGGTTTAATACTGCTTAGTAGATCCATTATAGTAGCAGCATTTGCACTGCCCATACCGAAATTAATGATAGTAATATCTCCTGCTGTAGCACTGGGCATTGATCTGGTCAATCCTTTAATCTCAACTTTATTCCATTTAGCAAACAGGTCAACATAGTGCATAAAATTAGTGAGCAGTATATACTCTCCAAATTCATTTAGTTGAGTGCCGGTGTATCGTGGCAACCAGTTTTCGGTAATCTCCTGTTTAGTCCTCATAATCAAAGAGCGCTGGTTCTTTTCTTAATTATGGCAAATGTACTCATTTAAACAAAAAGTTGTAGTTTTATTGCTTCACAAACTCTTCACGCTTTATTAATATGATCAAACTTAACCTCCCTGACGCTAATTTAAAGATACGCCGGAAAGGTAACAATACTGAAGTATATGATCCTTTAAGGAAGAAGTTTGTTGCGTTAACTGAAGAAGAATGGGTGCGCCAGCATCTGATTGCCTATTTCATTGACCATAAAAAGATACCCGTGCACATGATGGCCTCTGAAAGAGGTCTGACCATTAATACCATGCCTCGGAGATTTGACCTGGTTGTTTTTTCTACAGATGGCAAACCCGCTATGATTGTTGAATGTAAGGCTCCGGGCATTACCTTAAATGAAGATGTTTTTTACCAGGCTGCCAGATATAATATGGCTCTTCATGTTAAGTATTTACTAATCACAAACGGTTTGGAACACCACTGCATGTATGTTGATTACCTTACACCTGAGATCAGGTTTATAGAGCAGATACCCGATTATAAAATACTGAATCAAACAGAGATTAATGACAAAACATCATCCTGAGATTATCGGGTTAAAATAATCTGTAATCCCTGTTGGATTTGTTTAACGTGTTTTTGAAAGAACATTCAAGGGAATCATGTTAATTAAACTTATATTTAAGCACCTTGTTTAGAATAGTTAGTTATAACTATGAAAAAGAAGAGCTCTTTCCGAATTCTCTTTCCCGTTATTCTTATTACACTCATTGCTATAGTTGCTTTTCTATCAACTTCCTGGTATGTGAACAGATATGTGAGGATCCGGTTACAGGATGAATTCAGTAAACAAACTTATGGTGAATACGTCTTAAATATTAAGGCGCTCAGGTTGAATATTATTACTCAATCCGTTTCATTTACAGGTATCAAAATACAACCTGTAATTGTAAATCCGGAAAATGCCTCGTATGAGGCATCAGCTTCAAAATTAGTGCTTCAAGGGATAAATGTATTAGGATTTCTATCAGGTAACAAAATAAAAGTAAAGAGTATTAAGTTCACGGACCCAACAATTATTATTATCAGAGGCAAAAAGTATCACCCTAATTCAGTTGATACAAGAAAAGAATTCTCCTTGTACGAATATATCGGTAAGTTTGCGAAATCACTCACTATTCGTAATTTTGAAATATCAAACTTCGACTTTAAGGTGTTTGACTCTAAAGATGAGCTCAGACCGTCAATACATAGTTCAAACAATCATTTCAAAATAGTAAATCTTTACATAGGACCTTCAACAGATGCTGTGCCAGGACAATTTGAAGCTGATTCAATCGGACTAAAAATGAATAAGTTTGCGTATATAACTACCGATAGTTTATACACTTTCAATGTTGAAAGCATGCAAATGTCGTATAAAGACTCCATACTTCAGATTGATACCGTGAAAATGATTCCAAATTTCAGTAAAAGAGATTTTGGTAATGTAGTTGGTAAACAAATCGATCGTATTAAAATCTCTGCATTGCAGTTGCGGTTCATTAAGATTGATCTGCGAAATTTTTTTGAATTTTTCAGTATCATATCAAGGAAACTGGAAATAACAGGTATTTCCATGAATGCTTTCAGGGATAAGAATGATCAACACAAGTATGCCCGACCGCAATCCTTGCAACATCTAATAAAACAAGTACCTTCCTATCTCAAAATTGATACAATTCAACTCGCAAAATCAAACATTGTATATGAAGAGGTGGCAGTAGGAAAGAAATCGGCAGGACGGCTCTCGTTTAACGACATAAGTGGTAACTTTACTGGATTGACCAATGATTCATTACTAGTATCTGTAGGACGAGATTTGATATTTAAAGCCAAGTTTAAATTGATGGATGAATCGCCAATGTTTGCAACATACACCTTTCCGCTGAATACTGACCTTACTTCATTTAAATGCAGTGGTTTTTTAACAGGGATGTCAATACCAATCCTCAATCCAATAATTGCTCCGTTGACCGGAGTGTCTATTAAAAAAGGAATCATTGATACACTCGATTTCAATTTTACCGCTGGCGAAGATTATTCTAATGGCACAATGAAGTTCCTCTATCATGACTTAAAACTTGAATCTCTGAAATCAGGAGAGAATGATTTATCTTTTAAGGATAGATTGAACTTATTTATTGCAAATGCTTTTATTATAAAAGAAAGTAATCCACAAGGGAAGAAACCTGCAAGAATTGCTAATATGCATGCTGTAAGAGATAAACAAAAATTTATGTTCAATTATTCGTGGAAGACTATAAATAGTGGCTTACAGACAACGTTGGGAATGCCGGAAAAAAAGAAATAAAACAAATGGAAGAGCAAAAATCATACGTCTTTAATCTTACAATAAAATTATTACTGTTAGCACTAATAATAGCATTTCTGGTAGTTGGTAAACCAATACTCATTCCTCTCGCTATTTCATTGTTGTTCTCTTTTCTGTTGATGCCAATATCGAAGAAACTTGAAGATTGGAAATTCCCGAGAGCACTGGCAATCATTATAAGTCTAATCCTTGCAGCTGCTCTGGTATCTGCACTCATTTACTTTTTCTATAGGCAGGTGCTGATGTTTGTAAACGATTGGCCACAACTAAGCAAGCAACTCACAGGAAAGATTGATAAGATATATGAATTTATCAGTGAAAATTTCAACTACTCAAAACTCGAACAAAAAAATTGGATCAATGACAGAATCAGTAGTTTGGGTTCACAAGCAGGTAGCGTTGCATTGAATGTTTTCACAGCTACCGGAACCTTTATTGCTACTGTTGCTCTGGTACCAATCTTTGTTTTCTTCCTCTCATATTACCGTGATAAGTTCAAACATTTTTTGCAACTTGAATTCAAAGATGAAAGAGCTGAACATGCTATCGATATTTCTAAGAAAATATCTTCAGTGTCGCAGAAATACATAAAAGGTCTGTTTCTTGACATTTTAATACTTTCAATTTTGAACTCTATCGGGTTTATGATTTTTGGTCTGGAACATGCTATTCTATTTGGTGTGTTAGCTGCTTTTTTAAATGTGATACCCTATATTGGTGTAACCATTGGAAGTATACTTCCGATTGTAATGGCACTTGTAACTCATGATGGATTTACTACGGCTATTGGTGTTGGAGCAGTTTGTGTTGGTGTTCAATTCCTTGATAATAATTTTATAACACCTAATGTCATTGGAGGTAGTGTAAGTATTAATCCATTAACAGCTATACTCGCTTTAACAATAAGCGCAATGATTTGGGGACTAGTTGGGATGGTAGTGGCACTTCCTTTAATTGGTATGATAAAAGTGGCCTTTGATAACATTGAACGATTAAAGCCATATGGTTATCTAATTGGTGAAGAGACGAATTATTCACCCGATAATAAGTTTGCCCGAAGAATCTTCACACATCGTTCTAAAATAAAGAAGCCGGATAATGGAAATCAGACTAATGATGATCTTAAATCAAAACCTTAGGTTATTTTACATATCGACTGTTCACATAAATAATAAGATAAAGTTGAAGAGGTAGTCTTAAGAGGATTACCTCTTTTCTTTTTTTTATGATACAGTTGGTTAGAATTAGGGTTGAAGTCGTATATCATGCGTATTTTATACGTATTTCATACGTATTTCATACGTGTACACACGTATGAAGTACGTACGAATAACGGTTGAAAAATGTATAAAATACAAGTTTAATACAACCTCAATACAACTTAAGCACACTTTAAGCATAACTTAAATACTAGTTCTTACCTGACCATTATAAAAATAACAGCTGAAAAAGAAGATCAATGCTCTTTTGAAAGACGGAGCATAGTAAAGCGAAGTGACCATTGAGCCAAAGCATTAATAAAAAGAAGCCGCTTCTTTCATAACAGCTTCCAATAACCTCCTTTAAAAAACCCATTAAGCATTTTTATTGTTGTATTTCATATATCTGTCATCATTTAACATACTGATGAGAGTGGTGGTTTAATGTAATTAAAGTTAGAGCTATGGAAAATGACAGCAATCCGGTTGAGGTAGGGCACAATACTTCGGGTGAACACATCTCCCCATGGATAGATAAGACAGCTGAAAGGCAGTATTTGCCATTGATTGTAAACCTTGATACCGATGTGGTAATTGTAGGAGGTGGACTGGCCGGTATTTCAACTGCTTATAATCTTGTCAACAGAGGCTATTCGGTGGTTGTTGTGGAAGATGGGCTTCTGGCGAGTGGTGAAACAGGCCGTACTACCGCTCATCTTTCAAGTGCACTTGATGATAGGTTTTACAATCTAGAAAAACTTTTTGGGAAAGAAAAAACACGTCTGATCTATGAGAGTCATCGAGATGCTATTGATTTCATTGAGCAATCGATCATTAAAGAGAATATTGAATGTGACTTCAATCGTGTTAACGGCTATCTGTTCCCACATGCAACCGACACTATTGAAACACTTGAGAAAGAATATGTGGCAGCAATTGAGGCAGGTGTTCCCGTTGAGTGGGTTGATCAGGTGCCTGCCATGAGAATGCAACCATTAAAAGCACTTATGTTTCAGCAGCAGGCTCAGATTCATCCCCTTAAATATTTACTTGGTCTGGCTGATACAATCACCATGAAAGGTGGTAAAATATACACAGGAAGTCATGTTGAGCAGATTGATGAGAAGGGAGTTACAACATCCGATGGGTTCAGGGTGAATGCTAAACATATCGTGGTTGCTACCAACAGCCCGGTCAATAGTAGAATTCTTTTACCGCTTAAGCAATATGCTTACCGAACTTATGCCATTGCTGCCCTGATAATGAAAAACTCACTGCCTGCAGCTTTATGGTGGGATACTGGTGATAAAAGCATTGATAAAGACTTCCCCCCATATCATTATGTGAGAACACAACCCTATAATCAGGAATTTGACCTTCTTATAACAGGAGGTGAAGACCATAAGACCGGTTTAATGGGCAACATGTCGGAAATGGACAGACATGGCAATCTTGAAGCGTGGACAAGAGATCGTTTTGACATAGGTGAAGTTGTCTATAAATGGTCGGGCCAGGTGATGGAACCATACGACGGTATCGGCTTTATCGGTCGTAATATGGGTGATAAAGATAACATCTACATGATAACCGGCGATTCTGGACATGGCATGACTCATACAACAATAGGCAGTTTACTTGTTTCTGATCTTATTTCAGGGAAAGAAAACAGTTGGGAACACATTTACAGACCTGGTCGAATAAACCTTAAAGCAGGGCGCATATTCTTTAAAGAAACCATTGGTACCTTATTGAATTATTACCGCACACGGCCCGATCATCCAGGTTCAGTATCCCTTGCTTCTATTCCCTTGAATGATGCCGAAGTTATTGAATTTGAAGGGCAAAAAGCAGGAGTTTATCGCGATGAGAGAGGACTGCTTCATATGGTTTCAGCTACCTGCACTCATATGGGCTGTACTACGCGATGGAACAATGTTGAGAAAACATGGGATTGTCCCTGTCATGGTAGCAGGTTTAGTATAACAGGCGAAGTTATCAATGGACCTGCTAATTTTCCTTTGGAAGTAATAGATGAAGAATCACAAGTTTAACTGGATACGGCTTACGCTGAAAATTGTATTGTGGCTTCTATCCGGAATTACCGCACTCATTGTCCTAATTATTATTCTTGTTCAGGTACCTGCTGTTCAAAATTATGCTGCTCAAAAAGTGGTTAAATATTTGAAGAATAAAATTAAATCAGAGGTTACACTGAATTCTATCTCTATAGGTTTTCCTAAAACAATCAATATCAATGATCTTTACATCGCAGGACTTGGGAAAGATACATTATTGTATGCCCATAAGGTGAATGTAGGGATTGAAATGTTTGGCCTTCTTAAAAAAAGAATTTTTATAAAATCAGTGGAAATGGATGGCATTACTGCCAGAATCTATCGCCAATATCCTGATACCACTTTCAATTACAGTTTTATCGCAGATGCTTTTTCTACCCCTAAAAGTGCAGATACTGTTACTTCGGGTGGGAAGCCAATGGTGATTGATGTTAAGAACATTAAACTTAATCATATTCGTTTGCTATATAGCGATACACTGAGTGGGCTAAGAGCTAATGTATATATTGGTGCTTTTAATACTTCGCTCAAAACATTCAGTACCGACAAAATGATCTTTGACTTTAACGATGTCACGTTAGAGAATTCCTCTGTGAGTTACCTGCAAACACCACCATTGGTCAAGTCAGCTGATACTTCTCAATCTGTCATGCCCCAAATTGGGTTTAAGAAATTCCTCTTAACCCGCTTTAAGATGGAATATGCATCTCCGGCTTCCGGAAATCAATTAACTGCACAGATTGGAAATCTGGAAGTTCATCCTGAAAAGGTTACTCTTTCTAAAAGGCTTATCAGGCTCAGTAATGTATTACTCGAAAACTCTGATGTCAGCTTCAATCAATCCAAACCACAGCATTTTGATACCATTGTAGCACAGGTTGTAAAGGAGCAGGGAGTTGAAAAACAAATAGCAACACCCCAATGGGTTTTCTTTTTGAAAGATATGCAACTGAAGAACAACAAGTTTAATTTTAATAATCTTGATTCAATTACTAAGAAACAGGGTATAGACTTCAATCACTTGGCTATTACAGAGCTGAATTTAGATTCAAAAGATATTTCAGTGAATCCGGGGAATATAAGTATGGATCTTCACAATTTGAGTTTCGCCGAAAAGAGTGGTTTCCGTCTTGATAAATTCAAATCTTTCATATCATACGACACCACAAATATTACACTTAACAATCTTGAAATTGCGACTCCCAATTCTCATATAAGTAACCATTTGGAGGCTAACTTTAGGTCTATCACTGCAATTGGCGATTCAGTTGAAAAGATTGTTTTAAACATTAATCTTGAAAATAGTTCTGTTGCAGCAACTGATATTCTATACATCGTCCCTCAATTGGAACATAATCCCCAATTTAGTCTGCACAGAGGCGAGGTGTTTAGTTTGCAGGGTAACATTAAAGGGTCACTCGAAAAGCTTTTCGTTGATCGTCTTAGCTTTAAAAATAACAGGGGTACAGTTCTTTCGCTTTCAGTCACTGTTGTTAATCTCATGAAACCTGATCAGCTCTTTGCATCGGTAACTGACATGAATATCAATACATCCCGAAAAGATATCTTGTCATACTTGCCAGCCGGTATGTTGCCTGCATCACTTACCATTCCTGATGAGGTCTCTTTAAAAGGAACCTTCAAAGGATATCTTAAGAACTTTAATGCCGATATGAACCTGAACACCACATTTGGCAATGCGGTGGCAAAGGTTAAAATGAATCCAGATGCAGGCAATATTCCGGTCGAATATCATGCACAGGTTGATGTAAACCGCTTAGACTTAGGGAAACTACTAAGTAAGCCCGATACTTTGGGGCCTGTATCATTAGTTGCTTCAGCGGATGGTTTTGGTATTGACCCTATGCATCTTAATACCTACGTTCACGCCACAGTCAGTGAAGCTTTTTATAATAAATACACCTATCATGATTTAAATCTCGAAGGATTTGTGGTTAACAGTTCATTCCATGGTGAAGTGTGGATGCACGATGATAATCTTGATTTTGATTATACCGGTTATGCAAACTTACTGCCCGATAGTCTGGCTTTTCTATTCGACTTTGTACTAAACGGTGCTAATTTGAAAGCGTTGAACTTCGCGACTGATGAATTTAAGATAAAAGGAGCTATAAGTTCAGATCTCGCGAAACGATATGGCCCTAATCCATTGGGAAAGGTTAAGATTTACGATGTTCGCCTCGTTAAAAAGGGATTTGATTGTCCGGTGGATTCACTGGTAATCCAGTCAACTTATGATAAGGATTCCTCTTTGATTGAAGTAAGATCTCAATTTCTGAGTGCTGTGCTTAAAGGAGATATTGTTTTGCAGTCGCTCCCTGAAACCCTTGAAACCTACATCAACCGTTATTTTGCATTTTCAGATATTGTTGATACAACAGTGTATGACACAACGTTGGTTAAGGGTAAGAAAGTGAAGCAATCAATAAAGACACAAACTGTGAAACAAGATGATACTCACCAGGTGCCACAGAATTTCAGTTTCAATATTACGGTTGAAGATCCCAACAGGATTTGTGCGAATCTTATGCCCACTCTTAAGAAGTTTATACCTGTAAGCATTAGCGGAAGATTCAATAGTAGATTCAATGCTCTTCTGGCAAAAGCCGAAATTCCAATGATCGACTATAATAATATTCTCATCGATAGTCTGGTGCTCGATATAAAGTCAAACAACGAGAAATTTGACTACAATTTGAATATTGCCGAAATATCGAATCCCTCATTGGCAATACAACAGTTTGATTTTAAGGGTGATATTGCCGATAACAAGATCACCTATTTTATAAAAGCAGAAAAAGCCGATACATTCAACGTACTTAAAACATCAGGAGCTTTAGAAAAAAAGAACAAGGAATATATACTTATTCTTGATGAGCCACTCATTTTAAACAACACAGCATGGAGGATGGATCCTGATAATAAGATCACTTTCTCCGACAAAGGAATGAATGCACAGAAAGTAATTCTTACGGGAGAGAATCAGGAGGTTTCAATCATTACACAGCCCGGAGATAATGTCCCTCTCAAGGTTGCTTTTAAGGACTTTAAACTTTCTAACTTATCCCTGATTATAGAAAAAGATAAAGAATTGGCGCGAGGGATATTGAATGGCAATTTTATTCTCATTAAAACCAACGGTGTAAATGCCTTTACCTCTGATCTTAAAATAGACAGTCTGCATTTTATGGAAGTTCCGGTGGGAAACATATCATTACTAGCCAGTAACAGTAAAAATCCAGAACAGTTTGATCTTGATCTTAAGTTAACCGGCTATGACAATGACCTGTCGGCCAAAGGTTACTACCTAACCCATGACAGTTTGGGAAGCATAAACGTGAAAGTAGATATACCACGATTGAATATGAGTGCCGTTGAACCTTTTACCTTTGGTCAGGTTACACGAATGAGCGGTTATATCAATGGAGGCTTTGATATTCAGGGTTCTTTGTCCAAACCAGATGTGAGTGGAAGATTGCAGACAAACCAGGTAGCTTTCAATGCTCCTTATGCCGATACTTATCTTAAGCTAGATGATAATGTTCTAAATATCAACAATCACCGGTTGCTTATTAATGATCTTACCCTAAAAGACTCACTCAATCATACTGCCAAACTCAACGGGTATGCCGATTTCGGTAATCTAACAAAGCCTGTTTTTGATTTAAGGGTGGTTACACAGAATTTCCTGGCTATGAATTCGAAAGTCAAGAAAGAGAATATACCGGTTTATGGTAAAGTGATTCTCGACAGTGATATCCATTTAACCGGAACTCCTGCAAGTCCGGTTGTTACTATGAATGTGAAGTTAAATAATGGAACACAAGTAACCTATGTGATGCCCGAAAATCAGATGTTATTGAATGAAAGTGAAGGTATCGTTATCTTTTCCGATAGTCTTGTTCAGAGTGCCAAAGTGATGGCACCAGATACGACTAAACAGACAGTAGCATCAGTTGAAGGAATATCAATGAATGCAATAATAAACTTTGAGCCTGATGCAGTATTGAAAATGCTGATAGATCCCGCTGCCGGTGATTCATTATATGTAAAAGGACAGGGAACTTTAAACTTCAGTCTTGAGCCCGGTGGTCAGATGAATCTCAGCGGCAAATACGATATTACCGACGGTGCGTATAACCTTACGCTGAATGACCTTATTAAGCGAAAATTTAAAATTAAAGAAGGTAGCTCAATTACCTGGAATGGTGATATCATGGATGCAACAGTTGATATGATTGCCATATATACTGTTCGAACTTCACCGGCTCTGCTCATTGAAGATCAACTTGCATCAATGGATGTAACAGAGAAAGGGTCGGCTATGAATGCCCTCACATTCTATGTAAATTTAAAGATGGAAGGAGCTCTTACTACTCCAAAAATAAGCTTTGACATTGAACAACCTGAGAATGAAAAGAACGCCATGAATGGAATGGTAAATGCAAAACTTAATGAATTGAAGACTGACGAAACACAAATGAATAAACAAGTGTTTGCCTTGCTTGCTCTCAATAGATTTCTTGGTCAGGATCCTTTTGAAACGGGGAATGCCCCTTTGACTGTTGAATCAGCAACCCGGGCAAGTGCAAGTAAATTACTTACCCAGCAGTTTAGTGCCCTTTCACAAAAGTACATCAAAGGCGTTGATCTTGATGTAGGCGTTAACTCTTTTGAAGACTACTCAACGGGAAAGCAACAGGGCAGAACACAGTTGCAACTGGGCTTAAAAAAAGAATTTCTTAATAATAGAGTAACGGTTCAGGTTGGTGGTAATGTGGATGTTGAAGGTCAACAGGCCAGTAACAACAAAGCCAGTGATATTGCCGGAAATGTAAAGATTGAGTATAAGCTTACCCCCGACGGTAGGTTCAGGCTTAAAGGATACAGTCGCACCGAATTCCAGAATCCAATTGAAGGTGAATTGGTAAATACCGGTATTGGAATTTCTTATACCCGCGACTTTAGAAATATACGTCAAATCTTTATGTCGAAAAAGAAACTGGTTGAGTACCGCAAGAAACGAAATGCTGAAATTGATAATCAACTGAATAAAAAAAATGAATCAAAAAACAAAAAGTAGCTTTTTCATTCTGTTGGTGATATTGATAACCGGTTGCAGTAATCTAAAATACTTGCCTCCGGACGAACAGCTTTATACCGGTGCATCTGTTAATATTGAACCTCGTGAAACGGTGAAAAGAAAGGATATTCGCAAACAACTGGAATCAGTAATTGTACCAAAACCTAATGCAAAAATACTAGGATTACGCGCTAAACTATGGTTCTATAACATTGCGGGTAAAGATGCTAAAAAAGGAATAAGAAAATGGATGCGGACTAAACTTGGTGAACCACCAGTACTCTTTAGTAAGGTAGATCCGCACCTGGTGTCTCAGTTAATGAAAAGTAAACTCGATAACCTTGGCTATTTCAAAAGTCGGGCAGAGTATGAGATAAAATCAAAAGATAAAAAAGCAAGCGTTCAATATATTGCTACAGTGAGCGCTCCATATAAATATAATGAAATCACCTACCCGCAGGGTACCGACAGTTTGAGTATTGCCATCAGGCAGGAACAAAAAGATGCGCTGATTTACAAAGGGAAACAGTATAATCTTGAGGTATTGAAAGATGAAAGGGCACGCATTGATAATAAACTAAAGAATAAGGGTTACTATTTCTTCAATCCTGATCTGCTTATATTTAAAGCTGATACATCAGTTGGTGATCGTAAAATTAATATGTTATTATCAGTCAAAGCAGAAACTCCCCCTAAGGCGCTGATCGATTACAAGCTCAATAAAATCTTTGTGGTACCTCAATATGCAGTGATAAATCCAAAGCGTATACTCCTCAAGGATACACTGTTTGAATATGGTTATTACTTTATTGAAAGAGTCAATAATTTCAGTCATAAAGCATTAAGCAGATACATCCGGCTTAAGGAAGGCGAAAAATACAGCAAGTTAAACCACGACCGTACTGTTAGTCGTTTGATGGGAATGGGGGTGTTTAGTTTTGTGAATGTTAGTTACAAAGATACAATCATCGACCGGCAGGGACTTCTTAATGCAAAGATTAGTATGACCCAGTTGCTGCCAAAGACCTTAAAGATAGATTTTGATATTGGATCAAAATCAAACAATTATACCGGACCAACAGTCACTGCTAATTTTACCAACAGGAATTTATGGAAAGCAGGGGAACTGCTTAAATTAAATGTAAATGGCACATACGAAATGGCCTTCAGTGGTAAGGAGAAGGGATTTACTTCCTGGGAAATAGGAGCAGGTATTCAACTTATCACCCCGCGTTTCATAACACCTGTCACTATTCGTGATGCATCAGCAATTAATATCCCTAAAACCAAATTTGATTTACAGTACAAGGCATTGCACCGTGTAAAGTACTTTGACACCGATGGAATCAATTTCATGTTTGGTTATATCTGGAAAGAGACGTTGAATAAAGAATACGAGGTTAATCCTATTGCCATAAATTATTCAAAACTAAGGCATACTACAGCAGCTTTTGATTCTATACTACTGAGGAATCCATACTTAATGAGGAGTTTTGAAGAGCAATTTACATTTGGTTCAACGGTAATGTTCACCTATAATACACTAACGGGATTACCTAAGCGCAACCAGTATTATCTTAATTTGTTGCTTGATGTCTCGGGCAACCTTGCTTCACTTGCTCACCGGGTTTTTACCGGAGTAAAAACTACTGATGAAAGACCATATAAAATACTCGGATCAAGATATGCACAATATTCGAAACTATCAACCGATTTCAGGTACTACAATAATTTTGACAAGAATAACAGTTTGGCAACCCGTATTATGATAGGAGCGGGGATTCCTTATGGTAATTCAACTGTAATGCCCTATTCAAAGCAATTCTTTAGTGGAGGGGCAAACAGTGTTAGGGCATTTCTTCCAAGATCACTGGGACCGGGTACTTTCAATGCTGATACAGCTAAAAACAGTTACTTTGACCAGTCGGGTGACATAAAGCTTGAAGCAAATCTCGAATTCAGATTTGGTATCATTAGTTTGCTAAAAGGAGCTGTGTTTACTGATGCAGGTAATGTGTGGCTGGTGCGTAAAAATCAATATCTTCCCGGTGGTGAATTTAAAACATCGGGTTTCCTCAAAGAGATAGCAGTAGGAGCAGGTGTTGGAATAAGGCTTGACTTGTCTTTTTTCCTTTTACGGCTTGATTTGGGAATACCATTACGAAAACCCTGGTTGCCTGAACAAGACCGGTGGGTTATTAATGATATCAAGCTAGGAAACCCCGGATGGCGTCGGGATAATCTTGTATTTAATATTGCTGTTGGATATCCTTTCTAGAAAAAAGGAGGAGAACTATATTAGTTTCCTCCTTTTTCTTACTAATTACTCAGGGTTGCAACAACCCCATGATGTTATACAATTAACTGCATTTCAAAACAGTCTTGATCTGATAATTAGCTGATTCAGCAAAAGCACCTACAGCAGCTTTCTTATAAGATTCACAAGCATTACCTTTTTCACCCAGGCCAAGCTGTGCATTACCTATTTCGAAATAGAAACGAGCTTTCTTAACAGCAGTATCCTCTTCATAAGTCAAACCTTTCTGAGCGCTTGCAAGTGCCTGGCTGTATTTAGTCAGTTTATTTAGCGCTACAGCATTCAGGTAATATACTTCAGGATTATTGTCTGAATATTTGAGTGCTTCCTCAAGTTTAGAAGCGGTAGTAGTAAAATCATTCTTTTTAAAGGCAGCATTAGCAGCTACTAGCATTTCATCGCTCATGCTTTTACGGGCAGATTCAACTGTCTTATCATCTTTATATGTGGTACCAACAGCTATAGCTTTATCCATAGCATTTTTCATCTCGGCAATTTTATTTGCCTTCTTATAGGCAATACCCATTGTAAGCCATGCCCTGGCAAGCGTACTGTCATATTCAAGTGCCTTGTTATAGCTTTCTATTGCTGCATCATATTGTCCGGCTTTGTATTCACCAATACCTTTCGACATATATAATTTTGGAAGCAATTGATCTGCTTTAACCTTAGTAGAGTCGTCTTTATATTGAACAGCATAATCATGTGCAATCTTAAAATTATCAATAGCCTCTTCAATTTTCTTATCTTTATAAAGATTAGTGGCATAATTATATTGAAGAGCGGCTATTTGTTGTTGAGCCATACGGCCGATAGTATCTGCATCAGGACCAACCTTGGCAGCTATGTCTGCAGATTCTTTCATGGCAGCCACTGCCTGAAGAAGATCGGTGGTTGAAAGTGTAACAGCTTTATTATAAGCATTTACAGCATCTTCCTTCGTTTGGGCAAATAAATTCATCGATAAAGCCATCAACATTACAATGGCTGCTAAACTGATTCTCATTTTCATTTTTTGTTTAAGTTTTTGTTGAATTTGTTGTCTTGTTGGCAAATATAGCCAATTACGTGCCAAAATTTATATAGTTGATCTAAATAGATAACAATAATTATCTGAGAATTCCTTAAAAAGTCACCAGATACATTTTTTTCGCAGGTAAATTGCAGGTATTCATTCAAAAATTATTATACATTTGCAATGGCAAAAACAAATCTTTATGAAAAGTACTTTAATTAAGTTAGCTCTTGGCGTTGTAATCATCGTACTGGGCTACTTCTTGTATGCATCAATCATGAAACCTGTTAGATTCCAGGATGAAGTTAACAGAAGAAGTGAACAGATCGCTAACCGTTTAAAGGATATCAGGACCGCTGAGGTTTTGTACAAACAGTTTAACAAACAATACACAGCAAGTTTTGATACGTTGATCAACTTCCTCAAAACTGGCGAAATTCCTGTCGTTAAAATGATCCCTGATCCAAAAGATACGACTTTCACACGTTCTATCAGCGATACTGTTGGGTACATAAATATAGCCGATTCTTTATACTCAAAGAGACCTAATTTCAAGATTGAAGATCTTGCTATTATTCCATTCACCGATGGTCGCAGGTTTGAGATAAAGACCGATAAAATCGACAAAGGTGGTGTTATAGTCAGCGTTATTGAAGTGCTGGTGCCTTATGAATATTATCTCTATGATAAAGATCAGCAGGATGTGTTGAATTTATCTGAGCGTATGAAATCAATTAATAAATATCCCGGTATAAAGATGGGATCACTTACCGAAGCTTCTACCGACGGTAACTGGGAATAAAACTTTCAGCATGACCGGCCTTCGCACAACATTAAGTTGTTTTGACCGCATCTTCTCGAAGGCCTCAACTGATAAATACTATCTGTCCGTCCGGCTCGAGCCGGATGGACTTTTTTTTTCAGTCTATGATCCTGATCTTCGTAAGTATATAGCTTTTGAATCAGTGCTTTTAGCCGGTGTTCCCGAGATATATCACTACCTTTCTAATCATGAGGTGCTTAACAGTAGTTTCCGGAATTCATTGTGTATCGTACCTTCCCGAAAATATACACTAATGCCCGAAGCATTATTTATCCCTCAAAGAGCTGAGGAATATTTTAATTTTGTGCATTCTATTGAACCGGGTGAAGAACTCCGCAACACAACCCTGTTAGCCGATGATGTCAGGTTGATTTATGCATCAAATATGGCTTGGTTTCAAATAATCAAAGATCATTTTAAACAAGCAATTGTGTTGCCACAGGTTGCTGCATTTATTGATTACATCGTACCTCGGTTTCGCAATACAACTCTTTCGGCAATGTTTATTAATCTGTATGACGGTTATTTCGACCTGCTCATACTTGACGGTGGTAAACTGCAATTCTGTAATAATTTTACTTATAAAACAGTTGAAGATCTTGTCTATTACACCATATTTGTAATCGATCAACTTAAAATAAATGTAGAGAAGGTTGAACTTAAACTTACCGGTAACATCAGTCCCCGTCAGGAAGAACTTAAATTATTTAGAAAATACGTGAAGAAAGTAAATGTTTTTGAACCTGCTAATGATGTAGCTGTTAGTTATGCTTTAAACGGAGTTAATTTATCGGGTTATACTGACCTGTTTAATCCAAGATTATGCGAATTATAAGTGGATCGCACCGGAGCAGGCACATTGTTGCTCCTAAAAACCTGCCTGTGAGGCCAACAACCGACATGGCAAAGGAAGCATTATTCAATATCCTGAGTAATCATTTTGATCTTGATGATGTTATGGTGCTCGATCTTTTTGCAGGTACCGGTAACATCACCTATGAATTTGCTTCCAGAGGTGCATTGGGTGTTACCAGTGTAGATACCGAACTGAGATGTGTTGATTTTATCAGAAGCACCGCACGGGATCTTGATTTTGATGCTGTACTGGCATTCAGATCCGATGCCTTTAGATATCTTCAAAACTCTCAGAATACCTATGATATTATCTTTTGCGATCCTCCATATGGTATGGAAGGGCTCGATGCTATTCCACGAATAGTACTTGAGAAAAAACTTTTACGCCCCGGTGGTTGGTTGATAATCGAACATTCAGGGCGACAGGATTTCAGTAAACTTCCCGGGTTTAACCAGCACCGAAAATACGGGAATGTTAATTTTAGTATATTTACTCATCCTGAAGAAGAATAGATAAAACTCATCCTATGATTAAAAGGGCTGTATTTCCGGGATCTTTTGATCCTATTACCCTGGGACATGAAAATGTTATCAGAAGAGCTATCCCTATGTTCGATGAGATTATCATTGCTGTGGGTCAGAATATTGAAAAACATAATCAGTTTACCCTCGAAGAGAGAATAGGCTGGATAAAACAAACTTTTCAGGATTGCCCTACAATAAAAATAGATTTCTATTCGGGCCTAACCGTTGACTATTGTCGTAAGGTTAAAGCACAATATATTCTCAGGGGATTGAGAACTTCGGCTGACTTTGAATTTGAAAGAACAGTGGGACAAGTAAATAAAAAGCTTTATCCCGATATTGAAACTGTTTTTTTGCTCACTACTCCCGAATATACCTCAATCAATTCCTCTATTGTGCGCGATGTATATAAGAACGGTGGAAATGTGAGCGTGTTTATTCCTAAAGGAATTAAACTTCCATAAGAGGTAACAGTAAGCCTAAATCCTATTATTTCGCTCCTGATAACAGATCTTTCAGCGAGTCGTAAGTGTTTTCATATACTTTATCCATCCCACTGTCGGGTATCCAGACAGCAGCAGAGATTTCTTCCTCAAGCTGAGGTTTGGGAATATCGATACCTGTGTATTTCATCCTGTACCAAAAGGTTCGCTTCAAAACTTTTTTGCCCTTAAAATCGAAAATATGAAATGTTGAAGGTAATTCTGCTTCAATAGTCACCTCATACAGCCCGGTTTCTTCTCTTACCTCCCTAATTGCGGCTTCTTCATGCGATTCATTCTTTTCTATCTTCCCTTTAGGTAAATCCCATCGTCCAAACCTGTAAATGAAAAGTCGCTCACCCTCAGCATTATATACCATACCACCGGCAGCCTCCACATACCAGAACAAAGAAATAAAATCTTCAAGCAATCTTTTTGCATTTAAGTTGTTATATAGTATGAGAATTCGTTTCCCCTGAGTGTTAATAAAATTATTATAAGCTTCTTTAATTGTTTTCCTTGATATGACTTCAATCTGTTGTGCCTGATGATTATTATAATCCACCACCGCTTCATTAGAGAGTATAACAAGTTTATCGGAAATAAAAACTTTGTACATTTGCTGCATGAGTAATAATGATACCATCGCGCTTGAAACAGCGGAATTTCTATTGCAAATAAAGGCAATAAAGTTAGACAATAAAAATCCATTTACATGGAGTTCGGGAATTAAATCACCTATTTATTGTGATAACCGTAAGATATTGTCGTATCCAAAAATAAGGACTTACATCCGCCAGGAGTTTACTAAACTGATCAGAGAAGAGTTCGGTGAACTTGATCTTATAGCAGGTGTTGCCACCGGTGCCATTGCTCACGGTGTTCTGGTAGCCCAGGAACTGGGACTTCCTTTTGCATATGTGAGAGAAAATAAGAAAGATCATGGCATGTCGAACCAAATTGAAGGTGTCGTTGAATCCGGACAATCAGTTGTGGTAATTGAAGACCTGGTGTCGACAGGTAAAAGCAGTCTAGCTGCTGTACGTGCACTTCGCGAAGCCGGATGCAACGTTAAAGGTATGGTTGCTATTTTCACCTACGGCCTTGAATCAGCTACCAAAAACTTTAAGGAAGAAAACTGCATACTTCATACTCTAACTGACTATAATCACCTGATCAAGTATGCACTTGACATGAAATATATCAAGGAATCCGATAAGCTTTCTTTGGTTAGCTGGCGTGAAAACCCCGAAGGTTGGGGTAAATAACGTATCAGTTGAGATTGAAAGAATAACCACATACTTTTCTTATGACAACATTCGATAGTGAGCAGGTAAATATTACCCGCAATGATCAGCTTATCTTCAACTTTCTATCCGACTTTAATAACTTTCAAAAACTCATGCCTCCTCAGGTTTCTGAGTGGCGCTCAGACAGTGACCATTGCAGCTTCAATATCCAGAATATGGCAACACTGGGCATGACTTATGAGCTTAAACAACCCTTCAGTCATATTATCATTATCTCGGAAGGTAAATCACCTTTCAGGTTTAACCTTCATTGTTACCTCGATGCGGTAAGTGCCAATTCAACAAATGTAAATCTGCAGCTGAATGCCGAGCTAAACATGATGCTTAAGATGATGGCCTCAAAGCCTCTTGCCAATTTTATCAATATCCTTGCTTCGAAACTCAAGGAGGTTTGCGAAACGAACCTTCCCGATACACCGATAATCTGGTCAGAGGAAGACAATACTCTATAGTCTCCCTAAGGTAGTACGTAACAGTCTATTCAAGGGTTAAACCTCACTGTGAAATTAAGGGAAAACAATTTCTTTCAAACCACAGATATGTTTCGTGTGGTTTTCATCTATTAAAATTAATTGTCCATGATGATCAACACCGGTGATGGTTGCCCGTGTTGGATTACCATTTATTATAAAATCTGCCGGCTGATCTTTTAAATATAATTGGGACAGATATTGTTCCTTTAATCCACCTTTTACTATACCCTTCAATGATTCCGTATGAGGCTCATTGCTCTGCTTCAGCAACAAATAATAATCAGCCAAATAATTATGCCATTTTGTCATTACTTCATGCACATTAAAATCAAGGCCGGTTAATAATTTCAATGAAGTTGCCTGCGGTGCCTGCTTAAAATCCATTTGATTTATATTAAGACCAAGACCGGCAATTGACTGTGAAATACTGGCCCCCATAATATGGTTTTTGATGAGCATACCCGCTATTTTACGGTGGTTGCAATAGATATCATTGGGCCATTTTATCATTGCAACAGGGGCCTTAAGATAATAATTCACTGTTTTGCACACTGCCAGTGACATAATTATTGAGAGGTAAAACTGATAAGCGGCTCCTAAGAAATCAGGATACAAAATGACAGTTACCGTTAAGTTCCTGAAAGGCTCGCTCTCCCACTTATTATCAGCCTGTCCAATGCCTGCAGTCTGATTATCAGTAACTATCAAAGAACCTTCAGGTACCTTGTTTTTAGCTAAAAGATCTTCAGCATACCGGTTTGTTGAATTAATCTCCGGAACATGGTGGATGCTGTAGTTTGGAAATACTTGTAAATTAGCCATAAAACAACATTAAATCGGTACAATTGTTGATACCTGATTATCAATAGTGATTAAACTGCCTTATGGCGCTTTTTTTAACCACGATAAATTGATTAACTTTGCAAAAGTAAAACTAAAACAGCCTATGGTATCGAAAAAAGTGAAGACAGGTTCAGAAATGCTTGCTTCTATTGCAGCAGAGGGAATTTTTGAGAAGAAAGGCGAGGATGTGGTACAGATAGATTTGCGTAGTATCAAGAATGCTGTTGCTGATTTCTTTATTGTTTGCCATGGCTCTTCACGTACACAGGTGGAAGCTATCGCTGATTCGGTTCAAGCCGAAATAAAGAAAGCAGTGGGACTGAATGTGTGGAAGAAAGAAGGATTTGAGAATGCCGAATGGATATTGCTTGATTATGTTGATGTGGTTATTCATATATTCCAGGACGCAAACCGGAAATATTACAAACTTGAGGATCTTTGGGCCGATGCAGGGATTAAACATTTAAATCCTGAAATCATTAAGCCAATGCGAATTAAGAAGAACTCATCAGCACAAGCGTGATAATTAATTATGGATCAGGATAACAACCCAAAACAAAATAACGGCAATAACAAGCCGAAAAGTTTAAAACCCAAATTCAGTTTTTACTGGATATATGCATTGCTGGCAATCCTTATTATTGGCATGCAGTTCATGAGTTGGAACAGTACCACCAAAGAAGTAGGGTGGGGCGAAGTGAAAAAAATGCTTCAGGCTAAGCATGTTAGCAAAGTAATCCTTGTTAATAAGGAATTCGCCGAAATATATATTAAACCCGACTCACTGAAGCTTCCGAAATATAAGGATGTAAAACCAAACGATACATTTGGTACTTCATCAGGCCCTCAGTATATTTATAAGATCGGTTCGGTTGAGAACTTCGAGAAAGACTTTGATCAGGCTGAAGAAGGTATTCCCGACAGGGTTTATATTACCAACGAAACCCGCCGCAACTGGAGTGATGCCCTCACCTGGCTACTCCCATTGCTGATATTGGTGGCTGCATGGTTCTTCCTCATGCGTATGATGAGCAGAGGATCGGGTGGAAGCGGACAGATATTTAATATTGGCAAATCAAAAGCCCAGCTCTTCGACCGTGATACGCATGTAAATATCAATTTTAATGATGTTGCAGGTCTCGAAGAAGCGAAGGTTGAGATCATGGAAATTGTTGATTTTCTGAAGAACCCTAAAAAGTATACCACCCTCGGTGGGAAAATACCTAAAGGTGCTTTGCTGGTAGGCCCTCCGGGCACAGGTAAAACATTGCTTGCCAAGGCAGTTGCCGGTGAAGCCAAAGTACCCTTCTTCTCTCTGTCAGGCTCTGACTTTGTTGAAATGTTTGTTGGAGTGGGTGCTTCACGTGTGCGCGATCTTTTCAAACAAGCTAAAGAAAAATCACCCTGTATCATCTTCATCGATGAAATTGATGCCATTGGCCGTGCCCGTGGAAGAAATCAAATTACCGGTGCAAACGATGAACGTGAAAATACTCTTAACCAGTTGCTTACAGAGATGGATGGTTTTGCTACCAATGCAGGCGTTATTATACTTGCAGCTACTAACCGTGCTGATATCCTCGACAGAGCACTGCTCAGAGCAGGTAGATTCGACAGGCAGATAAATGTTGAATTGCCTGACCTTGAAGAAAGAAAAGCCATCTTTAAAGTCCATATGAAGCCTTTAAAGAGTGCCGAATCGGTAAGTGTAGAATTCCTTGCCAAACAAACGCCGGGCTTCTCAGGTGCTGATATTGCCAACGTATGTAATGAAGCAGCTCTTATTGCTGCTCGTCGCAACAAGAATGAGATCGAGAAACAAGACTTTATTGATGCTATTGACCGTATAGTTGGTGGTTTAGAGAAACGTAACAAGATCATTTCACCGCATGAAAAGAAAACCATTGCTTTTCATGAAGCAGGCCATGCCACAATAAGCTGGCTCCTCGAATATGCGCATCCACTGATCAAAGTTACTATTGTACCTCGTGGTAAAGCATTGGGAGCTGCCTGGTACTTACCTGAAGAGAGACAACTAACCACTTACGAACAGATGTTTGATGAACTCACTGCAACCTTAGGTGGAAGAGCATCTGAAGAGATTGTATTTGGAAAGATATCTACCGGTGCCTTAAATGACCTCGAAAAAGTGACTAAGCAGGCATACTCAATGGTTGTTTACTTCGGTCTTAACAAAGAGATAGGTAACGTAAGTTTCTATGACTCTACCGGTCAGCAGGAGTATTCATTTACCAAACCTTATAGTGAAGCCACTGCTCAAATCATCGACATTGAAGTAAAAAAGATGGTTGAAGAAGCTTATGAGCGCGCAAAGGTAATCCTTAGTGAGAATAAGGATAAGTTAACTCAACTTGCCGAAATACTGTTGAAGAAAGAAGTGATCTTCAGAGAAGATCTCGAGAATATATTTGGTAAACGGAAATTCGAGGACACTCACGAATCTATCCCCGAAAGAACCGATAGTCAGTCAACAGATGCAGTATCCGGTGAAGTCAAACCTTCAGAGGAATCTGCCTTGATTAAAACAGATGATGAAGAACTTGCCGGACCCTGAGTCTCTTAAGGACAGCACCTCACGTGAGAAAGTGCTTAAGAGAATCAGACATGCACTCCTGGAGCCTTCTGAAAATCCATATCCTGATCTCGATTTCGAGACACCGGTACACCCTCCAATGGAGGAAGAGAAAGATGTTCAGTTCGCTTTTGAATTATCACGCTTAGGTGCTAAATTCATTTATTGTAAATCGCCATCCGACATGCTTACGAAGGTTAGGGCACTGTTTGCTGAAAACAAATGGACTAATGCATGTTGCAACGAAGAATTAATTGCCGGTATGCTTCAACATGCCGGCATTTCAACGTATGCGGGCGATGAAAAAACACCTTTCAATCACATTAGTGTTACCTCATGCGAATGTATGATTGCACGCACCGGCAGTATCGTTGTTAGTTCTGCTCTTGATGCAGGTCGCCGCTTACCATTTACCTGCGATATTCACATAGTTATTGCATTCACTTCACAGGTGCTGGAAGACATGAAACAAGCTATCGAGTTCATGCGACAGAAATATGCCGGACAGTTACCTTCGATGATTTCAATCATTTCGGGAACTACACGCAGTGATGATATCGAGAAAATAATGATTCCTGTGGGCCATGGTCCCAAAGAGTTATACCTCTTTATGGCCGACGAGAACAGTGCTGACTAACGCTGCAATTCACAAGTCAAATATTCAAATATACCGATAATGGAGGGGTGGACCCAAATATATGCAGGTACGCGGATTGAAGAGAT
Organism: Omnitrophica WOR_2 bacterium; assembly: GCA_050259095.1. Taxonomy (GTDB): domain Bacteria; phylum Bacteroidota; class Bacteroidia; order Bacteroidales; family Lentimicrobiaceae; genus Lentimicrobium. Next base: position 1,360 of record JBLMZZ010000121.1, on the reverse strand, counting down.
CGACTTCTTTAAAGAGTTGCTTGAAGAAAATAATATCATTGCTGTGATTGTAAATAAACAAGACTCCATATATTTGATCGGCGAAATTGAACTTTATGTTCCCGTTGAAGATGCTTTCAATGCAAACCAGATAATCAATAAATTCAGAAGTGAATAACTTTACACTCCGTACAATCACAGGTGCAATCTTCGTAATTGTAATCATCGGCTCAGTGCTCGTACATCATCTTGTATTCGCGGCACTGTTTTTAATTGTGGCCCTTGCAGGTTATCGTGAATTCAGCAATATCTCAAGGCAACTTAATGCCTACCCGTCAAAAGTAGCAGGTAGTGTAATGGCCATTGCTGTCTATGTACTTATTGTAAGCTTCAACTTCAACCTTATCCCTGCAACTATGCTCTATCTGCTGTTGCTGGTGCCCGTATTACTGGCAGTGGTAGAACTCTTTCGCAAAACATCTTCCCCGCTCACAAACCTCTCTATGGCCCTCTTTGGCATTGCATGGATAGTTGTACCTCTTGCATTACTTTCGGGCTTTTTTGCACTGGGCGAAGAACTTAAATGGAGAGAAACCGGTCTGCTTCTGGGCTTCTTTCTCATCCTGTGGATATACGACTCAGGAGCCTACATATTTGGATCTGCATTTGGGAAACATAAAATGATTGAACGCATAAGCCCTAAAAAATCATGGGAAGGTTTTTTAGGGGGCGCCTTTTCGGGATTATTAGTGGCCTACCTTGTATCAGCCTCATTTACTGTGTTAACACTTTGGGAATGGCTGCTTACAGGGGTACTTATCATCGTGTTTGGCACATTTGGCGATCTCATCGAGTCAATGTTTAAACGCAATGCCGGGATAAAAGACTCGGGTAGTATACTTCCCGGACACGGTGGTATACTCGACCGGTTTGATGCAGTACTTATTGCTGCACCATTTGTATATATTTTAACCCGGATGCTTGGATTGCTCAATTGATTGCCTTTATTTCTAATTTATTGTATTTTTGCCGGAATGAGAATACACAAAGAAGGTTTTTGGATCATACTGATCTCTTTTATAGTATTGGGAGTTATTTCGCCTTTAACAGGGCTGATACCTATGCCAATTTATCTTCATTACATCGTATGGGCCATACTTGTTGTTGTGTTCCTGTGGATTGTAAAGTTCTTCAGATATCCCGAACGCATCATCTCACCCGACGAATCACAGGTACTTTCTCCTGCCGATGGTAAGATCGTTGCCATTGAAGAAGTGTTTGAACCCGAGTACTTTAAAGACAAACGCATACAGGTGTCGGTATTCATGTCGCCCAACAATGTGCATGTTAACTGGGCACCCATCTCAGGCATCATCCGGTT
>JBLMZZ010000120.1:0-59730 GCA_050259095.1 Omnitrophica WOR_2 bacterium | reverse complement strand
AATTTAAATGCAAAGATAAGCATACCTCATTAACTATGAGGACATTTGGAAATTATGCTTTCAATGCTTTAAATTTATTGTATTGAATGAGTATCAGTCCGTCAGCCAATCCTATTTTAGGAGCTGAAACGAGATTAAGGTCTGTCCATTTCAATATCTTTATAAAGATCTGAGCCGCAGGTACAATAACATCGGCACGGTCAGGTCGCAAACCCATCCTGTCCATTCGTTGCTCGTACGACATACTGTGAAGCTGCTTGTAAGCATATGTTAGTTGGTCGAGGTTCACCACATTATTATAAGCATGACCATAAAGCTTAGTCAGCTTATTGATGTTTCCACCAGAGCCAATGATATTCATTTTGCCAAAATCTTTCTTAAACTGATTAAGCCACTTATGCATCAAGTCCCATTCTTCTTCCTCAACAGCGTCGGCAACTAAACGCAGGGTTCCAATTTTGAAAGAGTTTGAGGTAACAAAGTTCTTTCCATCTATTAAAGATATCTCTGTTGATCCTCCACCTACATCTATGTAAAGTGTTTTAGTGAAATCTTTATTTACCAATATATTGCTAAAGCTGCTGATGATGTTGGCTTCCTGTATTCCATCAATCAGATCGATCTTTAAACCTGATTCATGTTGTACCAACTCTAGTATTTCATCGCGATTTGATGCTTCACGCATGGCAGCTGTAGCAGCAGCCATATAACTAACAGGTTGATACACATCAATAAGGAGCTTAAAAGCTTTCATCGTCTTCACAAGATCTTCAGCCTTCTGGTCAGATATCCTTCCATGAGTAAAAACATCCATACCCAAACGGACGGGTATTCGTAGCAAAGTAGCTTTCTCTTCTACGGGGCCTCCTTTAGTCTCATACACATTTGCAAAAAGCAACCTTACTGCATTTGATCCGATATCAATTCCTGAGAATAACATGGCTGGTTTGTTTAATTATGCTGATTAAAAAGGTCCTTCGAGCAAATGCGGTTCACCTGTTTTGAATGTAAACAACGATAATCCATTTTCATCTGTAACGGCATAGGAGAAATTAGTGATCCAATCTCCTAAATTTATATAGTGCTTGTTGCCTGGTAAATCAACATGACCGGGAAAATGCCTGTGTCCAAAGATATAATAATCAATCTCAGGATTTTCTGTTATATGTTTATCTGCAAAAGCATATAGTCGCTCTGTCGACAGGTCGAACTTACCCTGTTCATCAAGCAACTTCTGATCTTTAAGAATGTTAGCATACCTGCTCTTACGCGAAAAGTAGAGTGCCATACGAGTGCCAATATCAGGATGGAGCCACTTAAATAACCACTGATTTGGTTTGAATTCAAATACCTTCTTTAGAAATTTATAACCTATATCTCCGGGGCCTAATCCATCACCATGAGCAAGGAAAAACTTCTTCCCATTCCATTCACGTATCAGGTGCCGGCGATTCAATTGAATTCCTAGTTCCTTATTCAAATAGTCGAATGCCCAAATGTCGTGGTTTCCTTTAAACAGATATACCGGAATGCCCTTATCGGTAATTTCGGCAAGCTTACCAAACAAGCGTGCAAAGCCACGGGGAATAACCGTTTTATATTCAAACCAGAAGTCAAATATATCTCCCATCAGGTAGAGTTCATCGGCATCTTTTTCTATCAGATCAAGCCATTTAACCAGTAACCGTTCCCTTACAAGGCTCGATTCATGATCGGGAATTCCCAAATGGAAGTCTGATGCGAAATATATTTTCAATATGTTAACTATTAAGTTTCAGCTAATTTATAATTTTTTTGTTTCCATTCCTACCAAAATAATCACGCAGCCAATCATTAAGCTGATAGGTTGATGTAAAATGTGCCAATACCTTCCTACTACCATCAACCACAATGAATGAGGGTAATGGCGGGTAGTTTAATTTGGTCAGCACCTCTGATCTGGTTGCCATGGTATCTATAAGATTGTTCCACCACATCTTGTCTAACTCAATCTCCGAAGCCCATCTTTTACGGTTTTCATCAAATGAAACAGAAGTAATGTTCAACCCCGCACTTTTGTATTTTTCATAGATAACTTTCACCTGTTCGTTGTTCCCTCTGGCAGCCTGATCATTTGTCCATAAGTGTAATAATGTAATCCCCTTTTTTGATGCTATTAACGGCAGTATCTTATTGTTCAGCGCCTGCAGTTTTAAATCGGGAATCACTGTCCCTATTGGGATAAGCACTTCCTGTGGACGATTGATTGTCATGCGCTCATAATCACTGATCTTTTTATGTAGCCAGATGCTGTAACTATGGGTTGGATAGTGTAATTGCATTGCAGAATCTACGAATCTGTATAAGCGATGATCATATTTAAAACTGAATAGAGGAGTTTGTTTAAGGGTGCTGTTGAGCACTCCGAAAATACTAATGGATTTGGGATTATTTTCGATATAGTTAATAGCCTCATTCTTTGCTTGAGAAAGCAGTTCATCAAATGCTATAGATACTTTTTGTCTTACGATAGCAAAAGTGTCACTCGATTGAGCTTGCATGAAAAGCGTTGATAGCGAATCGGCTTTGCGCACATTCACTTCAAACAGCTTGTTGTATTTAATGAAGTTTTCATTTTCACCAGTCGATGCAGCACACTCTCTACTGTCTTTGAAATCTATGCAGGTTTCTTGTCCCGGATAGATGACCAATTCAGACTTGAAGGTATCCTTGGCAAGAATTAGAATAACAGGTTCCTTTACTTCAAGGCGAATCTTTGCTTCATTGTCTTTAGTCCTGATTTCGGGATTTATTACCGATATGCCTGAAGTATCAACGACCGAAATTTGCATCCCTGATATATCATCGGCATTCTTTACCAATAAAATCGTTTCTTTCGAATGATAGTTCAAACATGAACTAGTAAAAACAAACAAAACTGCCATTAAAAAACAGGCAGTCTTGCTGTGATATTCTTTACTGCAATAAAGTTTAATCATATAAAACTCTTACAAAGAAGTTTCATTTATTAAGGCTGTTATCAATTTGGTCATTTTAGGTTCAGCTCTTTCAGCAGCTTCTAGCACTAACTTATGTGATACATCAGAGATTTTACCAACAACTCCTAAATCGGTGATGATTGATACAGCAAAAACCGGCAAATGCATATGACGGGCAGTAATTACCTCAGGTACTGTAGACATCCCTACTGCATCGGCTCCAATAATGTGCATGTACTTATACTCCGCCGGGGTTTCAAAGGTAGGACCGGTAACACCGGCATAAACCCCCTGAGTTACTTCAATACCTTCCCTGACTGCAATTGCTTTTACATCTGCAATGAGCTTATGATCATATGCTTCCTTCATATCAGGGAAACGCGGACCTAATTCAGCAAAGTTAGGTCCCATCAAAGGATTAGTTCCCATAAGGTTAATGTGATCATTGATGATCATGATATCCCCTATATTAAAATCAGGATTTAATCCTCCACTGGCGTTCGACACTATTAGCAATTTGATACCGAGGAATTTCATTACACGAATAGGAAATGCAATCTCCTCCATACTCCAGCCTTCATAATAATGAAAACGACCTTGCATGGCGACTACCTGCTTACCACCCAATCTACCAATGATCAGGTAACCTGCATGTCCTTCAACGGTTGACACCGGGAAATATGGAATGTCGGCATAGGATATTTCTTTCTCAATCTCAATTTCACGAGTAAGTCCTCCAAGACCGGAGCCAAGTATAATGCCAACAACAGGATTCTTCGCTAGCTGCGAGGAAATATATTCAGCGCTCTCTTTTATTTTCTCTAACATAGTTAATTATAGTTTCATCAAATATCTGTTTATCACCATTATGCAGTTCAATCTCAATAGGGATATAAAAAAAGGGCAATCCCAACGCCTTTTCCCTTATATCGGGATTGAGCATTCGCATAGCATCCTTCTCTGTCGTAATAAGTAACTTATTTTGGGTGTAAATATCGGAATATTTTTGTTTGATCTCTTCAAAATCAGCAGTTGTATATTTGTGATGATCTTTAAACCTGATAACGATCAATTCATTACACTGGCTTCTTAATTCATACTCCAATGGGTAAGAATTAGCAATACCGGCTATCAGCATAATAACACTATACCGGGCATTTTGATTAATCGTTAAACCGGTATCCCATAGCGACTTGATCTCACCATACTTTAAGTAGGAGAAAAGTACTTTTTGTCCTTTACGTGGGCGAATACCTGCAGTAATACTTTGCCGTTCATAAACTGACAGTACATTAGGAGTCTTTGTAACTACAATAAGGTTTGCTCTTCGAGCGCCTGAACGAGATTCTCTTAAAGTACCATAAGGCAGCAAATAATCCTCACTGTACAAAGTATGATAATCAGTGAGCAGAATTGAGAAACCTGGCTTCACATATCGGTGCTGAAAAGCATCGTCAAGAATAATTAGCTCAGTATCAGGATGCTTGCGAAGCAATTCATCAATACCATGTCGTCTTGATTCATCGGTCGCAACCGTAATCTCAGGAAACTTTGAATGGAATTGCAAGGGCTCATCTCCAATAGTAGCAGCGGTATCAGTTGAAGTAGCAATTCTAAAACCAGTGGTCCTTCTTCCATATCCTCTGCTTAATGTGGCCAGTTGCATGCTTTTGCCAAATAAGCGAAGTAAATATTCAACATGAGGTGTCTTGCCTGTACCACCTGCTGATAAATTTCCAACAGATATTACAGGTAAAGAGTACGTTACTGAAGGCAGTAACTTCCAGTCGAACAGCTTGTTCCTTACCCAGGTAATTAACCCGTAAAGAAGTGCAACCGGCAAAAGAAACAATCTTAGAAATTCCACGGTTTAAAATTAAAAAAATTACATAACATACGCAGAAAAACAGTAAATTTATTGCGCTGTTATTACAGGATGTTTTTGGGTAATCCATGAACTAAAAACGCTGTGGATGGTTTTTTCCATGAATATTTACGCATAATATTGTGTTGATGAAGTTATATGAAGTAATTGAGGTTATTGAAGCTATTGCACCTGTTCAAACTCAGGAAAACTATGACAACAGTGGCCTGATTACCGGTAATAAAGAAAATGTAGTTACCGGTGCACTAATATCCCTTGATATAACTGAAGAGGTTATTGATGAAGCCATTGCTCTCAAATATAATCTGATAATATCGCATCACCCATTAATTTTTAAACCTCTTAAAAAACTTACAGGCTCAAATGCTACTGAGCGTTGCATTATCAAGGCAATCAAACATGGAATAATGCTCTATTCAGCACATACCAACCTCGATAATTCAATGCAAGGGGTAAATGCTATCCTTGCCGAAAAACTAACTCTTACAAATACCTCTATCCTTCGTCCATTAAAAGATGTTCTGCGTAAGTTCATTGTCTTCGTTCCCGAAAGTCACAATGAAGCGGTTCGTAATGCTATCTTTAAGGCAGGTGCAGGTGTTATTGGCAATTATGACTGTTGCAGTTTCAATGTTAGTGGGCATGGTACATTCAGAGCAGGTGAAAGGACGAATCCTTTTGTAGGTGAAAAAGGTCAGTTGCATACAGAAGCCGAGATACGTATAGAAACGGTTATGCCATACTGGCTAGAACAACAGGTAATGAATGAGGTGAAAGCAGTTCATCCTTACGAAGAAATTGCCTGGGACTCATACCCTCTTACTAACGATTTCCCTCTAGTTGGGTCGGGAATTTATGGTCACTTAGCAGTTTATCAGGATGAACAGGATTTTCTTATTCATCTGAAAAACATTCTTAACGTTCCATTCATTAAACATTCGGCCCTGTTAAAACGTAAAATCAGTAAAGTAGCCTTATGTGGAGGATCAGGCAACTTTTTGATAGAAGAAGCAATTAGCAAGGGATGTGATGTGTTTGTGACCGGTGAATTGAAATATCACGACTACTTTTTAACTGAAAACAAGATACTTCTTGTTGAGGCAGGTCACTATGAAACTGAACAATTTAGTAAAGAATTATTATATAGAATACTTAAAGAAAAATTTACTACCTTTGCACTCCAAATTTCCGGGATCATTTCTAATCCTGTATACTATTTGTAATCAAATTTCCTAAAGAAGGAATAACATGGCAAAAACGTCGAAAGAAAAAAGCACCTCAATGAATGAATCCATTGAAAATCAAGAACAGCAAGATAAAAGCTATATTTCGGCACACATTTCTTTAACACATTCTGAAGGCGAAGAATCTGAAATTTCAATTGAAAAGAAACTAATCGCTTTATATTCTCTGCAACAGATCGATTCTCAAATCGACAGGATACGTATCATCAGAGGTGAATTACCTCTCGAAGTTGAAGATCTTGAAGATGAAATTATTGGACTGCAGACACGTATCGACAATTATGTTCAGGATATTGAAAATCTGAATACACAGATCAAGGATAAAGAAAACCAGATTAAAGATAATCAAGCTCATATCAAGAATTACGAAGCTCAGCAAATGAATGTTCGTAACAGCCGTGAATTTGATTCTCTTTCAAAAGAAATTGAGTTTCAGAATCTCGAAATTGCACTTGCAGAAAAAAGAGTAAAGGAATATTCACACAGTCTTAATTTAAAGAACGATGAAATTGCTGCTGCTCAAAAAATTGTTGAGGAGCGTCGTAATGACCTTGAAGTTAAGAAGAATGAATTATCAGACATTGTAAATGAAACTGAAAAAGAGGAACAAACTCTACTCAACAAATCTGAAGAATATCAGCGATATATTGAAGAGAGGTTGCTAACAGCTTACAAAAGAATTCGTAAGAATGCCCGAAACGGTCTTGCCGTTGTAAGCGTTGAGCGCGATGCTTGTGGTGGTTGCTTTAGTGCTATACCTCCCCAGAGACAATTAGATATCAGAATGCATAAAAAGATTATTGTTTGCGAATATTGTGGCCGCATTCTTATTGATCATGGATTGGCCAGCACTATAAAGTAATTTTTTCATTTTTTTGTAAAGAGGCTGTCTCAAAAGATACAGCCTCTTTTTTTTCTTAATGAAGATGCCCGGAATGAAAAAACTTCTCATTGCTTGCCTTATGTTTTCGTTAGCCGGACAACTAACAGCTGCTCATTTTGATATGACGCCAGCTTATTCAAAAGCTTATCTTGAAATTCTTAGATTACGCTTTGGAACTGCTTGTTCCATAATGAATCACGAGAAAGAGAAAGATCCATCGAATGTGGCCGATGCATATCTAATGGCGTATCTTGACTTTTTAAAAACACTTATATCGGAAGAGGATCAGAATTATGCAGCATTACAGAAGAATAAAATTGTCAGGATTAAAAAAATTGAAAGTGTAAGTTCCATATCACCCTGGCGGTTATATGCACTGGGACAATTAAATCTGCAGTCGGGTATGGCTTCAGCTAAAACCGGCGACTTTGTTAAAGCAGCGCTTGACATTAAGAAAGCTTACAGTCAGTTCTCCGAAAATCAACGTCGTTTTCCTGCTTTCAAACCTAATAAAGCAGGAATGGGATTATTGCATGTGCTCTTAGGCACCATCCCCGAATCATATAGATGGATTACCGGGTTATTTGGTATGGAGGGTGATGTAAAAGAGGGTCTTAGTGAGCTTCAAAGTCTTCTCACCTCGGTAAGCACTGACAATGAGTACCCTTACCTTTATAATGAATGTATCTTCATTACCACTTTTATCACTTTCAATTTAACCATTACAGATGAGAGTGAAGCTTCAATGCTCCATGTCCTTGAAAATGATAAAACGAGCCGGGAGATTAAAAACAACCCGTTACTCATCTATGCGGTGGCGTCTTTTTATTCAAACAGGGGTATGAACGACAAGGCACTGGCATTACTATCGGGAAGACCTTTAGATAACTCATATTATGAGTTCCATTATCTTGATTACCTAACGGGTGTTACCTTGCTAAATAAGCTTGATAAATCGGCAAGAATCTATTTTCTGAAATATATTACCAATTTCAAGGGCAAAAACTTCATAAAGGCTTCTTATCAACGGTTGGCTTGGAGCTATTTGATTGAAGGCGATTTGGCAGGGTATAAAAAGTTTATCTCCAGAGTAAAACTGTTTGGTGATGATAAGATGGATAACGACAGAGAAGCGTTAAATGAAGCTAATAGAAACACAATCCCTGATCTGCGTCTGTTAAAGGTGCGGTTACTGTTCGATGGTGGTTATTATGAACCCGCAGAGAAATTACTCAACCAACTATCTCCTATAACGCTTAGTGAACAAGGCAACGTTGAATACTTGTACCGCACTGCCCGGATAAATCACAAGAAAGGTGATCTACTAAAGGCAAAGCACCTGTATTATGAAACATACGCTAAAGGGAAAGCATTCACTACCTTCTATGCAGCAAACTCAATGCTGAATCTTGGCAATATCTATGAGCAGGAAAGAAATTCCAGGCAGGCCCTATGGTGTTATAAGCAATGCTTTATTCTTGATTTCAACGAATACCATAACAGCATCACACAAAAAGCAAAAGCAGGAATTAACAGGTTGAGTGTTAAACATTAGCTTCTCCTACCTCCATCTTCCTTTCTTCCCCATGCTTCCAAATTTTATAGCTGCATTGAGTCCGATGATTCTGGAGGTTACACTTCCATCTTCTATATCCTGAAGATCTGATAATCCTTGTGTATAAGAGGCTGAGAACTGGAAACGATGAACTTCAATTCCTGCTTCTAACCTTACTAGCATATCCATTCTTTTAAAGTATGCCATGGGACTTTCACCTGACTCAAGAGTCCATTCGCCGATGAACATGTGGCTATTATCCCATTTTCCACCTGCTTTGTAAAGATTGGTAGCATATGTATTGATACCAATAACAGGGCCTAACATTCCAAACAACTTTGCACTGCCGAGGTCATATTTATAGCCTGCCATAATGGGGAAATTCACAGCTAACAGTAATGCCTTTTCTTGTGACGGAACCCACTCATTATTCTTTTCACGTATACTTTCAAAGCTATATCCTTTAATAGCACCCTCGAAACCTGCATTTAGAAAGAACTCATCAGTAAAGGGCACTTCAAGGAAGAAACCTAAACGCGGACTTGTTATTCCTTTAAATTCGGCTGAATCATTCATTATAGTACCGTTGTCTCTAAATTGTAAAGTAGAAAAATCTGCACCAATCTTAATTCCGCATTTTACTTGAGCATTCAACGTGAAAGAAATGAACGCCATCAGAAATAATGTAAACAATAATTGTTTTTTCATAAGTGATATCATTTTAGGTTTGGAAAGCAAATCTAAATAAATCTTTCAAATTCACAAAATATTTATAAAAATTGATATGTGTGAACATGTTTTGTTTGCTAATAGATACCATTGATGATTCCACTTCGGGATTAACTCAATTTTAAGAAAAGGAAAAGAATGCTATGATGTTTTGCTCAAGTTGGTCAGAATTGGGGCAGAAGTTGTATTTCATACGTATTTTATACGTATTTCATACGTATTTCGTACGTGTACACACGTATAAAATACGTTTGAATAACGGTTGAAAAACGTTTGAAAAACGACTTTAATACAACTTTAATACTAATTTCTATCTTACCATTTCTAAATTAACAGCTAACAATGACAACCTTTAGCACTTTTTAAGGACGATGCCTGCTACTGCTGAAAAAAAATACCGGAGAGCTTGTTCATTTATATGAACAACGTGAAAGAAAAAGGGCTGCCTTTTGGGCAGCCCTGCTTAATTGTATCGAAACACACGCATTAACATTCAGGAGAGGTTGTAATTCTAATATCTGAATCCCAGTGTTAAAAGGAACATTGTAGTGTTTACCTTAACAGCTGAAATTGCAGGATCAGCGCCCGATGGAGCATTATAAATGTGATATTCGTCATCCATACCGCTAAATACCCCGGTTAAATCAGCATAGAACTTCTGTCCGCGTAATCCAATTCCTGCAGAGTATGAACTCATTGCTGAGTTGGTTCCGGTAACATAAGGATTTGCTGATATTGAATAGCCTCCTCTAAAACTCATGACACCATATCTCCATTCAGTGCCGAATCGTAAATTATGAGCTTTGGTAAAATCGTTTTGAATGGCATTGTTTTCATTTTCAAAATCATAATCATTTGCACGTAAACGGGCTTTAGCATAATCTAAGTACTCATAATCAACGCTAACCAGTCCGGCTTTGCCTACAATAAGTCCTACACCAGCCGAAGCTCTGAAAGGAGTATTGAGTTTATAGGTATAATATCCATCGGCTGATGATCTTTTATCTCCGTATAAGGTATCAAAAGATGCTTTAAAGGTTGTACTGTATGTATCGGCCATATCAGAGTAGAATGTTGGTGTTTCAACGGCACCACCTATCCGCAACCAATTTACAGGCCTTACTATGATACCAAATTTTACATTAACTCCCGTGCCTGTAGTTTTCAAATTATCCGTACGGCTGAATGAATTAAAGTAATTGTTAGTGTTCTTAGTATCGCGTTCACTATAGATAGCTGTTTCTTGATAATTGATATAAGGAAGCCCAAGAGTAGCACCTAAGTACACTTTATCATTATAATTAGCGCCCACACTAAAGACCATCTCATTAATTGATCCGCTGCTTTCTATTGATTTACGTTGTTGAACGCCTCCATTAGGCATGTCAATGAAGTACTGACTGGTGGTGGAGTCATACCCCATAAGATAAGTATCATAAGCAAGACCGCTTCCATAATTGTCTAGTTGACTTAATGTAAGATGACGATTGTTTGCATCATTTACATAAGGAGTCAAGTAGCTTGATGTTTCATTAAAACCGCTAATAACGACTCTGTTATTAAAATTAGCAAGTCTGTTAATACCAAAACCGAATTGAATATTCTTCCAATCAGAGTTTGGGTTCTTGATAGTAGGATCTTTTACGAATATAATCCCGGCATTACCCAGATTAAAATTAAAACGTTCATCCTGGTTTACAGTTCCAAAGTAGGATGCTTCCGATCTTCCAACAAAAAGTGAGGGCGTAATAGAAACTTCAGAGCTTTTATAGAGACCAATACCGGCCGGATTATGACTAAGTGTTGTAAAATCAGCACCGAGAGCACTAAAGGCACCTCCGAGTGCCATATAACGGGCGGTACCCGAAGGTGAAAGTCGTGAATAACGCAATGCGTCAATTTCATTTTGCGCGGAGAGACTTAGTGTGCCTATCAGAAAGCATAGGATTAATGAGAGATTTCTTTTCATAGTTAGTTGTATTTTGAAATTAGACTGGCTATCTGAATCAACTCGTTTTATCTACGGCCTGATGATCTTGAACTTCCGGAAGAGGAAGAAGAAGAACGTGAGCTTGAGCTACCTGATGAGGATGAAGACGAACGCGAAGGTGTATAACTGCTTGAAGGAGATGATGAACGTGAAGGTGTATAGCTTCCGGAAGATGATGGACGAGGTTGTGAATAACTGCCAGAGCTACGTACCGGGGCTGATCTTTCAACATTACGTGAAGGAGAAGAGTAGGTTTTAACAGGTGCAGAATTATTTTCACGGCGACTGTTATCAGATCCTCTTATCACTCCTGAAGGTTGCGAATTATTACCATCTGAAGATGGTCTTACACCACTTTCACGAATGCTTCTGTAGCGAGGACTTGTATATTCATCGCTGGATTTTGGTTTATTGTAACCCGGAGCACTGTAAGTTTGCGGTGTTCTGTATTCTCTTGTTGGTTGTTGTTGAACCTGTCTTTGAGGAACGCTATATCTCATATTCTGATTTGAACGAACCGGTTGATAGGTACGATTAACATCAGTACGACCATTATTGCCTCCATCACGACTTGGTGTTACATCTGGTTTTTGTTTAGTAGCATCGGGAACAATAGTACGTGTATTTTGTGGAGCTTCACGGGCAGGTGTTATATTAGGTCTGCTCTTGGTATTATCGTCATTAGGAACAACGGTACGTGTGTTCTGCGGAGCTTCTCTTGCAGGGGTAATATTAGGCCTGCTCTTAGTGTTATCATCATTAGGAACAACGGTACGTGTGCTCTTTGGGGCCTCACGAGTAGGAGTAACTCTTCCATTACTAGTTGGCAGATCACGAGTTGGACTAACCTTACGGGGGTCGGAACCGGTACGTGCATTTTGATCAACAGGGCGATCTAATCTTCCGCTTTTAAGAGCTGATTCATACCTGTCACCAAATGTACTGTTATCGGTATTTACAGAAGAACCACGACCATTTCCTGATCTTCCACCACCGGAGGAAGCACCTCTTTGTCCGTAATAGTATGAGTTATAGTCTTTACTGTTGTAGTAATAAGCATAAGGGTGTCCATAGCCATAATATCCATCATAGTAACCATGATTGTAACCACTCCAGTAGCCTCCATAACTATATGGTGAATAACCATAAGAATAAGGGTAATCCCAGAAAGGATCCCATCCATAATGCGGATATCCCCAGGAGAATCCAATAGAATACGATGGATACCACCAGTTATAACCCATATATATTGAAGTACCCCAACTGTATGGGTTGTAATCATACCAATATGAGTTAGTGTAATAAGGTGCATAATAACTATCATAGTAGAAATTATTATGGAACCTTCTCAAACGTGCTGAGTAAGCATAATCATAATAATCGTCCGGATTATAGTAGTTATTTGTAACGTAAGTATTTCCGTTACCCTGATCGGTATATTGGTCAGTGGTATAACCGTCAGCATTGTAGTTACCATAATTGGTTGAATCATCATAATATTGTTGTTCAACCGGTTGCTGATCCTGATAAGTAGGTTGTTGCGCGGGTTCATTGTAAACAGTGACAGGAGCAGGAGCATAAGCTGGCTGATCTCCGGGCGTGTAATAAACATCGTCACCTACTACTCTTGTTTGGTACTGCGTAGTACAAGAGCTGAATGTTAAGGCGACTGCCGCTAATAAAGTGATTAAAGTTTTCATTTAAAGGTCCTCCCTTGATTATGGTAAGTGTGTAGTGTGTTCGTCAGGCAACTCGGTTATTTTGTTAATTTTGCAATTCTGATGTTCAATATTTATCTGATTAAACACAAATACTATACCACAAAAGGATTATGGCTAAAGATTTTTCGACAAGAAGTGAGAATTACGCTCAATGGTACAATGACCTGGTAATAAAGGCCGACATGGCTGAAAACTCGGCTGTTAGGGGTTGCATGGTCATTAAACCAAATGGATATGCAATTTGGGAGAAGATGCAAGCTGCGCTTGATAAAATGTTTAAAGATACCGGTCATGTAAACGCATACTTTCCAATATTCATACCAAAATCATTCTTCAGTAAAGAAGCCAGTCATGTTGAAGGATTTGCAAAGGAGTGCGCTGTTGTAACTCACTACCGGTTAAAGAATGATCCTAATGGCAAGGGTGTGGTTGTTGATGAAAACGCAAAACTTGAAGAGGAATTGATTGTACGCCCAACATCAGAGACTATTATTTGGGATACTTACCGTACCTGGATTAAATCGTATAGAGATTTACCGTTACTCATTAACCAATGGGCAAATGTTGTTCGCTGGGAGATGAGGACGAGGTTATTTCTGCGTACAGCAGAATTCCTTTGGCAGGAAGGCCATACAGCACATGCCACAAAAGAAGAAGCTATTGCTGAGACTGAAAAAATGCTTGATGTTTATGCAACTTTTGCTGAAAAATATATGGCTTTACCGGTTATTAAAGGTATTAAATCGCCTAATGAGCGTTTTGCAGGAGCTGTTGAAACCTATTGTATTGAAGCACTTATGCAGGATGGTAAAGCTTTGCAGGCAGGTACATCTCACTTTCTTGGACAGAATTTTGCGAAGGCATTTGAGGTACAATATTTAAGTAAGGAAAATAAACTCGAATATGTGTGGGCTACTTCATGGGGTGTATCAACCAGACTTATTGGTGCACTTATAATGGCTCATTCGGATGATAACGGGTTGGTATTGCCTCCTAAACTGGCACCTACACAGGTGGTTATTATTCCAATTTATAAGAATGATGAACAACTCCAAATGATTTCCGCTAAGGCACGTGAAATAATGACTGCATTACAGGCTAAAGGAATCTCAGTAAAATATGACGACCGCGAAACCTATAAACCAGGTTGGAAATTCAATGAGTATGAGTTTAAAGGAGTTCCTGTACGTTTGGCCATCGGACCTCGTGATCTTGAGAATGGAACGGTTGAAGTAGCAAGGCGCGATACACTTGAAAAGTCAATTTACCAATTGTCGGATATCGAGAATAAAATAGAACATTTACTAGAAAATATTCAGGATAATCTCTATCAAAAAGGGCTTGATTTCAGGGAAAGTATGTCGTCAAAAGCTGATACATGGGATGAGTTTGTTGATCTGCTTGATAATAAGGCAGGTTTTATATATGCTCATTGGGATGGTACAACAGAGACTGAGCAAAAGATAAAAGAACTTACAAAAGCAACTATCCGTTGTATCCCGCTTGATTCAAAACCTGAACAAGGTAAGTGTATATTGACAGGAAAACCATCGGAAAGAAGAGTGATTTTTGCAAGAGCCTATTAATCAAACCTGTTCAAAACTGTTGGTTACTCTATTTTAATAAGTTTACCTGACCCAGTTACCTGACTTGACAGATTGTATGGATTGCCTGAATAGTAAATATTTCCTACTGAGGTTATTTCGGCTTCAAGGATGTCATTTGCATGAATATAGCAATCATTGGTGCCACGGCTGCGTATATATACAATATCTGAATTCAGCTCTTCACAATAAAAAGGGCCATAACTATTTGAATAGACAGTTAGGATTGACGCTCTCCCTTTAACATGAAAATCAACGGTGCCATAATGCTGCCGCAGGTTGACTTTGTCACTCACGATGTTCAAATTAATGGAGCCTGAGCCACCCCAAACGTTCAGATCGAGATCGGTGATATTTAGGCAGGTAGGGGTATTAATATCGCCAGAGCTTTCATAGTTGATTGATTTTAAAGCTGGAGATGTTACTATTACCGTTAATTCGTTGTTATAATTCCTTACCCAGTTACAGCTCATGCTATTATTTATTGTCAGAACACTATCAGTTATTTCAGTGGTGACTGATGAAATTAGATTCTTTCCTCCTTCTACTTTTATTGAATAAGTATCACCCCCTTCAATAACCAGATTTATATTGTCATTTAGTTCAATATCATCAAAGTAAGCTGAAGGTCGATCATCAACAGTATTTGCCCCCGGATTTGAAAAGCAGTCGTCCATGTTATCACGCTTACAGCCTGCAAACACAATTAATAAGATAAATATCAAAGACTTGTAAAGCTTTCCATTCATAGTTTACAATGATAAATGCATACTTTTTTCATAAAAAATACTGCTTTACTTTAAACCTGTATCCAATACCAAGGGCCACATAATCGGCTCGGGCATAATGAGTCTTTAAAGTAATGTTAGCAAACATGTTTTTTATAATTACATACTGGATGCCCAATTTATAATACGACATTCCTTCACTTTTATATTTACCACCGGTGTAAAATCCGAGGGCAAGAGGAAAAGACATTCGTGAAAGGACAACCTCATACATTAATGATATACCGGGTTTAATGAGCTGAAAGTTGTTTTTGTAATCAACTCCTTTTATGCCTACATACCGACCATCTGAACCATCGTATGACAGATCAAGTGACAGTCCGGCTTTCCCTTTATAACTAACACTCTTTAAAACGCTAACAGTCCCTGCCATCACATAATATCGCTCGCTAAGTGCTTCTCCGATATCTTTAAAACCAAATGAACCATTAACACGCACTTCAAGGAACTTTCTTCCATCAAATTCAAACATGGTTAGAGAAGGCCTGATAGCTCTGCGAATGTAGGGATTCTCTTTGTTGATCCTAAAAGCCACTCCTCCTGAAAGTGAGGGAATATTTAGTCCAAAATTTGGTGTTTTAGTTGAACCATTTGAGAAGTGCATGAGCTGAATTCCTCCAAAGACCTGTAGGTGATTGATGGGTTTCCAGCGATACTCAGCCATTAGGTTTATTGCTGCATTTAAGTGTGAACCAATAGCTATATACTTATAGTTCTCCAGCCGGTCGAAGTGCTTAGTTAAATATCCAACGCCAGCAGCTAAGCGGAAATTGAATTCTGTAGTTTCATTCTTTATGATAGGGAAATCGATATAAGGCATCAAAGCATGTGCATGTCCCAGTGTTTGCGGGTCACCAAGCCAGGCATTCCAGTAAGCTAATCCGGTAACAGGGTAATTATACATTGATTCCCACTGCTGCTTACCGTAAGTTGAACGGGCGATGCATATCTCGAAAGAAGAAAGATGACGGTTGTAAATCTCCATTTCGAGATGATGTGCAATTAAAATTCCATAATTTGCTCGTGTTTCAATCATCAGGTTAGGTGCATGAAAAGAGTGTTGTTTCTGAGCATAACCTCTAACCGAAAGTAAAACCAATACCAACGGTATAATCAGGAAACCTCTTATCGTAATTGTGCGAAAAATAACCGGTGCACTATAAATACCATGACGGTATTTACTGAAATTAATAGAACCATAGTATTTAGCACTGATTAACACTGAATATGGAATAACTGATGAGTAAACAAAAATACAAAAGCGCAGGTTAGGTTTATTAACTTTGCAAAAACTAAATACCTGATGAATAAACCTCTCGAAGCTTTTGAAAGACTATTGACAATAATGGATGAACTAAGGGCTAAATGTCCTTGGGATAAAGTGCAGACACTCGATACGTTACGATATCTGACTATTGAAGAGATGTATGAGCTTAGTGATGCCATACTTGAAAAAGATATGGATGAAGTGAAGAAAGAGTTGGGTGATTTGATGCTGCATCTTGTGTTTTACTCAAAGATTGCATCGGAGATGAAGGCATTTGACATTACCGACGTTTTGAATTCAATTTGTGAGAAGCTAATAAGGCGTCACCCTCATATTTACGGAGATGTGGAAGCTAAAGATGCAGAGACAGTTAAGAACAACTGGGAGAAAATTAAAATGACCGAAGGGAGGAAATCTGTTTTAAGTGGTGTACCAGCTTCATTACCCGCCATGGTAAAAGCTTACAGGATACAAGAGAAAGCACGCGGAGTTGGTTTTGACTGGGATAACGTTGAACAGGTGTGGAATAAGGTTCAAGAGGAATTGGGTGAGCTTGAATATGAGAAGATAAATGGTTCGCCCGATAAGGTAGAAGATGAATTTGGTGATCTCCTCTTTGCACTGATAAATTATTCTCGGTTTATTAATGTTAATCCGGAAGATGCACTTGAACGTACGAACCGGAAGTTTATTAAACGGTTTAAGTTTATAGAAGAAAAAGTTAATGAAGCCGGTAAATCAATGCACGACATGTCGTTGAATGAACTTGATGTTTACTGGAACCTCGCAAAGAAAGAGGAAAACCATTGAATTGTTTTCATCACTTGAAAGAAATGAAATACTGTGCATAAAGGCAAAAATAAATTGCAGTTCTTTGCATGATATTATTGTGTATGTTTGTATTATTCTAACTAACACTTATAAAAATGTCAGTACTAGTCGGGAAAAAAGCGCCTCTGTTTGAAGCAGATGCCGTGATCAATGGAGAGGAGATTGTTGAAAAGTTCTCTCTCGGTCAGTATATTGGAAAGAAACATGTTGTTTTCTTCTTTTATCCACTTGATTTTACATTTGTAAGTCCTACTGAATTACTGGCTTTTCAGAGCAAGCTGGAAGAATTTGAAAAACGCAATGTAGCTATAGTAGGTTGTTCAGTCGACTCTGCGCACTCACATCACGCATGGCTGCAGATAAATCCATCAGAAGGTGGTATTAAAGGGGTAACATTTCCTTTGGTATCAGATCTTTCAAAGACCATTACCGAGAATTATGATATGATGGCAGGCACTTATGAGTATGATGAAGAGGATAACAGGCTTGATTTTGATGGAGATCCGGTTGCTTATGCCGGGCTTTTCATTATTGATAAGCAGGGGATCATCAGGCATCAACTGATAAATGACAATTCTATGGGCAGAAGTATTAATGAAACACTTCGCATGATTGATGCTCTTCAGTATTATGAAGAAACTGGTGAAGAGACGCCTGCCGATTGGAGGAAAGAGTTTAGTATTTAACCCCTATTCAACATCAGGGATATCGTTGAAGTTAAAAGTTATTGTTCTGCCAGCTTCAAAGTCGTAAAGCGTTAATTTCCTTAATTCAAAGTAGCTACGCCAAAAGGTAGAAAGTGCAGCTATATAACCTTGTTGTGCGTTATCTTTTTCAGTTTGAGCAATATTTAAGTCTGTAATACCAATCTTGCCGATAAGGTACCTTTGTTTAGTAACTTCATATCTCTTAAGAGCAACGGTATCACTTTTTGCAGCAATGGCATACTGCGAAGGTTGCATATTAAACTGCATCACTTTGATGAATACTTCCTGGTTGAAATCTTTAATATCCTGTTCAACGGAGGTGCGTTCTATCTCCATATTTGACTCTGCCAGTTTTAGTCGCCCTTTTCCTAAGCCCCAATCGAGGATTGGTACTCTGATACCTACCTGTAGGTTTTGAACTTCACTGGGATTACGGTAAACATCATCAAAATAATGAGCTCTTTGATTAAGGCCATATTCGGCAAAAAGTGTAGCATTAAACCGGTTCTCAATTCTGGCTTTATTAACACTGCTTTCAGCCTCAAGCAATCGCCGGTCAAATGAAAGGGCATCCGACCGATTCAAGCGAGCCTGACCAATTGCCAAATCAGAATTAACATCCTCAACAGGAGGAGCTTCAGGAGAAATCAGCTCAAGCACTTCATTTTCAGGAATACGCAGATAAGAAATCAAATCAAAGGTGCGCATTTCAACTTCCAGATTCGCTTCTTTAACCGCCGAACGAGAATTCAACAGACTTAATTCAATCTGTAGGAGTTCATTTTCAGCAATTGTACCAATGTTATATCTCCCGCGGGCTATTTGAAAAAGAGTGTCATTATTAGCCAGATTAATTTTCTGAATCTTTAATCTTATTTGAGCATCAAGCAGTCTGAAAAAAGCATTAGTAGTATTTATACTTACCTGCTCAAGTTCTTCAATGTAACGTCGTTCAGCCTCATTGTACTTAATTGGCTCTATCTTCCTCGACCATCGATAAGGATTATAACCAAACAATGGCTGGGTGAATTCAATATTTACAATTGGTGATGTAACATAATAACTTGAATCAATACGGTAGTTATCAAATCGGAGTATTTGTGTTTTCAGTGCAAGAACGCCACCGGTAAGACCAATGTTTTTACTCAGTGATAAGCCCCCGGAATACGATGAATTATTGAGATTTATGTATTCATCTTCATAACCTTTTTCAATTCCTTTATTAATACTGGGTAATACTGCATCGAGAGTTAGCGAAGGCTTCAACTCTGCTTTAAAATTCCGGTATTGCCAATAACTACTGCGATACCTGTGCATCGCATTTAATGCATCAGGCGATTGTCTCTTTGCAATTTCAATGGCTTCGTTAAGCGTAAGTATTTTAGTTTTCTCCTGGGCATAAAGATCTGTGAATGTAATACTCAACAGAACCAGAAAGATGCAGATGTTTTTAAAGAAGGGTTGTTGGGTCATCTTAATAAAAATGAGATTATTCATAACGCAATGAAGTGACCGGATCTTTTAATGCCGCGGTTCGGGCAGGCATATAGCCGAAAGCAATACCAACAGATGCTGAGACACCAAATGAGATTAAGATAGAACTTAATGAAACAATAGTAAGAATTCCGGTAACGCCTGTTATTAACCGTGCAAGTACTATTCCCAGCAGTATGCCAATAATTCCACCTGAAACACTTATCATCGTAGCTTCGCTAAGGAACTGAAAGATCACATCCTTCTTGGTAGCTCCTGTCGCCATTCGAATACCAATTTCTTTTGTTCTCTCCATTACAGAGGCGAGCATAATATTCATGATTCCTATACCACCTACAATCAGCGAAATACTTGCAATTGCGCCGAGTACAATATTAAAAATATCCTTTGTGCGTTGTTCTTGTTTTAGAAGAAGTTCAGGTACTTGCACAACAAAATCATCAACGCCTGCATGCCGTCTTTTGAGCATTCTGGTTATTACTTCAGTTGTTTGATTGATTTGCGAAGTTTCTTTTACCTGCACTACTATTTTATCAATTTGGTTAATCTGACTTTCATCATCTGATCCTGATGAGCCAAAGGAAACCATGGCATCATCGCCCATTATCACGGTAGAAGAAGAGCCTCTCACCATAGCTGTTGTAACCACTGAACGATCGCGATAACGTAGAAGCAATGTTTGAATGGGAGCATAAATTTGTTTATTGTAATCGCTGATCCCCATATTTTCGGATAATTCAGTTGTAACTGCACGGTTTTGGAGTACACCTACTACTTTTAACCACACTGAACCACATTTAACATATTGACCAATGGGGTCCTTCTTAGGGAATAGCTTATTTTTTATAGTGGCACCAAGAATACAAACCGCTTTGCCGTTAACCATTTGCTCTTCGTTAAACATCTCGCCTTTCTCTAGTGGAAGGTTGAAAACATCGAAGAAATCAGGGGTAACTCCACTTACTTTCCCATAAGTACTCACCCCTTCAGCAATGATTGTTGACTCATAAATAACTTCAGGACTCACCTTGCTTACTGTAGGAATGACCTCCGATATGCTGTTAGCATCTTTTAAAGAAAGTCCGGGAGAAAACTTTTCAGATGCCTGTTTGCCTTTTTCTTCTTTCTTCTCTTCAGCTGATTTAGCTGATTCTTGTTTTGGGGTAATAATAATATTATTTACACCAACAAGTTTCATTTGGTCGAGAATTTCCTGTTGTGCACCACTACCTATAGCGAGCATTGCAATAACTGCAGCAACCCCGAAAATAATCCCAAGAGCCGTAAGTATTGACCTGAATTTATGGGCTATAACAGCTTCAAGTGCAATTGCTAGTATATAAAGTCGCCTTTCCAATTTAAAAACTTTATCGTTTGTTAAAGTCAATTTATCATGTTCGTATGAGTAAAGATTATCAGAGCTTGTTCAGCTTCCAGTCAACAGCATCCTCCGGTGGCGACAAATAAACTTCATCACCTTTCTTTAACCCCTTGGTAACAATAATCTGATTTTCGTTGGTAGCTCCAGTCTTTATTTGTTGCTTTATCTTTTTACTACTCATATACACGTAAGTGACTGAGTCGGAGTTATGTACACTTTCAATCGGGATAAACATAACTTTGGGGATCACTGATGTGTTAATGATGTTTTTTGTTGTCATTGAAGGCCTTAATATGCTGTCGTATTCATTCACTTTAATTTTAACCTCAAACACTTTAGCATTAGAGTTTCTCATCTGTTCACCAATATTAGCAACTTCTGTAACAAGACCAGTATATTTCCTTTCGGGGAAGGCATCAACACTGATCTGCACTTTCTGACCGGTCTTAATCTTACTGATGTCAATTTCATTAACGTAAGTCTTGGATATCATATCCTTAAGATTAGGTAGTGTAGCTACAACATTTTCCCAAGCTCCCAGAGTAGAACCTACACCCATTTTTGAGCCGTCCCAGTTTCTTTTGTAGATAACCATACCTGCTTTAGGGGCGGTTACTGTAAAGCCATTGAGTACTTCTTTTATCTGCTCAAGTCTTCGTTGAGCCTGAGTATAAGATGCCGAGACTTCCTGCATATTGGCATTTGCTTTATCGGAACGAAGCTTGTAATTCTTCTCTGCCTGTTCAAATGCCCTTTTTGCTTTATCAAGATCTATTTTGGCCTGTCTTTGAGTAGCAGGAGGTTCATAGATTGACTGTTCAACCGTTATATTCCGCTCTTCCAAGGCATATTTTAGGTTAATAAGTTCCTCTCTGGCAGCTCGCATATCCATACTAGTGTCGAGCTTAGTCTTGATAAATTGTGATTCAAGTTTCTCGAGTTCACTTTCGAGGTCTTTCATTCGGTTAGTGATCTCTGATCTGTCGAGTGAAGCAACATACTGGCCAGAGTCGACCAATGTGCCTTCTGGAACGATGTCACTAATCTGCACCTGCCATATCCTGGCTTCTCTCATTCCAGCCGGACCCATTATATTTTCAGAGTTTTTGGCTTCTAACTCACCACTTGTAGTGACGTCAATCTTGAAATCACCATATACAACACTGGCAATAATTGTGTCTTCTGACTTGCTGTTCTTGGTAAAATAAAAAGCAGAAGCAAAGATTAAAACAAATACAAGAGCCACTGATATCCAGAGCTTCTTACCGTTAGAAAAAAGTGTCATATGTTTTTTCTTACTTTAAAATTCCAATCAATTTTATAACATACCTATCATCGGTAACGACAAAGTTATTACTTTATTGGATGGGTCATCAAAAAAATGGTGTTCTTAACAACTGATTTTATGGCAAACAATTTCACTTATTGATTGTAGATTACTTAACGGAATACAAATAATCAATTCGCAATAATTTATGATGCATTAATAAATCTTGAAGACATGATCGATATAAATGCACTCAGAGGTCAGTTTAAAAAACTATATGGCAGCGAACCAAGCATATATTTTGCACCTGGTAGTGTAAATATTATAGGAGAACACACCGATTACAATGGTGGATTTGTGTTGCCCTGTGCCATAAATTTTGGTATATGCCTTGCGATTGCTTTTAACGATGACCAAAGAATGCGATTTCAGACAAATAGCTTTAATTACAAAGCCGATATTAGTCTGAGTGAATTGAATAAAAAGCAAAATGGTGAATGGGTTAACTATCCCTTGGGTATTTTAGATCAGTTTGTTAAAAGGGGAGTGAGCATGACAAAAGGAATAGACATGCTCTTTGATGGGGATATACCAGAAAGTGTGGGTCTTACGAGTTCCGCATCTATGGAAATGGTAACAGCTGTGGCATTGAATGATCTCTTTGAAACAAAACTTGACAAGCTTATGCTGGTAAAGATGTCTGAGCAGTCAGAAGATCGGTTTGTGGAGATTAAACGCGGAATAATGGGACCTTTTGTAGTAGCATTCGGAGAAAAGAATACAGCACTCTATCTCAATTGTCGGACACTCGATTTTGAGCTTATCCCGCTTAATTTGAAAAATCATGTATTTGTTGTTATGAATTCTAATAAGCGCAGTAATGTTGTTGATTCAAAATATAAAGAGAGAATTTCAGAATGTAAACAAGCCCTTGAAGCCCTAAGAACGATAAAACCATATAATGATCTTAGTGAATTAACTCCTGAGGAATTTGATCAGGTTGGAAAAGTAATAATAGATCCCATCTTATATAGAAGAGCACGACATGTTATTAGTGAAAACAACAGGGTAAAACTGGCAGTAAGCGCTTTACAGAAAAGTGATTTCAATACACTGGGTCAGTTAATGAACGATTCGCATGAATCGTTAAGACATGATTATCAAATAACCGGAGCAGAACTTGATACTCTTGTCAATGCTGCACGTAAGATAAGAGGCGTTTTAGGAGCCAGTATGACTGGTACAGGATTAGGAGGATGTGCCTTAGTGCTTGTTGAAAAAAGATATGTTGAAGCACTCATTAATAAAGTGGGACATGCATATGAGAGTGAGATTGGGCGTAAAGCAATCTTTTACTTAACATCTATTAGCGATGGTGCAAGCATTATTTCAGAAGTTCATCAACAATTGCCTTAATAGAAACACCTTCTGCTTCTGCCTTGTAGTTTCTAACGATACGATGTCTGAGTATGTTAGTAGCTACCGCCTGCACGTCTTCAATATCAGGTGAGTACTTACCTTTAATGGCAGCATGACATTTAGCACCAATAATCATATACTGAGAAGCTCTTGGACCAGCGCCCCAGGTAAGGTATTTGTTAGCCCATTCATGTGCAAAATTAGTTCCTGGACGTGTTCTTGCAGCAACTTTAACAGCGTATTGGTAAACATTTTCAGGTACCGGTATTCTGCGAATAAGGTTTTGATAGAAGATTATTTCTTCAGTATCTAATACAACATTTGTTGAAGTAATTTTTTCGGAAGTAGTGTTTTTGACCACGTTGATTTCCTGCTCAAAGCTTGGATAGTCGAGCCAGATGTTAAGCATAAAACGATCAAGTTGTGCTTCTGGTAATGGATAAGTCCCCTCCTGCTCAATAGGGTTTTGGGTGGCAAGAACAAAGAAAGGTTCATTCAATTGATGACTATCACCGGCAACAGTTACTGCCTTCTCCTGCATTGCTTCAAGTAAAGCTGATTGAGTTTTAGGTGGTGTACGGTTGATTTCATCAGCAAGTATAATGTTTGCGAATATAGGTCCCCTTAGAAAACGAAATCTCCTGTTCTCATCAAGAATTTCAGTACCAATAATATCAGAAGGCATCAAATCGGGAGTAAACTGAATTCTGCTGTAGGTCAATCCAAGAGACCTGGCAATAGTATTAACCAGCAACGTTTTTGCTAAACCTGGAACTCCAACGAGTAAGGCATGCCCTTTACTGAAAATGCAGATAAGCACATCCTTAATAACATCTTCCTGACCAACGATTACCTTGCCTATTTCAGCAGTAAGCTGCTTATACTTTTCAACGAAAGAATCAACAGCTTCAACATCCGATTTAAAAGTGATCATCTACCTAAATTTAAAATTTGCATTCAAAACGTTATGATACCGTAATAATCACAAGCCTAATACTTCATCGGCCTCCCTACCCAGCTCAACTGCACTTACTTAATTTCCCAGTTGTGCATGAACTTACAGTCCTTATAAGCAGGATTTATTTTAAAGTAGGTCTTAGCAATCTTATTTGATATCCATTCATCAATTGCTTCCGCTTTCTTTTTATTTAAAGCCCATTCTTGAATTGCATTATAATCTTCTTTGAGATTGGCTTGGTGTGCATCTGTCACATCCTCAAGGTATAATATACGAAGAGTCTGTTTGCCTTCTTCATTCTCCATAGCTATAGGACGAGACACTTCTCCAACTTTCATTTTCTCAATAGCATTTGAGATGTCGGTGTTATATTTACTCAATTGTTCAGGAGTAAACCTAGCATTTCCGGTGCCTGGATTAATTAGCAAACCACCATTAATTTTGCCCGGATCATCAGAGAATTTCAATGCAGCTTCTTCAAATGTTAGTTTCTTGTCACGAATAAGAACTGCTACGCTGTCTAATAGTTTAGTTACTCTGTTTTTTTCCTGATCAGAAATCTTTGGCATCAATAAGATATGGCGGGTGTTGATTTGTTCACCTCTGCGTTCTATCAATTGGATGATATGATATCCCGCCTTAGTTTTAATAATATCTGAAATTTCTCCTTTTTTAAGTGCAAATGCAGCGGCCTCATATTCAGGATAAAGCTGACCTCTGCTAACGAATCCCACTTCACCACCTCTTCTGGAAGAACCTGGGTCCTCAGAATATAGAACAGCCAGTGCATTGAAGCTTTCACCCTTCATGATTCTGTCGCGCAACCCTTTCAAGCGTTCACGGGTTGTTTCCATTTCTTCCTTACTGATAACAGGTTCTTTTATGATTTGTCCAATTTGATAATCTTTTTCAATGATTGGAATACTGTCTTTGGGCAGTTCATTAAACATTCGGCGAACTTCAGCAGGGGTAACTTTAACATCCTTAACGAGTTTTTGCTGAACTTCATCAACCATTAATTGCTGTTTGACAATAGAGCGAAAATCTTCTCTGATTTCAAGAAGTGATTTCTTATAAAATTTCTCCATCTTTTCCTGTGAACCAAACTGCTGTATGTAGTACCTAAATCTCGCATCCATTGTTTGATTCACCTGGTCATCGGTAATCTGTACACTGTCAAGCTCAGCCTGATTCAGCATAAGCTTTTGAAAGAGCATATCTTCGAATATACGGCAACGCATAGCGCGTGCATTCCCAACTTCACCCTGCTCACGATATTGAATATATTGTGTTTCTATTTCTGAAGCAAGTATATAGTTAGCACCTACCACAGCAACCACTTCATCGATTACCTGTTCCTGTGCAAAAGTTTTATGCACCGTCAGTAAAGTCGAAGCAAGTATTAATAGGCTGATGATCTTTCTCATTTTTTCTTTTTTTTCAGGGAAATATCTTTAATAGATTGTAAATTCCTTGTTATCCATCGCATCTTGATAAACCTCCCGCTGCATCTTGTCCATTAATTCAACTTTACGACGGTTAAGAATTAGATTTCTAATGTTATCAACTTCGAAAGATAACGGAGAAACGCCTTCCTTAGTTTTATAATCGTCGAACTTAACAAGATAGACAAACAGAGAATCTTTTGTTTCGTAGAATTTTCGGTTACTTAGAAAATCTTCCTGGTCGTCGGTCCTAATAGGTATCTCTTTAAGAAGTTCATCAAAGCTCATCCAATCTTCGTTGTCGGTATAACAACTAAGTAATGAGTTCTGACACAGATCAAGCAGTTTATCGGTATCGTTATCATTGTTTGATTTAAGAAACCTTGTCGCTTTATCTACCAAATCGGGTTTTGCTGCTGCTTCAGGTATCTTAACATACTTAACTTTAACAATATTCTCTCTCAACTGAAAATTAGCCTGATTATCTTTATAAAAAGATTCTATTTGATTCATTGTAACTGTTGTATCAAGCTTCTGCCTTACCAGCTCACTTTCATAAGCATAGATAATCAACGAATTCCTGTAAGATTCAATCTGTTCATCAAAATTTTTCTGTTCATCTGTTAAGTTGTTCTCTGCTTGATGTAGCATAATTTGCTGCATTATCCAATTATCGATAAACTGTTTGGTTAAAGCAATGCTATCATTAGGCATTGTACCTGGTAAGATCAACCCTTTGAGATCGTCTTTATAAAGATACTGTCCATAGCATTCTGCAATAGCTTGTCCCTTCCCTTTCTTTGAAATGAATTTGCAGCTTGTACCTAAAAACACAGGCAGCACCAATAACAGAAAAAAACTAAACTTATAGCGCATTACTTTATTGAAGATAATACCTCTTTATTTACTTCATAAGGATATTTAGCCCTCAGTTCTTTTATCCATTGTTGTTCAAGGTAATCCTGATAATTGGCTGTAACCAATCCGCGAACTTCATTAAGCTTTTTAGGTTCCGGAGAAACAATTTCATTAATCTTAACGATAATCACCTTGCCATTATCCATTGATTCGGCTGTCTTGCCTTTTTCCCACTGCAAATTATCAATCAATTGGTTGTCACCCTTTTCATATTTACGTCGGTCGATAGTTAATAAAGTGGTGCTGTCGGTATTAATCATCTCGAGGATTTCATTGTCAGTTAAACCTTTCTTGATAGCAGATTTTAGGGATTCAATGATCTTTTTATCACTACTACTCAGTGTGTAAGTTGAAGCGTCAGCACGAGTTGCCCACATATAATTTTGTTTATTGTCATTATAGTAGGCTTCTAATCCTGTAGTGTCTTTACTTGCTTTTGACCATATTTTTTGTTCGGTAAGTTCAAAAAGCAGAATACCATCGCGGTATTCTTTCATCAAAGTTTTAAATTCAGGATATTTGGTTTCAAGCTGACTGTCCTCATACTCCAACAACTTTTGATTTACAAAAGCACCATACATTCTGTCGATGTATGAATTGATGTTTTCAGGTGCAGTTTGTTTTTGATTCTTTGCAAGCCATTGAGCGAAATCCTGTTGGGTATATTGACGACGACCTATTGTAAACATGTTTTTATTCATATTTTTAGCCTTGTTAACATCCCATCCAGCTTTAAAAATAGTATCGGTAATCACCTTATAGAATTCATTCTTTGCCTTTAAGTTCTGAGTGAATTTATATTCTTCCTTAATACGGTTGATCAGAGCATCTTCACTTTTCTTAGCCCGATCACTGCGAGCCAGATTCTGTTTTAAATCATTGAGGTTGTCTTCGTATGATCCAATATCTTTTCTGTCGAGCAGCTTTACAATATGCCATCCAAAAGAAGAAGTAAAAGGTTTCGACACTTCATTGATATCTTTGAGTTTAGATACTTCTTTAATAAATTCAGGAATCATGCGGTTAGCACCAAACCAAGGCAATACGCCTCCTTTTGAAGCAGTAGTTTTATCATCAGAAAATTGTTGTGCCAAAGCTGCAAAATCTTCTCCCTTCTTCAAACGTTCATATATCTCGTTTGCTTTCTTATCCATCTCAGCACTATCGGCGGCAGTTGCATTAGCTTTAGGACGTAATAATATATGTGCCACCTGTACTTTACCAAGAGCAGGTTTACGATCAGTAACATAAATGAGGTGATATCCGAAATCACTTCTTACAGGCATTGAAATCTCTCCTACTTTAGTATTATAGGCACCACTTTCAAACGGATATACCATATCAAATACAGTAAAGTAACCTAAATCGCCCTTGTTGCCTTTAACATTTTTATTGTCAACCATGCGATCACGAGCTGATAAGTCGTCAGAGTTCTCCATTGCAAGTTTCCCAAAATCTTCGCCTTTCAAGGCACGCTTACGCAGAGCCATTATTTTCTTGTACGCTTCGAGAGTGTCCTGAGGAGATGCATTACGATCAACCTTTATGAGGATATGGCTTGCTCTGACATCTTCTTTTTTACGATTATAAGCTTCTTCTAACAATGCTCGGTTCATCTTTTCATCAATAAGATATGGTTGAGCAAGTTGTTTACGATAACCTGCAAGCTCATCGATAAAAGAACGCATGGTATCCATACCAAGTGATTCTGCCTCTTTAACTTTCAGCCTGAAGTTTATATAAAGCTCCATATATTCTTCTAGCGACTTCTTGTCAATCACATCACCGTTAACATTATTCTTCTGATAAACATTCAGAAATTCACTCTTAGTAATTTCCTCTCCTGCAACTTTAAGAATTACAGGGTCTTTTTCCTGGGCAACCAGGGAGGTTACACTCATCAAGAAAATAGCGCCTATTACCAGTGTTAAGGCGCATTTGTTGTTTTTCATTGTTGGAAAATTCATTGGTTGATTTATATTAACGACTGTAGTTAGGTGCTTCACGTGTGATAGTAATGTCATGTGGGTGGCTTTCAGTAACACCTGCAGTAGTGATTCTCATAAACTTAGCATTCTGCAGTTTCTCAATAGTAGCTGAACCGGTATATCCCATCCCGGCTCTCAATCCTCCAACCATTTGATGTATTACTTCTGATAAAGTTCCTTTATAAGGTACTCTGCCAACGATACCTTCAGGAACAAGCTTCTTTATATCGTCTTCTGCATCCTGGAAGTAGCGATCTTTTGACCCTTTCTGCATTGCTTCAACAGAACCCATTCCACGATATGTTTTGTACTTGCGACCTTCAAAGATAATAGTCTCTCCGGGTGATTCTTCAACTCCTGCAAAGAGACTACCGGCCATTATACTGTAAGCACCAGCGGCAATTGCTTTTGCAATATCACCGGTATATCTGATACCACCATCAGCAATTACCGGTATTCCAGATCCTTTTAGTTCATTAGCTACTTCATTAATAGCTGTCAACTGTGGCACCCCTATTCCGGCAATAACGCGCGTTGTACAAATAGAACCCGGACCTATTCCCACTTTAATACCATCAATCTTGAGTTTCTTCAAATCCCTTGCAGCTTCAGCGGTAGCTACATTACCAATAACCAGGTCAGTAGCCGGAAAATATCTCTTGAACAATGAAGCAGCTTCCATGACCCCTTTCGAATGACCATGAGCAGTGTCGATAACAATAGCATCAACACCATTTGCTACCATAGCTTCCACTCTTTCAATCATATCACGAGTTACACCAACTGCGGCGGCTACCCTTAACCTGCCACGCTCATCCTTACAGGCATTGGGTCTCGCCTTAATTTTAATAATATCCTTATAAGTAATTAGCCCTACAAGCTTGAAATCCTTATCAACTACTGGAAGTTTTTCAATTTTATATTCCTGGAGTATATCAGCTGCTTTTTCAAAATCAGTGAACTCTGTGGTTGTAATCAAATTTTCTTTGGTCATTATCTCATAAACCGGACGACGTGGATCACGTTCAAAACGGAGGTCCCTGTTTGTAATAATACCAACCAATTTATTACTAGCATCAATGACAGGAATACCACCAATCTTGAAATCCGACATAATTTTTAGAGCATCGGCTACCCTTGCTGTTTCGAGCAGGGTAATCGGGTCGAGTATCATACCATTCTCAGCTCTTTTAACCTTTCGCACTTCATTTGCTTGATCATCAATCGTCATATTCTTATGAATCACACCAATGCCACCCTCTTGTGCCATGGCTATTGCCATAACTGAATCGGTTACCGTATCCATAGCTGCTGAAACAATAGGAATATTAATCTTTATATTCCTTGAAAACCGCGAGCTTGTATCTACTTCACGTGGAAGTATTTCAGAGTAGGATGGCACCAGTAATACATCATCATAAGTAAAACCTTCACCTACTAACTTATCATTGCTGAACGACATATATCTGTTTATTGGAATTTGCAAAGTTAATTAAAATGTTTTCTGTTACCAGTAATCAACTGTAACGAGAATGGAATTATGAATATTTAACGGATTATTGGAATAATTGACTCTGAGAAGGATCAAAACAGGTCTATTTTATAAGGATTAATGACCCTCTTTTTATCTGATTTACTCCAGCCTGATCACGATAACTTATCTGGTAAATATATATCCCCTGTTGAATCTCGCCCCTGTAACTTCCATCCCATCCTTTTGATGGATCATGTGTTTCAAATATTTGCTGCCCCCATCGGTTATAAATAACAAAAATGTATGCTGTTGGATCAATATTTTTTAGCAGGGGATTAAATTCGCGATTTTCAGGATATAGTGATAGTGGTCTAAAGGCTGTTGGCACATTTACCTCTGCATTTCGCGGAAGCAATACTTCATTAGAGCGGCTTGCTATTCCCGATGTATTCACAGCTTCTATTACATAAGTTGTTTTAATTGCGCCTGAATTATCCGTCTCATCATAGCCTGTTAATGATGCATCGACAGTAACAGGATAACCACTTACCAATACTCCGTCGTTGTATTTGTAAACAAGGTAATTTTGAAGTTCATCACCCCAACCTAAATGATTATTCCAATATAGTGAAACATTGTTATTGTTATCAACCATAATGGTTAAAAGTAATGAATTAAAGGAATTACCTGATGCTATCTCAAAACCACATTCATCAAGAGCTTTAATGGAATAAATGTAACTCTGTGCGTTCACATCAACATTGTTATCCTCAAAAGTGAGTATCCCTGTATCATTCCAGGGCAATGAAGTTAGTGGCTGTGAATTAGTCACATCAGTTCGATATATTTCAACAGCAGCTGGTATAGTTTTAGGCTCAGATTCGGCAGTGAGAGTTATGAAAGTATTGTCTGTAACCGTTACATTATTAATTCTAAACGAAGTAAGCGTATCAGGTGTCGGCAATAATGCAACTACACAACTTACGGAGCTAAGGTTATTGACATTTAAAGCTTCTATCCTGTAATAAATACTTTTAAAAGGGCTGAGTATCAATGGATCTACGTATTCATAATTCTCCTTTCCCTGTTCACTGTTCACAACATCATAATCAGAAAAATTAACACCATCAGAAGATTTCTGAACTTTATAGGAAGTAACCGGGGGATTCATGTTCTTATATGAATTCCATTGCAGTTTTGCTTTTCTCTCACAGAGATCAGATGTATTGCCTTTGAGCAGAATATTGTTATGTGAAACTAGTTTATTATCACCCGGACTTTCGGCACCACAAAGATCCTTTGCTCTCACATTATATATTATGATGTTACTACATGGATCTGTATAATTTACATTTCCAATATCGTTGTCAATATATAAAGTATCGGTATTGCCTGTTACATAGTAAGTTGTCCATGGAGGCAAATTCCTCTCAATAATATATTCATTCACAGCATCACTTTGACTGGGTGACCAATAAAGCTGCGCGATACCATTGTCGATAGTAACAACCTTCAACGTTGGATCTTCGGGTCTGAAATTACTTAAGCTTTCAAATTCTATATTCGAAATACCGGCTGTTGATTCAATCCTGTAGCTGAAAGTAGTATAATTACAATATGGGTATGAAATTGTATCATAAAAAACAAGACCATAGGTAGTTCCAATGTCAATAAAACCTAATCCACTGGCATCGTCCCTCATGATATGATATTCTTCTCCGGCTGCTGAGGCAGTCCATTCAAGTTTTACAATATCATCATTTGAAAGACGAGTACTGGTTAAAACGATAGGTATAAAACTTTTTAGATGATTATCAGCCAATTGTAATTCCACTTCATCAACACAACTAGTAAGTTCATATCTATTTAATGCTGTAGTTAAAGCGGTTTTGAGCAGTAAATTTGAAGGATGCGTTGTTCTATTATAAACAGAAACAGCCTTTACATTCAGGCAGCTTAGGGAGATAAGACTTACAAGAAGAGCAATGCAGCAACGGGTCATGTAAACAAATTTACAAAATTTTGATACTCACCTTAATTAGTGAATAAAATATACTTTATTTTTGAAGGCATTCTTGTTTAACATTTAACTAACGTAAAACAGTTCGAATAATTATTAACTTGCCATCCCTTTGATTAATTGTGTCGAGAGGAAGGCATCTAAAAGTAAAATTCACACAAAAACAAATACTATGAAGTTTCAACATTTACTATTTCTGTTTCTAACAGTAATGGTACTTTCAGTTAAGGGACAGGATCAAGTCCAGTCGCCTTCTTTCGTAGGTACCGGCACACTTGTAGGAATAAGTCAGCCACTCAGGGATCTTCCTCAGATTTCTGCTGAAGATTGGGCAGCAATGAAGGAGAAAGCAGATCTCAAGTTACTTAACCCAAAACTACGTTTCAGGGAATATCCCTATGCTGCAACCGCTCTGCCAAAAGGACCAGATGCAGTTTGGCAAAAAGAACCAGTTGCAGGAAGAAGCGTTACAAGTGAACCTAATCTGGTATTTGCAGGTCAGAGCTCTCCATATTTTCCTCCCGATTGTAATGGTACAGCTGGACCAAATCATTTTATGCAGACCGTTAACACAACTTATGCTATTTATAATAAAAGTGGTGTAAAAGTTGCCGGACCAACTGCAATGAACCTGTTGTTTGGTAATGTTCCTGGTGCAAACTATAATGATGGTGACCCAATCATGCTTTATGACCAGGGTGCTGATAGATGGTTTGCAGCTGAATTTTCAATCTCAGGCTCCACTCAAAGGATGCTTATAGCTATTTCTCAAACCAATGACCCAACCGGTTCATGGTATCAATATTCCTTTGTAATGAATGGCATGCCCGATTATATGAAGTTTGGTATTTGGCCTGATGGTTATTACATGGGAACAAACACTAGTTCAGGAACTGATATTTATGTTTTTGAACGTTCAGTTATGTTAGCCGGTGGTACCACTCCTAAAATGATCTCTTTTGATAACCAATGGAGACCCGGTTCAGTGGATGGTTTTATGATGGTTCCTCCTGTTGATTGGGATGGTGCACTCGAACCTCCTGCAGGAGCACCCGGTATATTTATTGCTCAAAGTGATGATGCTTTTAATTCAGGAACTGATGCTTTATGGATCTATGAACTTCATGCTGACTGGAATACAACTACCAATTCAACTTTTACTCGTGTACAGCAGCTAAATGTTGCATCTTATGATAGTAACTTTGGTAATAACTGGAATAACATCAAACAACCAGGCACAAGTCAGGAAGTAGACGGTGTTCCACAAGTAGTTATGAATGTTCCTCAATATCGTAACTGGGGTTCGTATCAATCCCTTGTTCTTTGCCATACCGTTGACGTTGATGCAACTGACCATGCTGGTGTTCGCTGGTATGAACTCCGGAAATCAGGTGCTGAATGGACAGTTAGACAGCAAGGATCGTATGCTCCTGATGCTAATTCACGTTGGATGGGAAGTATTATGATGAATGGAAGTAAAGAACTTGCTTTAGGTTATTCTATTTCCAGTACTTCAGTTTATCCTGGTATAAGATATACCGGACAAACTCAGGAACAATACAATGCAGCTTCAGGAATTATGGATGTTGCCGAGGGTATTATCCATGAAGGAACAGCATCACAAACAGGTGCCAACAGATGGGGAGATTACTCACAGTTATCAGTTGATCCTGATGATGAACTTTTCTGGTACACTAACCAATATGAAAGTGGTGGTCGTAAAACTAAAGTCGGTAGTTTTAACATTGGTCCTTTAGGTCCTAATGTAAATTATCAGGTTGATAACAACCGTCCTTGTTTGAATGCTACTGCCATCTTTACTGATATGTCATCAGGAAGTCCAACTTCATGGGAATGGGTATTTACTCCTAATACCGTGACTTTTGTTAATGGAACAAGCAATACTTCACAGAATCCTCAGGTACAGTTTAATGCTTTTGGTAATTATGATGTTACCCTAACAGCAACAAACACTGCTGGAACACTGTCACTCACTAACCCTGCCTATATAAGTGTTAATGATGCTAATGCACAATTTTCAGCTGACCTTACCAATGTAGTTGTTAATAATCCTGTAATCTTCACCGATTTATCATCATGTAATGTTAATTCTTACTTATGGAACTTTGGCGAAGGTGCAACTCCTGCAACAGCAACAACACCGGGTCCTCACCAGGTAATGTATAGCACTACAGGTCAAAAGACTGTTACATTAACTGTTAATGGAACATTTACAGAAACTAAAACCAATTATATCAATGTAATTGAGGACTTCTTTGTAATGACCAACCAAACAATCACCACATGTACAGGTACATTTGTTGATCCGGGTGGAAATTACAACTATGGAAATAATCAAAACTTTACAACTACTTTCCTTCCATCACAAACTGGCGGACAAGTAACCGTTGATTTTACTAATTTCGATCTTGAAGTATCAACAGACTGTGTAAACGACTTCCTGAGTGTACATAATGGTAAAAATGGATTTGCTCCATCGCTAGGAAAATTCTGCGGAACTGATAACCCAGGTTCTTTTACAGCCGATAATGCATGGGGAGCTCTAACTTTTGTATTCCATAGTAATGCATCAAACAATGCCAGTGGATGGTCAGCACAGGTTTCCTGCGCTTCAGCCGTTAACAATCCTCCTGTCTTTAATGCTGTTACATATACTGATGTTCGGATTGATCTTGACTGGCAGTTGAACCCTGAAGCTAACAATGTGCTGCTTGTTTGGGCTCCTGACGGTGTGTTTGGCACTCCTGTTAATGGTACCGTTTACACTCCAGGACAAGTAATTGCCGGTGGTGGTACTGTTCTTTCAGCAGGTAACTTAACTACTTTTAGTCACACAGGATTAACCCCTGCTACACTATATAATTACAAAGCTTTCTCTTATAACGACAACAATGATTATTCAATAGGTGTAACCACTAGTGCAACAACACTTGCTGAACCTCCTATGTTAAGAGTTGAGCCTGTTTCATTGAATGTTGCTGCTGCTGCCGGTACTGACAATTTCAATGTTGTGTCTAACACCGTTTGGACTGCATCAAGTGATGCTGCCTGGTGTACTGTAACAACCTCAGGTACAGGTACTGGTTCAATCATCGTTACTTTCACTGAGAACATCGTTGCTATTGAAAGAACTGCAAATGTTACAGTAAATGTATTAAGCCTTGACCCAATTGTTGTAACTGTTGTTCAAGCAGGTGCAGCTCCAATGCTTGCTGTTGATCCTGCTACATTTGATGTAGGTACAGCAGCAGGTTCTGTTGACGTACAAGTTACTTCAAATGCTCAATGGGCTGTTTCTAGTGACGCAGCATGGTGTGTTCCAACCGCTTCAGGAATGGGTGATGGTATCATCACACTCGTTTATGAAGAGAATACATGGGCAGCTCCACGCACAGCAACTATAAGCATTGATGTTAACGGACTTGCAACTACTATCGTAACACTGAATCAGGTTGCTGCAACAGCAGTTGTTTCTATTGATCCTCTAAGTGCCCAGGTTACTGCTCAGGCAGGTAATATAGATCTTAATGTAACTGCAAACTTTGATTGGACAGCTACTTCAAATGCTGCATGGCTTACCGTTCCTGCTAATGGATCAGGTAATCTTGTGTTGAATGCTGAGTACACAGAGAACATTGCACTTGTTGATAGAACAGCTATCGTTACCATTGCAGGCGCTGACCAGTTAGTTGATGTAACCATTACACAGGCTGCCGGTGAACCACTTGTATATGTTAGTCCTGAATCATTAGAAGTTACTTATCCTGCAGGTACTACAAACCTAACGGTTACTTCAAATACTGATTGGACAGCTACTTCAAATGCAGAATGGCTTACTGTTACTGCATCAGGTAGTTTAAGTGGAACAATTACAGTTAACTACACTGAAAATCCTCTTTATGTTGACCGTAATGCTACTATCAGTATTTCAATTGCCGGTGGAACTCCTGTAAATGTTGCTGTAACACAGCGTGCTTCAGAAGTTGGTATAGCTGAAACTGCACTTGACGGATTGAAGATTTATCCAAATCCTGCAACTACTCAGTTCGCAATTGAAGCTAATACAACCCTTTATCCTCAGATGACCGTGAAACTTACTGACCCGGCAGGTTTAACTGTACTCACTAAGGAATGCAAAGGAAAAGACCGCTACACATTTAATATTAGCGATCTTTCAGCTGGTACTTATACCATCAACATCCTGTCAGCCGACAAGACTGTTGCAAGAAAGATTGTGATTGTAAAGTAATAAACAGAACTTAAAACTAATTGCACAGAGGCTGTCTCAAAAGGACAGCCTCTGTTCTTATTTATAAATAACCACAAAACTTGAAAGCATTTATCAATCCATTTCTGCCATCATTCAACATGGTCATTTGACTTCTAATTTTACTACTTTTGTAGAAATTATAAATACAATAAATACTAAAATATTACAGTGCAATGAAAAAGGATAAGCAGGTTTTTGACCTGATCAAGCAGGAAAAAGAACGCCAGATGCATGGTATTGAATTGATCGCTTCCGAGAATTTCGTAAGTCAACAAGTACTTGATGCAATGGGATCTGTGCTAACAAATAAATATGCTGAAGGATATCCCGGAAAGCGTTATTATGGCGGTTGTCAGATTGTTGATCAAACTGAACAACTTGCTATTGACAGGGCAAAGGCTCTCTTTGGTGCTGAATGGGCTAATGTACAACCTCACTCAGGTGCTCAGGCAAACATGGCAGTACTAATGTCAGTGCTTAAACCAGGTGATACATTTATGGGATTAAACCTCGCACATGGCGGTCATCTTTCACATGGCTCACCTGTTAATTCATCAGGTATTCTTTATAATGTAGTTGCCTATGGGGTTGAAGAAGAAACCGGTACCATTAATTACGACAAAATGGAAGCCGTCGCTCTTGAATCAAAACCAAAACTTATCATTGCCGGTGCAAGTGCCTATTCACGTGATTGGGATTTTAAACGCATGAGAGAAATAGCCGATAAAATTGGTGCTATTCTTATGGCTGACATTGCTCACCCTGCAGGACTCATTGCAAGAGGGTTACTCAATGACCCACTCCCCTATTGTCATATTGTAACTACTACAACACATAAAACCCTCAGAGGACCTCGTGGTGGTCTCATTCTGATAGGTAAAGATTTTGAGAATCCATGGGGTATAAAAACACCAAAAGGTGAAACTAAACTGATGTCTGCAATAATTGATTCAGCAGTATTCCCAGGTGTTCAAGGCGGACCGCTCGAACATGTTATAGCTTCAAAGGCTGTTGCTTTTGGTGAAGCACTGAGCGATGAGTTCATGGAATACATTATCCAGGTTAAAAAGAATGCCCAGGTAATGTCAAAGGCATTTGTTGATCATGGATATCATGTTATTTCAGGTGGTACCGATAATCACCTCATGCTTATTGACCTTCGCTCTAAATTCCCTGATATTACAGGTAAAGTAGCCGAAAATACACTCGTAAAAGCTGATATCACTATCAACAAGAATATGGTTCCATTCGATAGTCGCTCTCCATTTACTACTTCTGGTATAAGAATTGGTACGCCGGCAATTACAACCCGCGGACTTAAAGAGGATAACATGGAATATATTGTTGATCTTATTGACGAGGTAATGAGCAACATTGATAATGAAACGGTTATTGACGCTGTTAAAGCCAGAGTAAATGATATGATGGAAGGGTTCCCTCTCTTTGCCTGGTAAATAATATTGCTATTGACAAAAAGCCCTTGAAGTATTAATTCAGGGGCTTTTTTTTAATGTAACCCAGTAATCGCAATTAATTTATTCACTCGTACTGACTAAATATAACAATTGAAACTGGTGAAATTGTCCATTGCTCACCTGCTTGACGCTGAGTGCGGTAACATTCAACCCCTGTAATAATCAAATCGAATTCAGTGTAGTTGTGCCTGAGTTGATTGTGATCCTTTAAACATTCAATTTCAAAATGTATGGAGTTATTAAATTTGGCTGCAATAGTGTACATATATTCTCGTGAGCTTTCATCCATGCAAATAATCAATGCATTTTCAATCTTTGAAAAGCCATTATCAACAACAAGAGCTACATCACATTTTACATTCTCAAAGAAATAACGCGCCTTTCCTCCTGTCTTATCTGATCCAAGCAGAGGACGTGAACTACCAACCACCAACAGATTATATTTACCGCGGTTTGCGGTTCTCGTTATCTCTTGCGAAACTGCCTGAGTGGTGCGGTACTCCATCTTTAAATCAAGACCATCATTTGCAATCATATCCTTGATTCTGCTAAAGGCTTGTTCCTCAAACATTAATGCGCTTTCTTTAGATATTTCTGTGTTTGGCGTTAAATGTAAAGCAGTAATGCTCAAATGATCCTTATCTGTTGCAAAAAGACGGTCAATCAAATTTAATAACCTGGCACCCGACTCAGGTGGGCCAAATGAAATAAGCACTTTAAAATAACCGCTAACCGTTGCCAGAGATTCTTTTGACTTGTATACATAATTTATAAACGACATAGCAGGTCCGGTCATGAATGTTGTAACTAAAGCCATTAGAACTAACATGGTAAAAATCTCAGGTGACAAAACCCCTATATCATATCCAATATTCAAGGCAACAAGTTCTATCAATCCCCTGGTATTCATCAAGGCTCCGATTGAGAGGCTGTTTTTCCATGTTTGTCCGGTAATTCGCGCAGCAATGGCACTCCCAAAAAACTTACCTGTAACGGCAACAACTATCACCAGCAATGTTACACTCAACAGACTATTATCATTCAATAATCCGATTTGTGTCCTTAACCCTGTATAAACAAAGAAAAGCGGAAGCAGCAGCACAAGACTTACATCTTCCATCTTTTCAGACATAATACTCTTAAACTTAACATTTTCGGGCATTATTACACCTGCCATGAAGGCACCGAACAGTGCATGTATTCCAATACTTTCAGTTATAAATGCCGACAAGAGCATAACACCAAAAACTGCAGCTACAACAGTTTTACTAACTGTTTCCTGTACAGTATATTTTGAAGCGATTTTCTCAAGCAAAGGCCTAATAATAAGAAGCATCAGTGCCACAAAAGCAATTGAAAGTATTATTGTCACCAAAGCCCCGGCAATAGCAGTAGCATTGGCAATTGCAACAACCACCGCAAGAATTCCCCATGCAGTGATATCGTTGATTGCTGCACTCGTAATTACAATAGTTCCAAGTGGAGATTTTGATAAACCGCGCTCCTGCACTATTCTTGCCAGTACCGGAAATGCAGTGATACTCATAGCTATTCCCATAAAAAGAGCAAAGCTTATAAAATTAGCTTCGGGAGGTGCAAACTTCAAATAAAGAAAATAAGCTAACCCTACACCCAATAAATATGGAACTATAATACTGGTATTACTAATGAATAAGGCTGCTTTAGCTCTTTGTCTTATAACCCCCATATCGAGCTCCATACCTATGATGAACATAAACAGGATTAAGCCAATCTGACTTAGAAACTCAAGATTTGATAATGAATCAATCGGGAAAAGATAAGACGACACACCCGGGAAAAACATACCAAGCAACGATGGTCCAAGCATTATACCGGCAATAATCTCACCAATCACTGTTGGCTGACCTATTAAAGACACTAACCAGCCAAGTGCCCGTGAAAAGATCATGATCACCAATATCTGAAGAATCAGTATTGACAACGAATGTTTAAGATTAAGAGCATTGCTGAAATCAAAGGTGTGTGAACCATTATTAGGTTCAATAATGCTTTTAATTCCTCTTGATGACTCAAGTGTTTCTCCTGCACTGAACAACAGGTATAAAATGAATCCCACCACAAGCAAGATAAGTAGATTTACAGACCATCCGGGGATTCTTTTATTACTCATCAATTATATGATTAATCTGGGGAATTTTTGAATTAGTTAGTACGATGTTCCCTACCCTCCGTATTTTAATCGTTACCTTCCTTATCGATTATTTTTAAAACGTTATTTACTTCCTGCTCGGTAGAAGTGAGACGATCACGACAAAATTGAAGCAAAACAGCAGCCCTTTTTACCTTCACTGAAAGTTCATCAATACTAATTGTTGAACTTTCCATTTCTGAGATTATATGCTCAAGTTCAGCAAATGCATCTGAATAAGTCATACCCGCTTCATTTCCTTTTGTATCCATAAGTCTCTATGTTGAACCTTGCATTTATAATTATGATTCCCTGCCAATGATATCTTCTACTATACCTTTAATTTTAAGTTTATGCATTTCAATATCCATTGTATCCCCGGCGTTAACATCCTTTTCATCAACCGGTATGTGTTCCCTGATCCTTACAATAGCATACCCTCGTTTCAATACATTAATAGGATCGAGGAGTCGCACTCTGTGTTCTTTCTCGGATAGGTATTGCTTTTGCGAAGTTAAGAAATGTTGAATATTAAACAACAGCATCCGGGCGCTGTTTTCAAGATCAACTCTTTTGCGGTTGACTAACTGTGCAGGATTATAGCTGATTCTTGATTGAAAATCAGTTAAACTTTTATTCTCTCGTTCAATTGTCTGCATTATGGCATTAATCAATTCCTGTTTCATTGAAGCAAGTAGTATATCCTGATCACTAAAGCCTGCAAGAATAAAATGAGCCACATCGGTAGGTGTTATCTTATTCACACATGCCACCATTTCAACTACTGTTTCATTTGTGGAATGACCTATACCAGTTATGACAGGTAAAGGGAAAGTAGCTACTGCTCTTGCCAGCTCAGGTTGGTCATAACATGAAAGACCAACATCATCACCACCTCCTCTCACAATGACCACTGCATCAAAATTTTTCTTTAATAATTTAATTGCCCTTAGCTGGGCTGTTATGGTTTCAACGGCCCCATTTCCCTGAAGAATTGCCGGGAATAACGTGCTTATAATGCTATATCCCTGCTTGTTATTTCTAAGAGTAACCATTAAATCATTGTAACCTTTACTTGAAGCAACCGAAATAACTGCAATGTTTTTTAAAAGAACCGGTAACTGAAGTAATCTGTTGTTATTGAATATTCCTTCCTTCTTCAGATCATTTATTGTATTCATCTTATCCTGGGCCATTTGCCCAAGTGTAAAGAGAGGTTCTATGTCTATAATCTGCAATGTCAATCCATAATTTGAAGAAAATCGCACATAAGCAAGAAACATGATATTAAGTCCTTCACGAAAGATTTCATGAGTTACTTTTTCAAATTTCTGAGTGATGTTGAACAGATCTTCTTTCCAGATTGTAGCTTTTAGTTGCGCCTTAACCTTCCCATCACTTTTCTCCACCATAAGTGGGAAACAATGACCACTTGATGGATATAAGTTCAGTGCAGAAATTTCAGCTTTAATCCAGTACGGTGATGAATAGTACTTCTCAAACATACGGGTAATACTTTCAGTGAGTTCTGAGAGCGCATAAACATGTCTGGATGGAACATCCCCTGAATCAATCATTGGCTTCAAATTGTGAATCAAAATTAGCAAATAAGTTATAAGTAACTATTGGTTATTATGTATAACCGGAGGTCGTACAACAACTTTCATTGAATTGTTGTTGATATTTCGTAATATTGTACTACTCAGTTTTGTAACAAACATAAAAGTTCGCTGATATGAAAACGGTATATCTGATGCGTCATGCAAAAGCTTCACAGAATTTGTACGGAATAATTGATATTGACAGACCTTTACTCACCGAAGGTATTGAAGATTCACATCTCATCGCAAATCATCTAAAGGATCAGAATATTCATATCAAGCACCTGGTATCAAGTCCCGCAATCAGAGCTTTTGAAACTGCAGAAGCTGTTGCTCATATCTTCGGAATTAAGAAAGATGATATCCTCACTTACGATGAGCTTTATAAAGCTGATATCCCGGCATTTGAGGATTGCATTTTTAGCTTACCCGATACCTGGGACCATGTAATGCTGGTAAGTCACAATCCGGGTATTACACAATTTGCCGGCAGCCTGATTAAATTAGAAGAACCCATGCCCACAGCCGGTGTACTATCAA
This sequence comes from Omnitrophica WOR_2 bacterium, assembly GCA_050259095.1. Taxonomy (GTDB): domain Bacteria; phylum Bacteroidota; class Bacteroidia; order Bacteroidales; family Lentimicrobiaceae; genus Lentimicrobium. The sequence goes on along the minus strand of JBLMZZ010000120.1, from coordinate 17,107 downwards.
TCACTTTCAACATGGAGAAATGGATTAATCTCTATGCATCATCACCTGTAATGAACTTTTTAATAAGTCCGAAAAACATGAAGACTAAGGGTTGATTGTTCTTATCATATCGACCAGATCAGCCAGTCTGTTGGCATAACCCGATTCATTATCATACCAGGCAACTATTTTCACCAGGTTATTACGGTCGCCTAATACTGATGTTAATCCTGCATCAAATATAGCTGAATGAGGATTTCCAATAATATCAATTGACACAATAGGGTCGGTTGTATACTGCAAAATATTCTTCATTGAACCATTGGCTGCTTCCTGAAAAGCTTTGTTAATCTCCTCTATTGAGGTTGATTTTCGTACTGTACATGTAAGATCTGTCAGTGAACCGTTTGGTACAGGTACCCTGATACCTGCACCTCCAAGATTGTTTTTAAGATGAGGGAAAATACGTGTTGCTGCTTTTGCTGCTCCTGTGGTGGTAGGTATTATGCTATAAGCAGCTGCTCTGGCTCTTCGTAAATCAGTATGAGGTGCATCAATTAGATTTTGATCGCGTGTATACGAATGAACAGTGGTAATAAACCCCTCTTCAATACCCCAGTTATCATCAATGATCTTTATCATTGGAGCAACACAATTGGTTGTACAGGATGAATTAGATACAATGACATCTTCCGGTGTAAGGATATGATCATTTATTCCAAGTACCAGATACTTAACATCCTCATGTGTATCTTTTGCAGGTGCCGATATAATGACTTTTTTTGCACCTGCATCAATATGTTTCATGGCAGATGCTCTGTCAACAAATCTGCCGGTTGATTCAATTACTAAGTCAACATTCAGTTCTCCCCAGTTAACACCACCGGGCTGAGATTCACAGTAAATTTTAATTTTACGGTCATTGATGATAAGGTAGTTTTCAGCAGCCGATACTTCGCCGGGGAAATTACCATGCACTGAATCGTACTTTAACAGATGGCAAAGTGTTTGCGGATCCGTAAGGTCATTTATAGCTACTACCTCTATATTTGATTTTTTGAGGAGGGCCCGCAGGGTAATACGGCCTATCCTGCCAAAACCATTAATTGCAATTCTGATTTTTTCCATTTTAGTGAGCCTTTTTGAATGGCGTCACAAAATTATTATTTTATCAGAATGATACTTCCAGTTTGTTCCGATACTTCATCATTTTCATCCTGGAAGTAGGTGCGGTAAATATAAACACCTGGTAATGCAGGCTGTCCGTTTACTATACCATCCCAACTCTTGCTAATGCTTTCACTTTCAAAAATCAGTGATCCCCAGCTATTATAAATGCTCATCCTGAACTTCTTAACACCATTACCCCGTACTTCAAACTTATCGTTCATCCCATCATTATTAGGTGAAAAAGCAGTTGGAATCTGAAGCATATAGCGTGGAGTAATTGTTACAATCCTAGTAGTTGAATCAGGACAACCATATTCATTAATAATCTTCATCTTAACAACGTAAACACCTGAATCGGCATATGTATGAGTGAATTGAGGTACATCATAAGCACCACCATCGTCAGTTAGCCAGTTATAAGTGAGGTTGTTATCAACAGAAGTGGAGCTGAAAGTGATTATGGGAGTTTTAAGACTTGTCTTGTCAGGATTTGCTTCAAAGGAAGCGACAGGCACAGGATAAGCTTCTACTAATGTTGGTACACTCATTTGATTACTACAACCCGGATTATTAACCGTCATTGTTACATCATACGTGCCGGGTTGAGTAAATTCATACGATGGTGACTGTGTATTTGAAGTACCTGCTGCACCGAAATCCCATAAATAGGTTGCACCCGCATCAGTATTCGTTGACAGATTTGTAAAATCAACTGTTAAAGGAACACATCCTTTCGTCAGTCCATAACTGAAGTTAGCATTTGGCATTTGATTAACCTGAAGCGTTTGAGTAAAAGGTTGACTCACACAGCCTGATTGTGTTACAGTTAAGGTTACCGTTTTACTGCTCATAGTTGACCAGCTAACCTGATGAGGACCTTGTCCGGTACCCGGATTAGCTATACCACCGTCGAAATTCCAGTCATATGTTGCAGCACCGCTTCCATTACCCTGATAGGTGACTGTTATCTGTTCATCTTCACAGATTTGAGCGGGCGACAGTATGAAGTCAGCAAACATTCTTGGTTTAACGGTTATTCCAACCTGAGAAGTATTCACACAGTTATTACCATCTGTTCCGGTTACAGTATATAAAGTGCTTATAACCGGTGAAACGGATGGAGAAACCATTGTTTCCTGTCCCACTAGTGTTGCATCACCTGTGTTGGAAGTCCATACATAGCTGGTTGCACCTCCGGCAGTTAGAACTACCGACTCATCCGGACAAATATCTGAAACAGGTGCTGAAGCAGTTACAGTTGGCAACTGATTAACATTTACTGTTACAGGTGGTCCGTCTTTAATACATCCATCATCCACAGTGACAATGTAAGTAGTAGTGACATCAGGTGATACAATCACCGAAGAACCATAATAAGTATTACCACCACCATTCCATTCAAAGATTCCTCCGCCTAAAGAAGATGAAGCTGTTAGCGTAACATCGTCTCCAGCACAAATTGTTGGATCCGATGAAACAGTGATAACCAGTTGAGTCACTGTAATCTGCACTTCATCAGTAGCAGTATTTCCACAATCATCAGTAACTGATACCTCATAAATTGTAGTAACAGATGGAGTTACATCAGCCTGTTGTGCATTACCAACAATATTGCCGGTAAGTTTTTCAATCCACACATACACTCCGTTCAGTGTATAGTTCGCATTAAGAGTATATGTGTCTCCGGTACAGATTATATCATCCGCACCTGCGTTAGCGTAAGGTGTTCCTACAAGAACATAAACTGCATCAGAGTCAGTATTTCCACATTCATCAAATACTGTAACAGTGTAAGTTGTATTTTGCTGAGGATAAACAATTGGATTCTGAAGCGTATCAATTGCACTTGTAAGTGACAAATCAGGAGGATCAGCTGTCCATTTCCAGCTTGTACCTCCCTGAACTTCAAGTTGCGCAGGAGCATTTAAACAAACCGAAAAATCATCTTTTGCAATAGCATCAGGGCCAATTACATTTACAGCAATTTGGGCACTATCGGCACGTCCACAAACATCACCAACTTTTACCTCATATACAGTTGAAGTTATAGGTTTAGCCCATATAGTTTCTGTTGTTTCTCCTGAGCTCCATTGATAATGATAGGGTTGCTGTCCACCATCAACTGAACCATACAGATAAACACTGTCGTGGCAAATGATATCCTGTCCTCCCGGACTGAAGGAGGCTGAAAATGGTGCCAGGTCTTTAATGTATAAGGTAACCGTATCCATTGTAACACCACATAGTGAAGAATTATAAATGAGCTGTACCGTTTCGTTTGTAAGTTCAGGCATTCCGTCAGCAATAGGATCAATAGTAAGAGTAGCAGTAGTGTCTCCCATAGGAATAATGATCTGATGTGGAATTGCCACATAATCCTCTCCTTCAATAGCGGTACCGGCAACAGTAAGATCAATAGTATAATCAACCGGAGTGATTTGGAACAACTTAAAAGTTACACTTGCACTGTTACAACCTTCAACGGCAGTATCAACTTCAGCATGTGTAAAACCAAGATTGGCTCCTACACCTACGCTTGAGAAACTATTGGCTTCGAGCCATACGCCAGTGTCATAAACATGGTCAACCATGTCAGCAACAGCAAGCTTAATATGATATTTTAAACAGGGGGTTACAGGGGACCTGGCAATTAACACTGTTGTAAATCCATCATATTGAATATACTGGCTTCCAGAAGGGTTATTTACAAAATAATCACAATTAGTTCCGCTAGGAGGTTGACCATCGGTGCCACAATTTACATTATTGATAGAAACAGGCATTGGTGGCAAAGAACCGGGTACAATAGCAATATTTCGAGCACCTTGTGGAAATTCAGGAGGTGAAGGATAATCACCAAAAATATCCGGACCACTAATAAAAAAACCGAAAACATCATTATATGAGCCTACATATTCGTTGTACTCTTCAGAACCAAATACATATTTGAATTCAACAATATTCGATTGAGGGATAAAATCAAATTCCAGAATAGCGGCATCATAAGAAGTACCACCACCAGCCTGGTTTAAGGCAGCATCACCAGGAGTATTATTAGCAAAACCAGCACCTGCATTATTGTTTGGACCTTTAGAGAGACTTGCTTTACCTGAGCAAAGAATTACACCCGATTCAATACCAATGTTTGAAGTGCCAGAAAAACTACCTCTGGCTACTGTTGCTCCACTATAGGTGATATTTGAGGTTTCAACACCATCACCGATCAGTATCTGCTGCACAAGAGTAATTGGATCCACCCCTTCAACAACCTGGTAATTTGTTGGAATTTGAGCATTTACTCCATATTGTATAGAAAAACAAGCTAACAATGTGAGGGGAGCAATTATTTTTTTAAGTCCAAAAGTAAAGATCTTCATACTGCCTTGAAGTTTGTTTCAAAGATTTTGTTATGTGCGGGCAACTATAGCACCCTGAAACTCAGTAAAGAGTCAGGAATATCGTGGAAAGTAATTAACTTTTACAGAACCCGGCACTAATCGCAAATATATATAAAAATTGAAATAACAAAGTGCTTACTCTATTTTTTGTATAAAAAAATCCCTTATATAGTTCCAACTCAACAAGGCGATGTTTAAGAATCATAAGGCAAGGCGTATAATAACAGGCACAGATGAAAATAAGGCAAATCAGTATTCATGGTATGGATTATAGAACTAACAAACTTAGGGGGTCGTTTAGTAAGAGGTATGCAAACTATTTTTTCATACATCCATGATATTTAAATAACTGTTAACATACAGTTACAGTACAATTTATCTATAGTTACTCTAGGCTCAAGGTAGTGTAATTATAAGTTAACTGTAGTGTAACTGTAGAGTAACCATAGAGTATCTATTAATGAATCATTATAAATTCTTTTTACTGACAAATCCATTACAACATTGTACAGTTATTTAAGCAACATTCGCTTTATCTGAAAAGCTTTATTTGCAGGCTCTCCTTTCTTTTCATACCTTAGCATTCTGAAAAAATACATTCAAAACAAAGAGTAATGGAAAAGGTAATCGATTATATCAATGACAATAAGCAACGATTTCTTAATGAATTGTTTGGACTTATCCGCATACCATCAATAAGTTCTATTAGTGATCATAAACCCGATATGTTACGAGCAGCAGAGTATTGGAAAGATACCTTGTTGAAAGCAGGTGCCGATAGAGCAGAGATCATTCCAACTGATGGTAACCCTGTTGTTTTTGGTGAAAAGATCATTGATCTTAAGAAGCCAACTGTTTTAGTTTACGCTCATTATGATGTTATGCCGGTTGATCCTATTGATCTTTGGCAATCTCCTCCTTTTGAACCTGAAATTCGAGATGAAAGAATTTATGCAAGAGGAGCTGACGACGATAAGGGTCAGAGCTTTATGCATGCAAAGGCATTCGAAGCAATGTTAGCAACCGGTGAGTTACCTTGTAATGTCAAATTCATGATTGAAGGTGAAGAAGAAGTAGGCTCACCTAATCTTGAACAATTTTGCAAGACTCATAAAGAGATGCTTAAAGCAGATATCATCCTTGTTTCAGATACCGGTATGATAGCTGTTGATATTCCAAGTATTACTGTTGGTTTGCGCGGACTTGCATATCTTGAAGTTGAAGTTACCGGCCCAAACCGTGATCTTCATTCAGGATTATTTGGTGGTGCAGTTGCTAATCCTATAAATATACTATCTAAGATGATAGCATCTTTAACTGATGATAAAAACCGTATCACAATTCCTGGTTTTTATGATAAGGTTATTGAGCTTTCAGCAGAGGAAAGAGCAGAAATGGCAAAAGCTCCGTTTAATGCAGAGGAGTATAAAAATGCAATAGCTGTTAAAGAAGTATTTGGCGAAGAAGGGTATAGTACCATTGAACGCACCGGTATACGTCCCACTCTTGATGTATGCGGTATTTGGGGAGGCTACACCGGAGAAGGAGCTAAAACTGTACTTCCGTCAAAGGCCTATGCTAAAATTTCAATGCGACTTGTACCTAATCAGGATCATAATGATATCTCAGTGTTATTCGAAAATTACTTTAAAAGTATTGCACCTGATTCAGTGACAGTTAAAGTTACAAACCTTCATGGCGGTTATGGATATCAATCTCCTACGGGTGATAAAGCTTATATAGCAGCAAGCAGAGCTTATGAAAAGACTTTTGGAAAGAAACCTATTCCTTTCCGCAGCGGTGGAAGCATTCCTATCATTTCAACATTTGAAAAGGTGTTGGGCATTAAATCTATCCTGATGGGGTTTGGACTGGAATCAGATGCTATCCATTCACCAAATGAGAACTTCATGCTTGCTAATTTCTATAAGGGTTTAGAAACAATACCCTGGTTTTATAAATATTACAGCGAATAGGACTACTGCGTTTTATTTAGTTACTTATTTTGCCTTGGTATGCTAACCCTTTTGGAGATTAAACTTAAGTGCACAAGCATGTATAATTTCCGATAGTTGATGTTGAAGATTGTAATAATCTGATGCTTTCTTGAAATGAAAAAATCATATCGATACAAAAAGGGAGGGCGCATTATGCTTATAAGTATATCCGTATTAGCATCCTGCATGCTAATCATTTATATCGTAATGGTTTTGATTAGTCCGGGAAAGGCCATACCACTTGTTGATAAAGATGGCAATCCCATTACTAAAAGTCTTTCCGAAAAAATCATGATTAACATCAACGGTAGTAAACAGGGGATGTTTATTAAAAGTATTGACACTACTAACCCGGTGTTGCTTTATCTGCATGGAGGTATGCCAGATTATTTCCTCACACGAAAATATCCTACAGGACTTGAAAATCTATTCACCGTTGTGTGGTGGGAACAACGCGGTTCAGGATTATCTTATGATGCCAAAAATTCAGGGAGCCTGATAACACCAAAGCAAATGATTGATGACACTAAAGAAATCACCAACTATTTGCGTAAGCGTTTTAATAAAGAGAAGATATATATTATGGGACATTCCGGCGGGACTTTCATTGGTCTTCAAGCGGTGGTTGAAGCTCCCGAACTCTATTATGCTTATCTGGGAGTTGCTCAGATTACAAATCAGCTTCAATCAGAAAAGCTTGCTCATGATTATATGCTTGAAAAATTCAAAGAGCAGGGCAATAAAAAATGGGTTAAGAGACTTGAACAAGCCCCTGTAAGCCTAACTTCTGGTCCTTCAAAAAACTACATCACTTTACGTGATGCTGCTATGCACAAACTGGGGGTGGGTACAATGCACCGTATGAATTCCGTAATCACCGGGATATTTCTACCTTCACTTGCTTGTAAAGAATACACTTTAAAAGAGAAAATCAACTTGTGGTATGGAAAATCACATTCAGGGGTAAGTGTCATTTGGGACACTATTCTTTCAACTGATTTATCGAGTAAATTGATTGATATTCCAATACCCGTTTACTTTTTTCATGGCGTTTATGATTATACGGTATCATACGATCTGGCAAGGAAATATTTTAATCATATAAATGCTCCGGTAAAGAATTTCTACACCTTTGAACAGTCTGCACACAGTCCCTTGTTTGAGGAACCTGCAAAAATGCTGGAGATAATTGAAAGAGATATTTTATAAGCAAAAGATCCGCTTATTCTGACAGAATATCTGATTTTTCAGTAAGAGAACCTAAGTCTCTATTATTCAATCTATACGTTGCAAGGGTTTCATACTTTGTTCCCGGCTCTCCATAATTACACCAAGGATGAATACTAATACCTCCACGTGGCAGGAATTTACCAAGCACTTCAATATATCGTGGTTGCATCAACTCAATCAAATCATTCATAATGATATTCACCACATCTTCATGAAAAGAACCATGATTTCTGAAGGAAAAGAGATAAAGTTTCAGGCTTTTGCTCTCTACCATTCGCTCATTCGGAATGTATGAAATGTAAATGGTAGCAAAATCAGGTTGCCCGGTAACAGGGCAAAGAGCAGTAAACTCCGGACAGTTGAATTTTACCCAGTAATCATGATCAGAGTGTTTATTATCGAATGTTTCGAGCACCGATTTATCATAGGTAAAATTAACTTCTGAATGTTTACCAAGGTTTCTGAAATCTTCCATGTAGCTTCCTTTTTATGTTTGATAGTTTAATTAAGCTTAAAAGTTTCAGACTTCTTTCACTTTAAAGGGGTTATATGAAACAGAAGTATCAAACACATCAGTATCTTCAATCTGCTTAAACCATTTTACAATTCTACTTGTAACAGGCAGTGCTATAACTTCATACAGAGTTTTTAGCAGTACCTGCGTTGCTATCATGAGCAGTAGATCGTGCATAGGAAATATACCTGCAAAAGCAACTGTAATGAAAATAAACGAATCGGCTGTTTCACCCACAATGGTTGATATTACAGCACGAACCCCAAAGTATTTACCTTTATGAAAGACTTTCATTCTGCTCATAACAAAAGCATTCAGGAAAGAACCTGTGAGATAAGCAGCAAAACTTGCTAATACCAATCGTGGTGTTGATCCTAAAATATGAGCATAAGGAGTCTGATCTTTCCAGAAAGAAGCTTCAGGTAAAGCTATTGACAGGCTGAAGAAGAGTGCCATTACAGCATTCATTGCAAGACCCGACCAGATGATAAGTCTGGCTTTACGAAATCCCCATACTTCGGCAATTACATCATTCAGAATGTATGTCACCGGGAAAATCAAGATAGAGGCTGGTAGTGCAAGAGGTCCAACCTCAACAATTTTAACAGCAATAATGTTTGCAATAATTAAACAGGCGGTGAATAAAATGCCTGTCAGCATGAAGGTAACTGATACGGTATTTTTCATAAACTAGTTTTTAACGTGGTTTTCTAGCACACGTTTGTTTTTTTTAAAGAAGGCGCAAAGATAAAAATAATTATCTTACTAAATGTCTATGGCTTAAAGTTTTATAATTTTGTAACACCAAATCAGTACGTTAAGGAATCATAAAAATACATCTATTCAACTTTTACCTTAGCTTCATTTAACCAACTAAAGCTAAGATAAAAGTTAAATAAGATCGTTCACAGATTAATCTTGAATTGAGTAGGAGGCTTAAAGAAGTGTGCTTTTTATCCTTCTTTTGGAAGTTCATAATCAACCATCCAGTTGATTCCGTACTTGTCGGTTAACATTCCAAATAGTGAACCCCAGAAGGTTTTCTCCTGCGGCATATTTACTCTTCCACCATCAGCTAGTGCATCAAAAACTTTACGGGCTTCCTCTTCACTTTCCGGTATTAGTGAAAGCGTAATGTTTGTACCCTCTTTAAATTGATTCTCCATTGAGTTTGGAATATCACTTCCCATCAGTATTGTGCCTCCACCTAAGGGTAAGGAAATATGCATGATCCTGTTACTATCAGCAGCTTCCATGTTTTGGCTATTAGGCATATCTTTGAAGCGACCTACGTATGTGAAATCACCACCGAAAATTGATTTGTAAAAATTAAAGGCTTCTTCACAATTGCCATTGAAATTAACATAAGGATGCAACTTTACCATGTTTCGTTGTCTTTTGATTTTTAAAAAGATTGATTTTTATTAACCAACAACAGTCTTTTACTAATTGTTTTGTGATTTCAAATTAACAATTAATTTTTAGGCTCAATATAGAAGGTACATTAAGATAAGATTCTAAATAAACGCTTGTATCTCAAAGCATTATTTTTCGGCTTAAGCAGCCATTGGATGTTTGGATTTTTAAGATATAGATTCCTTTTGGAAATTCTGCGACTGGAACCAGCATATCCGACTCATTAAATTCAAGACTCTGTAGCTCCCGGCCCTGTATTGATAATAGTGAAATGGTTACTTTGCCAGATAGGCCGGTTGAAATATGGAGGTTTGATCCTTCCCTTGTTATCAGGCACTCTTGATTACCAATTACTTGATTAGAGTATCCTGTTGGAAGAATGATGAATGATTGTTCGGCAGAGAAGGGGGATGCAGCAAATGACTGATCAATAGTTTGAAGTGCAAAGTAATAGGTGCCCGGTTGGAGATTTTTTAACTTAGCGAATAAACTGGCTGATTGATTTCCTGCAGCAGGTACATATCGGACTCCTGTAACAGGATCTGCATTCGGACTAACTACATCTATCCCACCGGGGGTTGTACCCACCCTTAAGTTATAAGTAAGTGCTGCTGACGGTGTTTGCGCATCATTGCATAAGTCCCAGTTAATTACCACATTTGAGCCATACACATAAAGATCAGTGATCTCTGGGATTGAAGGAAGGGTATTCGGTTGAAAAGTTGAAGTAAGCAAATCATTTCTGTATAGAAACCTGACAGGACTACCTGAAATACCGGCAAAGAACATATCCAGATCTCCATCATTATCATAATCACCCCATGCTGATGCAGACCTTTCTGCAAATGCAAAACCTGCAGGGAACTCAGTATATCCTCCAATGCCATCGTTGCTATAAACACGCGTAAATGATGTTCCACAGGTTGCATTCTGTCCTCCTAGCATAACATCAGGATCTCCATCATTATCATAATCAATAAAATCTGCAGGACCTAAAGCTGTACCAACAAAACCGGCCGATGCATTGATATAATTATCTCCCTTATTTCTAAAGATATACGACACAGGGTCTAATGTTGAATCTTTACCTGTTACCAGCACATCTAATACTCCGTCCATATCATAATCACCAAAACCAGCATCTCCACCAACGGCACCATCAATATGGGCATGCATATCAGTGAAAGTACCTGATTCATTTTTCAAAACCAGTGTAACAGGTGTGCCATTATCACCTGCCATCAACAGATCCTGATCGCCATCATTATCACAATCACCCCATGCAATGGCAGGCGAATTAAGACCCGGTAATACAATCTGGGTTTCAGAGAAAGTGCCATCAGTGCTATTGTGGTATATTTTCGACTGCCAATTGCCTGATAATGCAATATCAACAAAGCCGTCGTTATCATAATCACCAAAAGCAACATCGCCGTCAGCACCTGCAGCAAAGATTGTACTATCAGCCAGCATAAACTGGTTTGATCCTGTATTGCGGTATAAATAAGTTTTATTGCCTGTAAATCCCTGTCCGGTTATAACAAAGTCCATAAGATGGTCGTGGTTATAATCGGCAACCGACAATGCGCAATTATACAAACCCTTTAAACCATTATCAACAGCAGTAAATTCACCATTAGTGTTCTCAAAAATCTTACAGACAGGGTTATAGTTATTATCCTGTCCAGACATAATAAGATCAAGATCATTGTCATTGTCGAAATCAGCAAATGCAGCAGCACATCTTCCCAGTCCAGGGAATGGATTTGAAACTGAAGTAAAAGGTTGAGAGCTGACACTGAACAGAAAAAAACAGAATAATATCAGTGATAAGTAAAGTTTTTTCATAGTTGGTCAGTATTCTCGTTTATCTCTTTTTAAACTCTGCAATGCCTGAATCAAGGAAATTTACAAAATTATCTACATTAAGGTCGTATGCTTTGGGGGTGATAAGTAATTCACCCTTGGTGTCAAGCAACACATAATAAGGTTGAGCATTGACATTAAAACGGCTGATTTGGAAATCGGCATATTTCTTACCAATTGTTTTCTTCACTTTGCCATCGTAGGTTGAAGTGATCCATTCATTTTGAGGCAACTCTGTTTTATCATCAACATAAAGAGCAATGACGATGAATTCATCTTTTAGTCGCTTTAAAACATTAGGATCCGACCATACACGTGCTTCCATTTCGCGGCAATTAACGCAACCATGTCCGGTAAAGTCAATAAAGATAGGCTTATTGAGCTTTTTAGCACAAGCAAGACCCTGTTCATAATCAAAGTAACCTTTCAACCCGTGGGGAAGATGTAGAATATCACCATGCTTGGGAGTATCGCAAAGTTCATTCGATAAGTTTCCGCCGTTTTGACCTGATTGATTACCCGCTGAGAAGAGTTCAACATTCTCACGAATAATCTTATTCAAATCGAAATCGTGTGTTGCCTGAGGTGGCAGATATCCTGATAAAGCCTTTAAAGGGGCACCAAACATACCCGGAATCATGTAGAGAACGAAAGTGAATGTGATGATGGCGAGAATGAGTCGTGGTACACTTATAAACTTATGTTCACTATCATGTGCAAGTTTCAATTTACCAATTAAATATAATCCTAAAAGCCCAAAGATGATGATCCAGAAAGCAAGATAAACTTCACGGTCGAGGATTCCCCAATGGTATGTTTGATCGGCAATACTGAGGAACTTTAGTCCAAGCGCAAGTTCAAGAAATCCGAGTACTACTTTTACAGAATTAAGCCAGCCACCCGATTTAGGCATACTGTTTAGCCAGCGGGGGAAGAAAGCAAATAGCGTAAACGGTAGTGCAAAAGCCAATGAAAATCCAAGCATACCTATTATGGGCATTAGTACTTTACCTCCCGCAGAAGCAACGAGAATAGAGCCAACAATAGGACCGGTGCATGAAAATGAAACAAGCACCAATGTAAATGCCATAAAGAATGATCCGATGACACCTCCCCTATCTGCCTGAGCATCTGATTTGTTGATGATCCAACTTGGTAACGTAATTTCAAACATACCAAGGAATGAAGCAGCAAAAAACAGAAAAATAAGGAAGAACAATATGTTAGGCAGCCAGTGTGTGCTGAGGAAGTTGGCAAAGTTGGCTCCAAAAGCAATAGCTACCAATGTTCCGATAACCGTATAAATAACAATAATGGATAATCCGTATATGATGGCTTGTGCTTTAGCCTTCATTTTATCTGCTTCTTTAAGGAAGAAGGTAACTGTCATTGGGATCATTGGGAACACACATGGTGTAAGAATAGCAGCTAACCCGGCAAGGAATGACAAGAGGAAAAGCTTCCATAAAGAATCTTCCTTTTTTTCACTCTTTGCTATTTCAAGTGCCGTTACTTTACCGGGAATAGTATCTGTTGATGCTTTTACTGATGTTGAGGCAGTATCAACCTTTTCAGTAGTGGTTTGAGTGCCGGTGTTATCTGTTGGAACCTGAGCAACAGTAGTTCCTTTTGGATTACCCTTTATATTGAACTCATATTCAACTTCACTCGGAGGGATACATTGCTTATCATCACAAGCCATAAACTCGACGTAACCCTTAATCTTGAAATCTTTATCTGAGAGTACTTTTACCTTTTGAGTAAATACAGCTTCATTAGCAAAGTACTTTAATATCATTTCAAACTGTGCATCGTACTCTTCAATTGGTTTTGGCTCAATTACTCTCCCTATGAGTTTAAAGTTATTGTTCTTTTCAAAAGTGAATAGTGTAGGGTTAGGGGTCATTTTAGCAGGATCATCACTCTTGATGTCCTGTGAGTACATATGCCATGTTTTATCAATGGTGGCCCTGAAAGTAAGTTGCACTTCATCAGGACTTATCTGTTTGGAGCTAAAACTCCACTTAACCGGATTAAATACCTGTGCTTGTGAAACAAACATGAATGCCAGCAGAAATGAGCTTGTTAATAAGAAACTAATGCAGGATTGCTTTTTCATTCTATTAATTCGTTAAGTAGAATATAATTAGGTTGTTAGGTTAATCGAGTAATTCAATCTTTAATATCTGTTCAGTATCGTTAGTTACCTTGAAAGGATTGGCAATGCGGTGCCCCACAAGCCACATGATCGTTTTCCCGGAAATAAGTAACCATGCATTTTCTTTTTCAACGATTGAAAATTTGTTATCAATAAAAAAATCGCTCAGTTTCTTATTACTTGTCATTCCGTAAGGAATAAATGAATCACCTTCTTTCCACTTTCTGAGTTTCAAAGGATACTTGAGTTTTGATGCATCAAAAAGGGCAATGTTGCCTGATTTTGGTATTTTAACTTCACCGTCATTATTAAAACGTGATATTTTAAGATGCACAGGTTTAGTTATCTCCGTAGTCGTTTCCTCAATATAACTTTCAGCATGTGATTCAACTGTTTCCTGTCCGGTCTCAGTGATTATAAGGTATTCTCGATCTTTTAATAGCCTGTGAGTAGCTGAAAAGAACAGTTTACCGGGTATTTCATTGAGTGACTGAGTAATTTCAATACAAACAGAGCGGTTGAAATTAAATGGTTGTAACAATTCAAACAGGTATAAATCAACCGGCTGAAGCAGTTTAAGGTCATTAATACTGATCTTAAATATTCCATTATCCTCAGTCATAATTTTGGCTGATAATTGAGATACATGACTTCTAAGTAATGTTTCAGCCTCTCTTATGCGATCGATAGTAGCAGTAATAGTCTTACGGAACTCGGGATTAATCTCTGCAAGTAAAGGAATAAGGTCATGTCTGATCTTGTTCCTTACATATTTGGTAGTGCGGTTAGAGCTGTCTTCCCTGAAAGAGATTGCTTCATCAGATGCAAACTCTTCAATCTGCCTTCTGAAGGCAAACATCATAGGATGCACAATATTGATTCTGAAAGGCAGTATTCCATGCAGTCCACTTATGCCTGTTCCTCTCAATACATTGATAAAGAAGGTTTCAATCTGATCATCAAGATGATGTGCAGTAGCAACTGCCTTATATCCTTCTGTCTGCAGCAACTCTTCAAACCACTCATATCGTAATGTGCGGGCAGCCATCTGAACAGAAATCTTATTAAAACCGGCATATTCTCTGGTTTTAAAGTGTTTCACGAAAAAAGGCACCTGAAAAGCTTCTGCCATTGAAGCAACAAAAGCCTCATCCTGATTAGATTCAGAACCCCTTAATCCAAAGTTACAATGAGCAACAGCAAATTTATAACCTGCACGGTGAAATAATTCAGCCATTACCATCGAATCGATACCTCCACTGACTGCCAATAAAATGGGGTCAGATGAATTGAACAGTTCATGTTGTTCTATATATTCCTGCAATTGTTCGAGCATGGTGGCAAAAGTAAGAAAACAGTATGAATTAAACGAATACTAATTTAGCGAAGGTCAACAAACTACATTAATAAAACGTTACAACTATTTGAAAATTCTAATTCAGTTATTATGAATATTGAGAAAAAAGAGAGTGGCAGAACCGGCAAAATATTTATCTATGAGGATAATGAAGAAGTTGCTGATTTGGCTTATATGATCAATGATGAAAACAACTATGTTATTGATCACACTAGTGTTAACGAGGATATGAGTGGTAAAGGATTGGGTATGAAGCTCATTGATACAATGGTTGAAATGGCAAGAGAGAATAAAAAAAAGATTATTCCCGGTTGTCGGTTTGCTCAGAAAGTCTTTGAACGTAATAAGGAAAAGTACGCTGATATTTGGGATAAAAGAGAATAACAATGTCTTCTAACCTATTTTTAACTGACATTCTTTAGTTTTATGAGTGCCCCCGGGTAAATAGTTTGGCGAATTGCAACCTTTCTCTTATTTTTACATCTCTATTAGGCATCTGACTAACCTTATAAAGCCAACTTATGAAACCACACCTGCTTGTTCTGAGTATCTTATTGTTGACGTTCACACTACCAGCTTTTTCTCAGGATATAATCCTTAAGAAAAACGATGAAATGATTAAATGTAAGATCAAAGAGGTTGGTCTTGATGAAGTGAAATATCTCCTTCCTGAATATTCACAAGATGTAATTTTTTCAATTGCTAAGGATAACATTAAAAAGATCATCTTTGAGAATGGAGAAGAAATGGCCTTTGAAAAGGATATGAATAATCCTGCCAACTACGAAGACAATTATAAGAATGTACTCAAGATAGAGTTCATGGCGCCGCTTTTCGGGAATACTACTCTTGCATGGGAGCATAGCCTCAGACCCGGTAGAAGTGTAGAAGCAACACTTGGTCTTGCAGGCCTTGGACTAGATATGTATGATGGTAATGCAAGTGGCGTTTTTATGAAGTTTGGTTATAAGTTTATTAAGAGTCCTGATTTTTATCTTAGGGGAATGAGATATGCCCACCTGTTAAAAGGAAGTTATTTAAAACCTGAAATATCCATGGGATTAGTAGGACAGAATGTATGGCATGAGACTCAGGTTTACGATCAAGTATATCAATACTGGTATTACACTTCTGAGAGTAGCAGGGAATCAGTGTTTGCAGCTGCACTACAGTTAGTAATTGGCAAACAATGGGTATTTGACAATGCTTTTTCAATTGACGGGCATTTTGGTCTGGGATATGGCTTTAACACTGCCACAGGTGACCACGTCACCTATCACTCAGGATTTGTTGCAGGCAATGGAGATGCCCCTATCTCTGTATCAGGAGGCTTGAAGATTGGTTTGTTAATTAAGTAGGAGCCATCTTCGCTAGAGTGGCAAAGGTTTCAGAATTTAAGTCAGTGACCATTCAAAAAGAATGAAATAGAAAGGACGCACGCCGTGCGTCCCTACAATGTGATTCAAATCAAGGTCAGTTAACTACTTCAAAAGATCTCTCCGCTTCGCTGCGAGATGACGGGTTCTGTCATTGGATTGGGGGGAAAGTGAGGGCGCCTGGAAGGTTAGTAATAACATTGAATCTATTTGACAGGCGCCCTCACTTTCCCAAATCAAATATACACCAGACAGTTGCACAATAGTATATGCATTGATGTACCGTGAATGTTTCACAACATTTATGGGTAATTTTTTACAAGATGTCAAAGAACCTTAACGCTTTCAGCGTCAATGCCGTTCAGCGTTCAGCGAAATGTTCCGGTGTTTCAATGTTCCAGTGTTCCCGCTTTTGAACTAATAGCTAAAAGCAACTTTCATGCTATAGGAGGAAAACTTATGAAATGATACCTTTTGATACCCAGGTGTCAGGATTTGGCAGTAAAAAAGACTGACACGAGAACTGACAGAAGGTATCAAAAGGTATCAAAAGGTATCACCCCTGCCATAGTGGCATTAAAAGAAAAGAGTTTTTGAGACTATTTTTAAGGACGCACGCCGTGCGTCCCTACGATGTGATTCAAAT